>NZ_BADA01000324.1 GCF_000333395.1 Microbacterium sp. B19
GATTGTTACCAATCCGCCTCCCGCGTCATCCTTCGCGAAGTGCCTGCACCATCGATCGCAGTGCGATCCGCGCCGCCGCCTGCTCGGCATCCGTCATCCCGCCGAGCATGGCCGAGCTCCCGGTGCCGCGCGGATTCGCGGCATCCCGCCGAGTGTCGTAAGCTGGTCGGCGGTGACGTGTCCGAGCGGCCGAAGGTGCAACTCTCGAAAAGTTGTGTAGGGTAACCCCCTACCGTGGGTTCAAATCCCACCGTCACCGCCAGCGTCGAAGCCCCGCGATCCTTGTCCTCACAGGGATCGCGGGGCTTCTGTCTTGGTCCGCACGGGTCATCCGAGGCCCTCGCGAGATGGCGTGTCGCCACGGCCGGTCATGCTCGCAGCTCGGATCGTCGTCCCCTCAGGACGCGACGCCGGTGGTGGACGCCTGAGTCGAGCGCGCGTACCGATGGGCGATCGGCTCCCTGGACAGAGCGTGCTGTGGTGCGCCAACGGTGATCCGGGCGGCGAGCGGCGCCTCCGACGATCCACCGATGAAGACCTCGAAAGCGCCTGGTTCGACGTCGAAGCCCGGTACGGAGTGCGACTCCGACCAGAACGCAAGGTCATCGAAACCAAGCTCGAACGACACCGCCCGCGATTCCCCGGCCTCCAGGTGAACGCGGGTGAAGCGCCGCAGCACTCTGACCGGCTGCACGCGATGGGCGACGACGTCGTGGGTATACAGCTGAACGACTTCGTCCCCCGCGCGGTCGCCGACATTGGTCAGGGTTATCTCGAGGCCGAACGTCGCGCCGTCCCGCAGGGCGTTGAGTGCGACATCCCCCTCGCGGAGTCGAGCGCCGGAGTACTCGAAACGTGTGTAGGTCAGGCCGTGTCCGAAGGGCAGCAGTGGTCCCAGGTCGAGGTCGAGGTATTTCGACGCGTACTTGTCGTCGACGTTGTTCGGGCCGTGCAGCGCCGGGTCCCACGTGGTGGGCGCCATGCTGCCGCCCGTGGTCGCGGGGCGCCCGGTGTTGTCGTGGCTGTAGTGGGTCGGCACCTGACCGCTGCTGCGCGGGAACGAGGCGGGCAGCTTGCCCGACGGTGCCGTCTCGCCCATCAACGCCGACACGATGGCGGCCGGCGCCTCGGTGCCGAGGTGCCATGCCTGCAGCACGGCGGGAGCACGGTCGAACCAGTCGCTCACCACGAGCGGGCGGCCGCTTTCGAGCACGACGACGAAGGGCACGCCGGTGTCGGCGATGGCGTGGATGAGCGCCTCCTGCTCGCCGGGCAGGCGCAGGTCGCTGCGCGACGCCGCCTCACCCGAGATGTTGCTGGGCTCGCCGGCGAACACGATCGCGAAGCCGATCTCCGCAGCCTGCGAGGCAGCCGCCGCGCGCAGTGCCGCCTCGTCGGTGCCCAGGAACGACGCGCCCGCGCTGACCACGACGTCGGTGCCGGGAAGGCGCTCGCGCAGCGCGTCGACGATGCGGCCGGCCGGGGTCGCGAACGCCTGCACCCAGGCACCGAGGTGGTCGGTGCTCTCGGCGTACGGTCCCGTGACGAGGATGCGCTCGCGGTCGGCGAGGGGTAGCAGGTCGCCGTCGTTCTTGAGCAGCACCATCGTGTCGGGGGCCATGCGTCGGGCGATGTCGCGGTGCTCCGGCGTCGCCGCCACGATCTCGCGCTCCGCGACCACGTACGGTCGCTCGAACAGGCCGAGGGCGGTCTTGAGCGCCAGCACGCGGCGCACGGCCGCGTCCACCACAACTGGTGACAGCTCCGCCTCGCTCAGCGTCGGCACGCCGTCGGCGACGACGTTGCCGCCCATCTCCACGTTCAGGCCGGCGGCGAACGCCAGCTTCAGCGCGTCGGCCGCATTCGCCGCGATGCCGTGGGGGATGAGGTTCATGACACCGTCCGCGTCGCCCACGGTCACGCCGTCGAAGCCCCATTCCTCGCGCAGCACGCCGGTCAGCAGGCGCCGGTTCGCGTGCACGGGCAGGCCGTCGATCGTGTTGAACGAGGCCATGACGCTGGCGGCGCCGGCCTCGACCACGGCCTGGAACGGAGGCAGGTAGACGTTGCGCAAGCGGTACTCCGACATGTCAGCCGTGTTGTAGTCGCGGCCGCCCTCGGGCTGGCCGTACCCGACGAAGTGCTTCGCGGTCGCCGCGATGGCGTCGGCCGCGGACAGGTCGTCGCCCTGGTAGCCGCGCACCATCGCCGCACCGAAGCAGCTGTTCAGCAGCACGTCTTCGCCGAAGCCCTCGACGATGCGCCCCCAGCGGGGGTCGCGCGAGACGTCGATCATGGGGGAGAAGGTCCAGTTCACGCCCCCGGATGCCGCCTCCCGGCCCGACACGCTCGCCACCTGCTCGGCGTGCCGCGGCTCGAAGCTCGCGGCCAGCGCCAGCGGCGTGGGGAAGATCGTGCGCTGGCCGTGGATGACGTCCAGGCCCACCAGCAGCGGGATGCCGAGCCGCGTGTTCTCGACGGCGTGGCGTTGCATGGCGTTGGTGGCTTCGGCATCGCCCTGCCAGAAGATGGAGCCCATTCCGGCCGAGATCAGCGCGCGGGTGCGCGCCGGGTCGGGATGGTACGTGATCTGCAGCTGTCCGAGCTTCTCCGCCCACGTCATCCGGGCGAGGAGGTCCTCGATCCGTCGGTCACTCATCGTCGTTCCTCTCCCGGAAGTCCGACACGTCGTCGAGCGTCCACGGTTGCAGCGTTGCGTAGCGGTACCAGTCCCAGGCGGCGATGATCCACGGACCCGACGCCGTCGCGCGCGTGAAGCTCACGAGCAGGCTTCCTCGACGGTGCTCGATGCGATCGGCGCCCCGGGGCGCGAGGAACGTCGCGCTGACGAAGACCCGCGCCGACAGAGCGTCGGCGGCGATGCCGACCACCGGTGAGGTGGCCAGCACGAAGCCGCGACCCGTGCCGTCGGCAGCGAGCATCTCGCGTGCCGAGCGTGCAGCGGCGGGGCTGACACGGGGGTCCTCGAGCGCCGGCACCCCGCTCTGGTTGTAGCGGTGGCAGATGCCCATCACGGTGTTGCGCAGCTCGAGCGTGATGAGCGTGCGTGGCGAGACGCCGGCATCCGAGACCGCGCCCAGCGCCGGAGGCAGCTGCGCCCAGGCCGACGGATCGGCACGGTGACGCTCGAGCACCGCATCCGGATGCTGCGGCCAGGGGATGGTGCGCGCCAACGGTCGCCAGCGCAGGCGTGCGAACTTCCACACCCCGTCATGTCGGGTGAAGAGGTTGTCATACCTGCCGACGACGTAGCGGATGCCGCCGGTCGGCTCGTCCCCGGTGAGCTCCGCCCCGAGGGTGGTCCACGACGCGCGGACGATCCCGTCCTCGTCGGCCGGCTCGATGTACTGCGTGGCCGGGAGATGCGTGGCCCAGCCCTCCGCGGGCTCGGCGCCGTTGATGCTCACGTCGGCGCCGGGCGCCAGCAGCCGGGGCAGCTCGGAGCGCGCCCCGGCCTGCGAGGCCAGCAGCATCCGACTCTGCGCGAACTGCACCCCGTAGTAGACGCTGGCCTTCACGCGCTCACGCTCCCGTCGTCGAAGAAGGGGTGCTGGATCAGGCGCATCTCGTGCCGCGTCGCCGAGGAGTCGTCGTGCGCGGCGTCCCAGCTCCAGATCGGGTGGGAGAGCAGGAAGCGCGCGTGCAGCTCGCTGATGCGCCAGCCGCCGGCCTCCTTCACGACGCGGTCGTCCCACAGCTCGAACGCCGCGCGCACCGTGTACGGCGGCGAGAACATCTCGGGCGAGAAGTTGAGCACCAGGTAGCCGAAAGTGGGCGCGATGACGCGTCCGTGCGCGCCGTCCGCGTCGATGTCGATGAGCGGGGTGCAGATCTGCCAGCCGGTGTGGAAGGAGTCCTCCCGGGGCGAGACCTTGGCGAGGTCAGTGAATTTCTGACGGATGGCGTCGAAGCCCGTGACGACATCGCCGGCGACGTCGAACAACGGGTCGTGCTCGCTGAACAGCGCGGGGATGTCGGTGTGCCGGTGCAGGGCGTACGCCTGCTCGTACACGTACTTGCGCTGCTCGACATCGAGGACGTCGTCGGCGTTCATCGCGGCCGGCGACTCGGTCTCGGCTGCGTCGGTCACGAGGCGACGGCTTCGCGCCGCAGCGTGTCGGCGAGGAAGCGCACCGCCCGCTCGAGCTGCGGCATCGGATCCACGCCGTCGAACACATGCTCGGCTCCGGGAACGATCACGACCTCGGCGGACGAGCCGGCGGCCGTCAGCGCGTCGGCCAGCTCCCGGCTCTGCGACGGCGGGACGCCGCGGTCGAGCTCGCCGTGCACGAAGAGGAACGGCGGAGCGTCCGCGCGCGCGTGCTGCACCGGCGAAACGATGCGGCGGCCCTCGTCGCGGGTGTAGGGCGATCCGTCGAGCAGCTCGTCGGTGGGCGGGGGCAGGACCTCGCCGAACTGCGCGAGCATGGCTGCGGTGACCGCCTCCGGCAGGTGGTCCTCGGCGGGCATCGTGTCTACATCGGTGACCGGGTAGAAGCAGACCGCCGCTGCCACGGAACTGTCGCCGTCGGCCACGCCGATGGAGCCCTCCAGTCGCGGATCACCGCCGACGAGGGCGCACAGCGCCGCCAGATGTCCGCCGGCGGACTCGCCCCAGACCCCCACCCGCCCCGCGTCGAGGCCGAGCTCGTCGGCGAACGCACGGAGGTAACGGATCGCCGCCTTCGCGTCGTGCAGCTGCGCGGGGAACGCCGCCTCGCGGGCGTGGCGGTAGTCGATCGTCGCCACGGCGATGCCGGCGTCGATGAGCAGTTGATCGACGGACCCCAGCGGCCAGTTCGGCGGAAGCAGCTCGCGGCCGCCGAACATCCAGGCGCCACCGTGGATCCACACCACGACCGGTGCCGGCGACTCGGCCGACGCGTCGTCGGGCACGTGCAGGTCGAGCTGGAGGTTGCGGTATCCGACCGGCGCGGCGTACGTGATGCCCGCGTACGTGCGCGCCCCGCGCGGGCGCGCGGCGCGCACCGACGGAGGGTAGTAGGGCGGGACGAAGCCGTCGCGCATGCTCGGAGCGGTCAGCTCAGTGGGCGAGAGTGTCATGAATTCTCCGCGGGAGTCGGGGTGGGTCGGCCGTGCTGCCTCAGCGGACGGCGGTGATGGATTCGGTCTGCTCGCTCAGGAACGCGCGTCGCTCCTGCCGGCGGATCCGCTGCAGCTTCGGGTCGGCGATGGGCGCGGCCAGCAGCAGTGCACGGGTGTAGGGGTGAGCCGGGTCTGAGATCACCTGTGAGGTGGCCCCGGACTCGACAATCCGGCCCTGTCGCATCACCGCAACGGTGTGGCTGACGTGTCGGACCACATCGAGGTCGTGCGTCACGAAGAGCATCGCCACGCCGAGGCGCTGCTGGATCTCCTCCAGCAGGTCGAGCACGCGCGCCTGGGTGGACTGGTCGAGCGCACTGACGGGCTCATCGCACACGATCAGACGCGGCTCACGACACAGTGCGCGCGCGATCGCGATGCGCTGGCGCTGCCCGCCGGAGAACTCCCGGGCGTAGCGGCGCCCGGAGTTGGCGGGCAGGTGCACCTGCTCGAGCAGGCCGCGCACACGCTCGTTGGCGTCGCGGCGCGACGTGCCCGACGCCAGGAGCGGCTCGGTGAGGATGTCGGCCACCGTCATCGCCGGGTTCAGCGAGGTGTACGGATCCTGGAACACCACCTGGATGTCGCTGCTCAGCGCGCGGCGCCGACGCCCGGACAGCCGGGCGATCGAGCGGCCGTGGAAGCGGATGTCGCCCTCGGTCACCGGCGCGAGCCCGAGGATCGCGCGGCCGATCGTGGTCTTTCCCGACCCCGACTCGCCGACGAGACCGAGCGTCTTCCCGGCCTCGATCTGCAGGCTGACCCCGTGCAGGGCGCGGAACCCGCCCCGGCGCAGCCGGCCGGGGTACTCCACCACCAGGTTCTTCACGTCCAGCAGCGGCTCGCGCGTGGCGTCGTCCGTGACCATCAGTGCGTCTCCTCGCGCGTCGGCGTTGCGGCGGCGTCGGTGATGTCGCCGATGTCTCCCGCGGGCGATCCGGTCTCGGCCGCGTTCAGCAGCATCCGGGTGTACTCGTGCTGCGGGTGCTCGAACAGATCGTCCACGTCGGCCACCTCGACGATCTGGCCGGAGCGCATGACGGCGACGCGGTCGCAGATGTCCGCGACGACGCCGAGGTTGTGGGTGACGAGCACGACGCCCATCTCGCGCTCGGCCTGGAGACTGCGCAGCAGCTCGAGCACGTCGGCCTGGACGGTGACGTCCAGTGCCGTGGTCGGCTCGTCGGCGATGAGCAGCCGGGGGTTGCAGGACACCGCACCCGCGATGAGCACGCGCTGCGCCATTCCGCCCGACACCTCGTGCGGGTAGGAGCGGAAGGTCCGCTCCGGATCGGGGATGCCGACCCGGGCGAGCAGACTCAGCGCCTCGGCCTTCGCCGCGCGGGTCGACAGGCCCAGGTGGTGTCTCATGGGCTCGACGAGCTGGAACCCGATGCGGAACGACGGATCCAGGTTGCTCATCGGCTCCTGCGGGATGTAGCCGATGCCCGAGCCGCGCAGAGCGTTGAGGTCTTTGCGTGAGAGCGAGAGGAGATCGACACCGTCGAAGCTCAACCGGTCGGCGCTCATCCGGGCTTCGCCGGGCAGCAGCCCGAGTACCGAGAAAGCGCTCTGGGATTTGCCCGAACCCGACTCGCCCACGAGCCCGAGCACGGTGCCCCGCTCGACCCGCAGCGACACCCCATCGACGACGGTGACCTCGGAACCGTCCGGCCGCGGGTACGACACCCGCAGGCCCTCGACGGTCAGCAGCGCGCGCGGATCGTCCTCGGACGCCGGTGAAGTCGCGGATGACGGTGCCGCAGCGACCTGCGGCGTCGGTGTCGCGGCGGCCGCGGCGCGCTGGCGCCGCGAACGGCGACGCGCGTCGGAGTCGCTGTCGCCGCTCAGCGCGTCGCGCAGACCGTTGCCGATCAGTGTGAAGGCGATGACGGTGAGCACGAGTGCGATGGTCGGCCAGATGAACAGCCAGGGCGCGGTGTAGACGTTCTGCGTCGCATCCGCGAGCATCAGGCCCCAGCTGGCCCGATCGGCCGAGCCCAGCCCGAGGAAGGCGATACCGGCCTCGATGCCGATGCCGGCGCCGGAGAGCAGGGCCGCGTAGATGATCGTGGGCTTGATGACGACGGGCAGGATGTGCCGGCGCATGATGCGGACATCGGTGAGTCCCGACACCTTGGCGGCGTCGACGTAGAGCTCTTCGCGCACGGCGCGCACCGAGCTGCGGATGAGGAGGAACACCGTGGGCGAGATCAGCACGCCGAACACGGCGAGCGCCAGCGCAGAACTGCGGCCCACCCGGGCGAGTACGACGAGCAGCACGACGATCGCCGGCAGTGACAGCACCGCGCCACTCAGCCACGACGCGACCGCGTCGACCCAGCCCCGCCGGTATCCCGCGAGTAGTCCCGTGGGCACGCCGACGAGGAGACTCACCGCGACGACGATCAGTGCGCTCTGCACGCTGGTCTGAGCGCCGTAGAGGAGATTGGCGAACACGTCGCGCCCGACGCCGTCGGCGCCCAGCGGATGGCCCGGGGAGAACGGCGGGGCGAGCACGTCGGCGAGGTTGCTGGTCGTCGGATCCTGCGGCGAGATGACCGGTGCGAGCACGGCGAGCACGATCAGCACGACGACGTAGGCGAGCGAGACGACCGCGGCGGGGTCGCGGAGCAGGCGGCGAATCACGCCGGGGCGGGGCTCGGTGTCGTCGTCGAGCGAGAGCGCGTTCGCGGCGCCGGGCACGAGATTGGCGGTCATGCCACCCTCACCTTCGGGTTGATCCATCCCTGTGCGAGATCGACGAGGAGGTTCACGACCACGACGAGCACGACCGTGACGGCGACGACGCCCATGACGACGGGCAGATCGCCCTTCGACGCCGACGTGTTCGCCTGCGTGCCGATCCCGGGGATGTTGAACACCTTCTCGACGATCACGGATCCCGATATGGCGATGATGAAGCTCAGCGAGACCGTGGTCAGTGCCGGCCCTGCGGCATTGCGCAGAGTGTGGCGCAGCAGGACGCTGCGCGTGGGCAGACCGCGGCTGCGCAGGGTGCGCACGTAGTCCTGACGGAGCACGTCGATCGTCGACCCTCGCACCTGAAGGGCGATCGTGGCGATCGAAGCCACCGCGAGGGCGATCACGGGGAGCACGATCGAGGCGAACCATCCGGCGGGCGAGGAGAGGAATGAGGTGTACCCGGTGGGCGGCACCAGACGCAGCTGCACGGCGAAGACGACAGCCAGCACGATCGCCACGAGGAACGCGGGTACCGACTGAATGAGGGTGGCGAAGATCTGCAGACCCCGATCGAGCGCTCCGCGGCGCGTGGCGGCGAGCATGCCCACGGCCGTGCCGATCAGGGTGGACAGCAGAATGGCCGCGATCACCATGGACAGCGTCGGCGGCACGGCATAGCCGAGCAGGGCGGTGACCGGCTGACTGGAGTACCACGATGATCCGAGGTCGCCGGTGACGGCGGCGCGGAGCCAATTGAGGTACTGCACCACGAGGGGGAGGTTGAGGCCGAGCTCGACTCGCTTGGCCTCGACGACTTCGGCACTGGCGGTCGGGCCGAGGATCTGCCGGGCAGGGTCGTTTCCGACCGAGTTCAGCAGAAAGAACGTCACCGTGAGGATGACGAAGAGAAGGAGCAGTCCTCCGCCGAGGCGGCGGAGAATGAAGAGGAACACGGGAACTCCTATGTGAGATCGGAAGGGGGCGCCCGGTATCGGGCGCCCCCTCCTGCAGCGTCAGGACGCGGGCGTGAAGTTCCAGATCGGCGGCCACGTCGAGTACTTGCGCGGCTCGACGTCGATCTTCGTCGACGCCCCGAAGATGCTGTTCGGCTGCACGATCGTGGCGAACCATGCCTGGTCGACGACGTACTTGTTCAGCTCCTTGAACGTCGCGTCGGCGTCCGCCCCGCTCTGGGTCTGCGCCTTGTCGACCAGGCCGACGATCGTCGGGTCCGAGTTGTGGAAGGGATTCCACAGCGAGTCGGGCATGAGCGCGAGCTGAGCGAACGACCAGGGCTGGTAGCTGTTCAGGTTGAACACCGCCGCCGGGTACTTGCCCGACAGCAGGTCGGAGATGAACGTCTCACCGTTGACCGGCTGGTACTGCGCGGTGATGTTGATCGACGCGAGAGCCTCGGTAACCGCCGCCTGTCGCTTCGGGTCGATCGGTGAGAGGTCGGGCATCGGCAGGTCGAAGCCGTTGGTGTAGCCGGCATCCGCCATGAGGGATTTGGCCTTCTCGAGATCGAAGCCGTAGGTCTCGAACGACGGGTCGAAAGCCGCGCTCTCGGTACTGAAGGACTGGTCGGTCACCGTGCCCACGCCGTTGAAGACCTGCTGGAAGATCGTCTGACGATCCAGCGCGTAGTTGATCGCCTGACGCACACGCACATCGGCGAGGGCAGGCACGATCGAGCCGCCGCGATCGAAGAGGAACAGGCCCGTCGCGGTGTAGGCCGGGAAGGACTCGACCTTGAGCCCATCGGACGCGAGCGTCTGGCCGATCTGGTCGGAGATGCCGGCGAAGTCGATCTGGCCCGACTTCAGCGCGTTCACGATGGCGTTCGCGTCGTTGAACACCGTGATGGTGATCTTGTCGTACGGGAAGTCCTGCTTGTTCCAGTAATCGGCGTTGCGCTGATAGACGTACGTGACGCCGATCTGCGACGCCGCGGCGTCGAAGGTGTACGGGCCGGAGCCGACCGGGTCGGTCGCGAGTCCAGGAGTACCGAGCGCCTTCGGGCTCGCGAGCGCGCCCGCACCGGCGCCCAGGTTGGACAGCAGCGCGGGATCGGGTGCCGACAGCGAGATCTCGACGTGGGTGGCGTCGACCGCGGTGACCGAGTCGACGAACCTCAGCTGACCGCCGGTCTCACCCGTTCCTGCCTTGGCGGCTTCGAGGTTCGCCTTGACCGCGTCGGCGTCGAGCTTGGTGCCGTCGGTGAAGTTGACGTCGTCGCGCAGCGTGAGGCTCAGCTTGGTCTGCGAGTCGTCGTAGCTCCAGTCGGTCGCGATGCTCGCCTGCGGCACCCCGTCGTTGTCGTCGCGCAGCAGCGTGTCGTATACCGGCTGCACGAAGGTCAGTCCTGGGCCGGCGTCGAAACTGCCGGGGACGAAGGACGCGATCGGCGAGACCGCCCCCAGTCGCAGCTCCCCGCCGCTTTGGGCGTTCGGCGCGGAACCGCCGGAGCAGGCGGACAGGATGAGAGCACACGCCGCGATGACTGCGGCGACAACTCCTTTGCGCATGATTCTCCTCGTTGAAAGTCGTACGGCTCCGCGACCGATCAGCTTTGAGCCGGTCCGGTGGAGGCAGGCCTCCTGACCGGTGGTGGTGCCGGTCGGCGAGAGCGGCGATGAATCCGGCTCTCGTGTGGACGAACATAATCCGGGAACCGGAATAAGAAAAGTCAGTTCTCGCTATGAGGACTATCGATGGGATCGATGGCCGCATCCGAAAGGGGCGCTGATGCCCACGATCGAACGATCGCCGATGCGCTGGCACGGAGAAAGAAGGGGATCGTTCGGACCTCGCCGAACGTGATCACCTCAGCGCGCAGGCGGCGTGCCGTCTGCGCGCCCCGCGGCCGCTGAGGCGAGAAGCCGCGCGACGTTCGTCTTGTTGAACAGCTCGCCGATGGCCAGCTGCGTGGCTCCCAGCATTCCGCTGACGAGGTCGTCGAGCACCGAGAATTCGATGATCAGATCCTCAGTGACCTCGGACGGGAGACGCTCGTGGAAAGCGGCGAGCACCGGATCGAGTGCGTAGTCCCGCGCACGTGCCACGCCGCCACCGATCACCAGCATGTCGGGAGCGGAGAAGCTGACGAGATTGGCGAGTGCGCGCCCGAGGACGCCGACCGATCGCTCGATGAGCCTGAGAGCGGCGACATCGCCCTGATCGGCCGCGAGCGTGATGTCGTACGGCTCCACCGCCCCTGTCTCGGCGAGGGTGCGAGCGAGAGCCGTGCTGCGTCCGGTCCGTGCCAGCAGAAGGCCGTCCCGTGCGATCGCCCAGCGACTCGCGACCGCGTCCAGGCAGCCCACCCTTCCGCAGACGCACGACATCATGCCCGCCTCAGGAACCGCGATGTGGCCGACCGACCCCGCGCGTCCGTGTGCTCCGCGATAGAGTCGACCGCCGGTGATCAGCGCGGCCGCCGTGCTGGATCCGCCGCCGAAGTACAGCAGGTTCTCCGCACGTGCGGCGCGAGGGTTCGCGACGACCTCGACGAGCGCGAGCAGATTCGCCCGCCCATCGACCCAGACGGGCACGGGCCAGAGCCGGGAGAGCGTGTCCCGCACGGGGTATCCCGCCCACCCGGGGAGCAGGGGCTCCTCGAGCGGCGCCCCGGCATCGAAATCGACCGGTCCAGGGATGCCGACGCCGGCGCCGAGCAGATTGCCCGCGCCCGCGTTCTCGTCGATGACGGCCTTGGCCAACGTCGCCACCGTCGACATGATCTCGTCGGGACCGTGGCGAGCATCAATCGATTCGCGGCGGGAGCTGAGTATCACGCCGGCGATGTTCGCGGCCCCGACGACCAGCTCCGTGGTCTCGATGTCGACGCCGAGCACGAAGCCGGCGTCGGGGTTCAGCGACAGCTTGCGCGGTGCCCGTCCGCCCGTCGAGGGTCCGCGTTCTCCACTGAGGATGAGTCCGGCTTGCTGCAGCTGGGTCACCCGTTCCGCGACGACGCTCCGCCCCAACCCGACCCGGTCGGTGAGCGTCGTCTGCGTCACGCCGTCGTCGAGGCGGATCGCATCGAGGACGGCCGAAAGACCGGCGTGCCGCTCACGCGCCATGACGGCCCTCCTCTGCCCGAGTCCTTTTGACAATTATGCTGCCGCGCCGCGGATATTCCGGTTGCCGGAAGATCATCGACGCGGGGACGTGCAGTGCTGCGCGCGGTCAGGTGGGGCTGATCCGCGTGCACGGCGAGCTCATCCCCGCAGCGCCTCCGCCGCGATCTCCACCAGCCGGTGCGATCGCTGCTCCTCGTGCGCGGTGATCGTCACCGCCGCGTCGAGGTCGGTCGCGATGTAGACGTACTGGCCGTAGAGCCCGTCGAGGCGCCATCCGTCGCCGGGGCCTGCCCACGTTGCGAGGCCGTAGCGCACGAAGTCGCCCTCGCCTCCGGTGTCGACGACGTCCGAGTGCATGGCCTCCGCCCACTCTGCGCTCACGATCCGCTCGCCGTACCACAGGCCGCCGTCGCGCAGCACACGGGCGATCCGCGCGAGTTCCTCGGTGCGGAGCTCGAGGCCGCTGCCAGCGACGATCCAGCCGCGCGGGCACCGGTGCCACTGCGGGTTGTCGATGCCGAGCGGATCGAAAAGTCGGGGGAGGAGCCAGTCGCGCACGTCGCCGACGGCCGCGCCGAGCATCCGCATGGCCACATAGGTACTGGCATCCGAGTACTGGAAGACCGTGCCGGGGCCGCGGGTCGGGCGGCGGAGCATCTCCTGCGCGAGGTCGGGCCACGGCGCCGGCTCGCGTCCGAACCACGTGAAGTCGATGCCGCTCGTCATCGTGAGGAAGTGCCGCAGCGTCACCGCCTCGACACCCGCGCCGAGCTGCATGTCGGGCAGCATTTCTCCGACGCGCGTGTCGAGCGACAGGATGCCCTCGTCCGCCGCGATCCCCGCGGCCAGGGCGCTGACCCCCTTGGACACCGAGTAGATGTTGACGCGGTCGTCGCTGCGCCACCGGTGTTCGGCCACGTCGTCCCCGAGGAGGACATGGATGCCGTAGGCGGCGAGCGACTCTTCGTCGATCGCCGCCACGATGCGTTCGAGCGCGGTGGACGCGGATGCCACGGGCAGACCTCTCTTCGCGGGTCGGTGTCCGTTCAGGATCGCAGGTCCGCGCCGTGGAACTGCAAGCCGGTTCAGTTCTGAACTAATTCTGAATACAATGAAGGCATGGCTGCCACGATCATGCGCACGGAGTTCCAGTCTTCCGAGCTGAGCCGCAACTCCTCGGAGGTGTTCGAGGCTGCCGAGGATCATCCGGTCGTCGTGACTCGCCGAGGCGCCGAGTCGCTGGTGCTGATGACCGAGCGTGAGGCGGAGGCCAAGCGCAGCCTGCTGGAGTTCGCGGCCGCGCTGATCGCGGTGACCACGGACGACCGCGGGACTCTCGCCGAGCGCATGGCCGACCGGTTCCCGTGGATGTTCGCTCTCTCGGAGGCGGATCGGAAGGAATGCGCTCACGAGCTCGTCGATGCAGCTCGAGCCTCCTTCGCCACTCAGCAGCCGCACCTCGCCGTCGCGACGATGACGAGCTGGCGGGAAACCGCCGAAGCGATCGCCGCGGGTCTCGGTGCCGCGCCGATCGACTGGATCGAGGCGAACGTGAGCGTGGAGCGCCCGTAGGCGTGGCGAAGGAGGAGCCTGTCTCCCGGCCTATCAAGAAGAGCGAGTTCACGATCGTGTGTGCCAGCAGGCAGGCCGAGAAGGGCTGGCAAGACCTCAGGGCAACGCAGAGGAACGCCCTTGCCGATGCGTGGGATTTCCTCACTCGCACGCCTCATCTCGTGACTCCCACGAACTACCCGTTGAAGGGCGAGCTCCGCACGGTCACCCGTGCCGGCAAGACGCACGAGCGATGGCAGCACAAGCCCACTCTGGGCGGATCTGCCCGGATCTGGTTCTACGTCGAGGGTGACCGGGTGTACCTCGAGGACGTCTCGACGGCGCACCCGAACGCGACGAAGTAGCCGGATCGCCCGTCCAGCTCGGCCGTCCGCTACGTCAGCAGGTCCATCAGCGCCGCCGCGGCGGGGGTGCAGCGGCGGGCGGAGGCGATGACCCCGACGTCCCAGTGCACGTCGTCCTCGAGCGGGATCCTGATCAGGTCGCCGAACTGCGCGAGCAGGTGGTCGGGGAGCAGCACGTAGGCGAGGCCGCTCGCCACGATCTCGGCGGCGGCGTTCAGGTCGTTGACCTCGTAGGCCACGCGTGGGAACGCCTTCGCCTCGTCGAAGGCGCGGTCGGTGATCGTGCGCAGGGCCCAGAACGGGCAGAATCCGACCGCGTCGCGCTGGTCGAGGTCGCGCAGTGCGAGCGATTCCCGGTGCGCGAGTTCGTGCGAGGCTCCCACCCCGACGCTGAGGTTCTCGGTGTACAGCGTTTTCACGAAGAGCCCGGGCTCGGATGGTCGACGCAGCGGCGCCACCGCGATGTCGAGCGAACCGTCGTTCACGGACTCGAAGAGCCGCACGGTCGGCGCCTGGCGGAGTCCGATACGAACCGGGGGGTGGGCGGCGCGGAAGGACGCGAGTGCGGGCGCCATGCCCTTCCATGCGCCCTGGGTCACCCCGATCGACAGGCTCCCGCTGAGTTCCGCGCTGGTCGGCGAGACGAGGTCGCGGGTGTCGTCGACGAGCCTCAGGATGCCACGGGCTCGCTCGAGCAGCACGGTCCCTTCCGCCGTGAGGGACACCCGGTGCGTGGTCCGGTCGAACAGGGGCGTTCCGAGTTCGGCCTCGAGGCCTTTGATCTGCGCGCTGATGGCGGACTGCACGACGTGGCAGCGGCGCGCGGCGCGGGTGAAACTCAGCTCCTCCGCCGCGGAGACGAAGTACTCGAGTTGCTTGAGCTCCACGCGGCTCCTCCGATCGTTTTCGCAGATGACGCAAATCTCGGACGGTCGACACGAACGAGGCATGTGCGGCCGATGTATGCGATTGCATGGATAACGGCGCATCCGCCGCACTCATTCCTCGCCCCGAAAGGCATCCCATGAACTCCACCGCCGGTCTCATCGCTCCCGAAGACGCCGTCCTGCTGATGGTCGACCACCAGAGCGGACTGCTGCAGGTCGTGCGCGACATCTCGATCGCCGAGCTGCGTATGAACGTCGCCTCGGTGACCAAGGCCGCCACCCTCGCCGGCGTGCCGGTCATCGCGACCGCGTCGGTGCCCGCCGGCACGAACGGCCCGCTGATCCCCGAGGTGTTCGACAACGCCCCGCACACCACCTACGTGTCGCGCCAGGGGCAGATCAACGCGTGGGACGTCGAAGGCTTCCGCGCCGCGGTCGAGGCCACGGGGCGCAAGACGCTCCTGATCGCGGGCATCATGACGAGCATCTGCGTCGTCGAGCCCGCCCTCGCCGCCCTGGCCGACGGCTACACGGTGTACGCGATCATCGACGCATCGGGCGCGTACTCGGACGCGTCGCAGCGCATCTCGATCGCGCGCCTCACCCAGGCCGGTGTCGTCGTGGTGGACACGGAAGCCGTCATCAGCGAGCTGCAGCAGACCTGGGCGCGCGCCGACTACGCCGAGTGGGGCGCGCTGCACTCCGCCGTCATCCCGTCGTACTTCGCCGCCGCGGAACTCGCGCAGCGGTCGGCCGCCGAGGCGACCGGTGGCGAGGGCGCGGATGCCGAGGTCAAGTGGGCCGAGGCGCGTGTGGTGAACGCCTGACGCTCCGGGCATCGGAGGAGGCCCCGCGGTGTGCGCGGGGCCTCTTCGCTTCCCGCGGGACCTTCGCCCCTGCCGTTCCCGCCCTTCGCGCCTAGCGTGCGGAGTATCGGAACGGTTCGAGGAGGTGCCCCGTGGAGAGAATCGTGATCGGTGTCGATGGCAGTGCGGCCTCGCGGTCCGCGCTCGCGTGGGTCGCGGAGCGCTGCGGACGACACCCCGTCGAGGTCGACGTCATCCATGTCTCTCGGCATGCGGGGTCCGGTCCGGACGACCCGCTCGTGGTTGCGGAGCAGATCCTCCGTGACGCGACGCCGGGACAGGTCGTGCGCGTGCACCCCGTGGACGGGCCCGTCGCGCAGACGCTCGGGGAGGAGTCCGCCGACGCGGACCTGCTCGTGATCGGCGTCGACCCGGCGCACCCGGTGCGTGCGGCCCTGGGCGGCTGGCTTCCGGTCCGCGTGATCGGGCGGACGCGCGCGCCGCTGTGCATCGTTCCGGCCGGATGGGCGCCGCGGCCGGGTCATCGCGTCACGGTCGGATGGGAGGACGACCTCTCGTCGACCGAGGCGCTCACCTTCGCGGCAACGGAAGCGCTCAGCACCGACGGGCGGCTCCGCGTCGTCCACGCGTGGCACCTGCCCGAGCCCGTGGCCGACGGAGCCGTGGCGCTCCTGGTCCGGCCCGATCACGTCCTGCAGGAGCATCGGGAACTCCTGGATGCCGCGGTGCAGACGCTCGAGCGCCGGTTCCCGACCCTGCACGTCGAGGCGGAGCTGACGCGCGCCTCCGCCGCCGAGGCCCTCGCGCGGCACTCCGAGACCGCGAGCATGACGGTCATCGGGACCCACCGGGACGGCGTGCTCGCGGGTGGCTACCTCGGGTCGGTCGCGCAGGATCTGCTCTGGCGCACGGGCTGCCCGGTGGTCGTCGTGCCGGCGTCGAGCTTCCCGCCGCGCGGGCGCTGAGGCGGGAGGAGATCCGGGGAGGGGAGGATGCCACGACCCGGTGCCGTCCTCCCGTCGCCGAACGTCCTCCCCTCCGCCGTCCCGGGTCACCCGGCAACCGGGCGGAGGTGCTGCTGGGTCCGGCTCCGCCGCCGCCCTACAGTGGGCGGATGCCCCGAATGAGGACGCCCCGATGCTGGTGACCGTGACGTTCGAGCCCGAGAGCGGTTCCGGAATCGACGCCACCGTGCTCGGCTACCTCCTGCACAAGCATCCCGCGCGCGCCCAGACCTTCACCGCGCCGGTCGGCGATGTCCACGTGTTCGCGCCCGAAGCGACCGCCGACCGGTGCACCTTCGCGCTCGTGCTCGAGGTGGATCCGATCGGCCTCGCCCGCAACAAGAGGTTCCGGGGCGATGCCGGGGCGCTCGATCACTACCTGAACGACCGGCCGTACGTCGCGTCGAGCATGCTCGCGGTCGCGATCGGGGCGGTGTTCCGCACCGCGATGACGGGGCGGAGCGACTCGTATCCCGACCTCGCGGCGGCAGAGCTGCCTCTGCGCATCGACATCCCGGTGGTCTCCCTCCGGGGCGAGGACGACCTGGTGCGCACGCTCTTCGCGCCGTGCGGGTGGGAGGTCGTCGAGACGCCGATCCCGCTCGACCCGGCTTTCCCCGAATGGGGCGATTCCCGATTCCGGTCGGTGACGCTGACCGGCCGTGTGCGGCTGGCCCACGCGCTCCGCCAGCTGTACGTGCTGCTGCCCGTGCTCGACGACGCGAAGCACTACTGGGTCGGAGACGACGAGGTCGCCAAGCTCGAGCGCGCCGGTGAGGGGTGGCTCGCCGCGCACCCCGAGCGCGACCTCATCACGCGCCGCTACCTCCGGCATAACCGGTCGCTGGTGTCTCAGGCCCTGGAGCCGACGCCCGAGGTGCGCGCGACGCCGTTGCGGGAGAGCCGCGCGGACGCCGTCCTCGCCGCGCTGGCCGACGTGGGAGCGCGCAGCGTCGTCGACATGGGATGCGGTCCGGGCGCGCTGCTCGTGCGTCTCGCCGAGGACCGATCGATCTCGCGCATCGTCGGTGTGGACGTGTCCGGGCGTTCCCTCGAACAGGCGGCGCGGGCGCTGCGCCTCGATCAAGCATCGGATGCCGAGCGCCAGCGTATCGAGCTGCTCCACGGATCGGTCGTCTACCGGGACGATCGCCTGCGCGAGTTCGACGCGATGGTGCTCATGGAGGTCATCGAACACGTCGACCCGTCCCGGTTGCCGGCGGTGGAGGATGCCGTCTTCGCGGGCGCTCGGCCCCGAGCCGTCGTCGTGACCACGCCCAACGCCGAGTACAACGCCCTGTTCCCCGCTCTCGCACCGGGCGCCTTCCGCCACGACGACCACCGGTTCGAGTGGACGCGAGCGCAGTTCCGCGCGTGGGCGGAGGCGGTCGCGGCGCGCACCGGCTACGCGGTCGAGTTCCGGCCCGTCGGCCCCGAGGATGCCGACCGCGGTGCGCCGACCCAGCTCGCGCTCTTCCGTCGGGAGGTGACCGCATGAGCGTCCTCGACATCCCCGCGCTGTCGCTCGTCGTGCTCGTCGGGACCTCCGGTTCGGGCAAGTCGACCTTTGCGCGGACCCACTTCGGCCCGTACGAGACGCTCTCCAGCGACGTCTTCCGCGGGCTCGTTTCGGGCGACGTCGCCGACCAGTCCGCGACCGAGGCCGCCTTCGACGCCCTCCAGTACGTCGCGGCGAAGCGCTTGGACGCGGGCCTGCTGACCGTGATCGACGCGACCAGCGTCCAGCCCGACGCCCGTCGCCGACTGATCGAGCTCGCCAAGGCGCACGACGTCCTGCCGGTCGCGATTGTCCTCGACGTCCCCGAGGCGACGAGTCTCGCGCGCAACGCGGAACGCACCGACCGTGTCATCCCGCCCGCGGTGGTGAAGCGCCAGGCCGACCAGCTGCGTCGCGGGCTGCGTCACCTCGGCAAGGAGGGCTTCCGCAAGGTCCACGTGCTGCGCACACCCGAGGAGATCGCGGCCGTCGAGATCGCGCGCACCCGCCTGCTCAACGATCGGTCCGACGAGCGGGGTCCGTTCGACGCGATCGGCGATGTGCACGGATGCCTCAGCGAGCTGCAGACGCTCCTCGGACGGCTCGGGTACGAGATCGTCCGCGACGAGCAGGGGCGCCCGATCGACGCGACCCACCCCGCCGGACGCCGCGTGATCTTCCTGGGCGATCTGGTCGACCGCGGGCCGGACGTGGTCGGTGTCCTCCGCCTGGCGATGGGGATGGTGGCATCCGGGTCGGCACTCGCGGTGCCGGGCAATCACGAAGCGAAGCTGGTCCGCGCCCTGCGCGGCGCGCGGGTGACGCCCACGCACGGCCTCGCCGAGACGCTGGCCCAGCTCTCGGGCGAGTCGCCGGAATTCCGTGAGCGGGTGGCCGCGTTCTGCTACGACCTGGTGTCGCACCTCGTCCTCGATGAGGGGCGTCTCGTGGTCGCGCACGCCGGGCTGAAGGAGGCGTACCACGGCCGCGCGTCCGGGCGCGTGCGCGCTTTCGCCCTCTACGGCGAGACCACGGGGGAGACCGACGAGTTCGGGCTGCCCGTCCGGTATCCGTGGGCGCAGGACTACCGCGGACGCGCGGTCGTCCTGTACGGCCACACTCCCGTCCCGGCCGTCGAGTGGGTCAACAACACCGCGTGCCTGGACACCGGATGCGTGTTCGGGGGCGCGCTCAGCGCCATGCGGTACCCCGAGCGCGAGGTGGTCTCGGTCCCCGCCGAACGGGTCTGGTACGAGCCCGTGCGTCCGCTCGTCGCGGAGGAGCCGCAGCGCGCCGGCGGCATCCTCCAGCTCTCCGACGTGCAGGGGAAGATGCTCGTCGAGACGGCCGCGATGGGGCGCATCGGGATCAAGGAGCAGCAGACCGCGGGCGGGCTCGAGACGATGAGCCGGTGGGCGATCGACCCCCGGTGGCTCACCTATCTGCCGCCCACGATGTCGCCGCCGACGACCTCGTCGCGCGAGGGGTTCCTCGAGCATCCCGACGAGGCTTTCTCCGCCTTCCGCGACCACGGCGTGACCGACGTGATCTGCGAGGAGAAGCACATGGGATCGCGCGCGGTCGTGCTCGTCTCCCGCAATCCGGCGCGGTTCGACGCGCCCGAGTCGTGGCGCGGCGCCATCCACACCCGCACGGGCCGCGCGTTCTTCACCCCCGAGATCGAGTCGGCGACACTCGCCCGTCTCGACGACGCGCTGGAACGCGCGGGGGTTTGGGCCGAACTGGATGCCGACTGGGTCCTCCTCGACGGCGAGATCGTGCCGTGGTCGGCCAAGGCGGGCGACCTCATCCGCGACCTGTTCGCCTCGGTGGCGGCGGCGGGCACCGCGGCGACCGAGGCGGCTTCGCGAGTGCTGGAGGTCGCCCTGGCATCCGGGGTCGATGTTGCCGCGCTCGCCGCGCGCACGCGTGTCCGCGCCGACGACGTCACCCGCTTCCGCGACGCGTACCGGAGGTACGTCGACACCGCGGGCCCCGCGCGCTTCGCACCATTCCAGGTGCTGGCCGCGGGCGACGCGACCTTCGAGACGCGCGACCACGGCTGGCATCTCGAACTCGCCGACCGGATCGCCGCGGCGGACCCCGACCTGGTGATCCCGACCCGTCGGCTCCGCGTCGACCTCGGGTCCGCCTCCTCGGTCGTGGCCGCGGTCGAGTGGTGGGAAGAGATGACGGATGCCGGGGGTGAGGGGATGGTCGTCAAGCCCTATGCGAACTTCACCCGGACGAAGAAGGGCCTGGTGCATCCGGGAATCAAGGTGCGGGGGCGCGAGTATCTCCGCATCGTCTA
Source organism: Microbacterium sp. B19 (assembly GCF_000333395.1). Lineage (GTDB taxonomy): Bacteria > Actinomycetota > Actinomycetes > Actinomycetales > Microbacteriaceae > Microbacterium. Next base: position 20,362 of record NZ_BADA01000324.1, read on the forward strand.
CGGCCCCGACTACACGGTGCCCGAGAATCTCGCCCGCCTGCGCGATCGCGATGTCGGCTTCAAGCGCTCCCTCGCGCTGCGGGAGTACGCCCTCGGCCTCGAGGCTCTTCGACGGGTGACGTCCGGCGAGCCGCTCTGGCGTGTGCACGAGGCGGTCTTCGGCGTGCTCGCGCTGGAATCCGACCCCATCGATCCTCGACTGTGACGGCCCCCGGCTCGATACCCTCGCGCAGGATCTGCGCTCACCCGCGCCGGATCCACGCCCGCCCGCGCCGGATCAGACCAGCACGCGGGCCGGGGGCACGACGCAGATCGTGCGGTTCAGCGAGCCGACCAGGTCCAGCCCGATCGATCCGATGAAGCCGCCCACGACGACTCCCCGCCCGTGCGTGCCGATGACGACCATGCTGCTGCGGTCGGCCGCGCGCGAGAGTGCGGAGGTGGGGTTGTCGCGCACGAGTTCGGTCACGACGCCGAGACCGGGGTACTCGCGGCGGACCTCGGCGACGGCGGCATCCAGAATCCGCTCGTGCTCCGCGGCGACGCGCTGGGTGCTCGGCAGAGCGGACGCGTGACCGCGCAGCACCGAACTGCCCATGAGCCACGAGTGCAGGATGCGGAGCGGAACGTCGGCGGCCGCGGCGGCGCGGGCGGCGAAGAGGAGCGCGGACGCGGACGACGCGTCCTCGTCGAGGCCGACCGTCACCGGATCATCGGATGCCATCCACCCCGCGGGGACGAGCACGGTCGGTGCACCGCTGCGCGCGGCGGCGCGGAGAGGCAGCCATCCGCTCAGCGCCGACCGCATCCGGAACCCCGTCTCGATGCCGAGGACGAGGAGCGCGGCACCGCGTGCAGCCTCCGTGAGGGTCGTGGGCATGAGCCCGTCCAGCCGCACGACGTTGGCAGGCAGGCCCGGAACGAGGTCGCGCCAGTGGCGGGAGGCGGCATCCAGGATCCGGTCCGCGGCGACCCGATCGGACAGGAACATGTTCGTGACCAGGACGATGTCGAGCTCGAAGCTCTCGGTGCGAGCCCTCTCGGCCGTCCATTCCAGCGCTGCCTCCGACGCGGGACTGCCGTCGAATCCCAGAACGACCCGCTCCATGGCGCTCTCCTTTCGAACGCCCCGAGAGTAGGCGGCGAGCGGGCGCGCGCGGCGGGCCGAAAGTCCCGCGGCGTCAGAGGTCGGGGTGCCCCAGCCGGAAGACCGCGGCCTGCGTGCGGGAGTCCACGCCGAGCTTCATGAGCACCGACGACACGTAGTTCTTCACGGTCTTCTCGGCGAGGCCGAGGCGCTCGCCGATCTGCCGGTTCGTCAGCCCGTCGGCGATGAGCGTGAGCACCTGCCGCTCGCGCAGGCCGAGCGATCCCCAGCGCGGGTCGTCGTCGCCGGCGCCGTCGCGCAGGCTCGACGCGGCCTTCGCCGCCGCGGCGGTGTTCAGCAGCGAGCGCCCGGTACTGACGGCGCGGATGTCCTCGAGCAGGCGCATCGCGCCGATGTTCTTGAGGAGGTACCCGGATGCGCCCGCGAGCACCGCGGCGTAGGTCGCGGCGTCGTCGTCGTACGCGGTGAGGATCAGGCACGCCACGTGCGGCATCGACGAGCGGATACGGCGGCACAGGTCGATGCCGCTGCCGTCGGGGAGGCGCACGTCGAGCACGGCCACGTCGGGTCGAGCGGCCTCGATCCGCGCGAGCGCCTGACGGACGGTGCCGGCTTCGCCGACGACCTCGAAACCGTCGGCGCCGTCGATGAGGTCGGACAGGCCGCGTCGTACGATCTCGTGGTCGTCGACGAGGAACACACGGATCATCGGGGGTCCTTCCGGGAGTCGCCGAGGGGGACGCGCCACTCGGCGCGTGTGCCGCTCGCGCCGGTGTCGACGGTGAGCGAACCGCCGCGGCCCTCGGCCCGCGCGGCGAGGTTGGCGAGGCCGCTCCGCCGGGTGTCGCGGATGCCGGCTCCGTCGTCGGCGACCACGACCGTCACGCGGCTGCCGTCCACGCCCACGTCGAGCGAGATACTGTCCGCATCGGCGTGTCGCACGCTGTTGGTCAGCAGTTCGCGGGCCACCCCGACGATGTCGTCGGCCAGGGAACCGGTGAGGGCCGTGTCGACCGGGCCGGAGAAGCGCAGCGCCGGCGGCCGCGGCAGGGCGCCCGAGACCTCCGCCACGACGTCGATGAGCCGGTGGCGGAGCGAAGTCCCGTCCCGCGCCGACAGGGCGAAGATCACCGTGCGGATCTGGGTGATCGCGTCGTCCAGCTGCCCGATCACCTCGTCGACCCGGGTTCGGTCGTGCGTCTCGGCGAGCGTCGCGGCCATCGACTGCAGCGTGAGCCCCGCCCCGAAGATCTGCTGGATGACGTGATCGTGCAGGTCCCGCGCGATGCGCGCCCGCTCCTCGGTGAGCATCGCCTTCTGCTGCTCGCGGCGCGCGTGGGTCAGCTCCAACGCGATGGCCGCCTGCGACGCGAGGACGCCGAGCACCTCCCGCTCCACCTCGGTGAACTCGCGCTCGCCGGGGGCCCGCGCGACGGTCACGACGCCCCACGTCCGCCGGCGCGTCCGCAGCGGGGCGGCGACCGCGGGTCCGGTCTCGTCGTCCGCGGTCAGCACGGCGGGGTCGGCTGGACCGGTCGGGCGGGCGGCGCTGGGCACGCGGATGCCGCCCCGGTCGAGTGCCGCGCCCGCGAGGCCGCTGCCGGCGATGACCGTCATCCCGAGGATGTCCAGCTCGCCGGTGCCGCGAGCGGCTGCCACCCGGAGCACGTCCGGGACGTCGGTGGGGACGAGGACCGTGACCCGGCAGCTGGCGGAGAGGTCGAGCACGCGCCCGGCAATCAGGTCGAACACCTCGTCGGGAGGCGTCGAGAGGATCGCCGCGGACAGCTCGGCCGTCGCCGCCGTCCACGCCGCGCGGGTCCGTGCCTCGTCGAAGAGCCGGGCGTTCTGGATCGCGAAGCCGGCGGTGGATGCCAGACCCCGGACGAGTTCCTCGTCTTCGGCGGAGAAGGAGCCGCGGCGTGCGTTCGTCAGGTAGAGGTTGCCGAACACCTGGCCGCGCACCGAGATGGGAGCGCCGAGAAAGGAGTCCATGCGCGGGTGGTGCGCCGGGAAGCCGGCGGCCCGCGGGTCGGCCTGCAGGTGTGACAGCCGGATCACCCGCGGGTCGGAGATGAGCGCGCCCAGGATGCCACGACCCCGGGGCAGGCGTCCGATCTCGGTGGCATTCTCCGGGGTGATCCCGACGTGGATGAACTGGTCGAGCGACGCCCGATCGGCGGCGAGCACGCCGAGCGCTCCGAACTCGGCATCCACCAACTCGACGGCCGCCTCGACGACGCGACGCAGGACGACGGGCAGCTCGATCTCGCCGACGACGGTCTCGACGGCGTGGAGGAGACCGCGCAGGCGATCCTGCGACGACGACGCGCTGTCCGACCCCGAGGGCGCGGTGCCGGCGATCGGTCCTCGACCTTCCGTCGTCATCGGACGCCCCCTCTCCCCGTTTCTCCAATCTACGACCGTGCGCGCGAATCCCGCCACGGCGGGGGACCTTCGACCCGCCGCCCGAGGGCGGGGCGCGGTGGACTGGGGTGGGAGGTTCCCATGGACCACGCATCGAAGAAGACCGCGCCCGTCACCGAAGTGGGCACGGCCGAGTGCTGGCGCCTCATCGAGACGCAGCGGCTCGGTCGGCTCGCGCTCGTGGACGCGGCGGGCGAACCCGTCATCTACCCGGTGAACTTCGCCGTCGCGGACGGCATCCTCTACATCCGCAGCGCGCACGACGCGAAGCTGCGTCTCCTCACGGCGCACCCGACCGTCGCGTTCGAGATCGACGGTGAGGAGGCCGGTGATCGATGGAGCGTGGTCGTGCGCGGACAGGCGGCGCACGTCGACCTGGATGCCGAGCTCCGCCGCACCCGCGCGACCGGACTGCGGTCGATGAGCCCGACGCCGAAGCCGCATGTCATCCGCATCGTGCCGCGGAGCGTCACGGGGCGCCGGTTCCGGGAGCGGGGTGAGGTCGAGGCGCTCCGGTCGCTGATCTTCCGCCCGCCCGCCGAGACGCTTCCGCCGGCGGCGCGACCCCCGCACCCGATCCCCGGCATCACGCCCCGGGCGGGCGTCTGAGATTCTGCGGTCGTCGGCCCGACCGGCACGGGTCGTCTTCCTCCCTGGTGCGGCTTGCACCTCCGGCCTACCCGATGGGGGTGTCGGGGTCACCGACCTCGGCCAAGCGATCGTCCAGAAACGCCTGCTCCGCGGCGTTCGCCGTGAGCTCGCGGGCGCGCCGGTAGGACCGCGCCGCTGCAGCGGCGTCACCGAGACGCTGCAGCAGATGGGCCCGGGTGGCGTGGAGGTAGGGATAGTCGGCGATCCGAGGGTCGGACGCCAACTCGTCGAGGAGCGGCAGGGCGGCGGCGGGACCATCGGCGAACGCCACGGCGGCGGCTCGGTTGAGGGCGACGACCGGGGTGTTCCAGACCGCCAGCAGGAGGTCGTAGAGGTGCACGATGCGCGGCCAGTCGGTCAGCTCGGGGGAGGGGGCCACCGCGTGCACACCGGCGATCGCCGCCTGCAGGGTGAACCGCCCCGGTGGGCCCGACGCCAGCGCTCCGGCCGTCACGGTGAGTCCCTCCAGGATCGCGCGCTGATCCCAGCGGGTCCGGTCCTGATCGGCAAGGAGAAGGAGCCGGCCCCGCTCGTCGGTCCGGGTGGCTCGGCGCGCGTCGGTGAGGAGCAGGAGGCCGAGGAGGCCGCGCGCTTCGGCCTGCTCGGGGAGCAGCGCTGCCAGCGTGCGGGCCAGGTGCAGGGCCCGGTCGCAGAGGTCCTCGCGGACGAGCGCATCCCCTTCCCCGGCCGTGTGCCCGGTGCTGAAGAGCAGGTGCACGGCGGTGAGGACGCTGTCCAGCCGCTCGGAGAGGTCTGCGCGCTCCGGCACCCGGTAGGGGATCTGTGCTGCAGTGATCTTCTTCTTGGCTCGAGTGATCCGTGCGGCCATCGTCGACTCGGACACCAGAAACGCCCGGGCGACATCGGAGGTGGGAACACCGCAGACCAAGCGAAGGGTGAGGGCGACGCGGGCCTCGGGCGCCAGGGCCGGGTGGCAGCAGGTGAAGACCAGTCGGAGTCGGTCGTCCGGCACCGCCGCATCCGGCTCGTGCTCGTCGGCGGGATCGTGCGGGCCGGTACCGACCGGCTCCACGAGGAGCGGGAGTTTTCGCCGGAGGGAGACCTCGCGGCGCAATCGGTCGAGCGCCTGATTCCGCGCCGCCGTCGTGAGCCAGGCGCCTGGTCGCGCCGGAATGCCGTCTCGCGTCCAGGCTTGCAGCGCGCGCACGTAGGCCTCCTGGGCGCACTCCTGCGCGAGGTCCAGGTCGCCCGTGACGCGCACCGTGGCAGACAGGACGAAGGCCCACTCGGAGCGGTGCGCCTCCGCCAGCGCGGCAACGACCGCGTCCGCCTGCGCGGCGGACGCGGTCGGTTCGTCGCCGCCGGCGATCAGAACGGATTCGTCGTCGGGTCCACCACGGGACGCACCTCGACGCCCCCACCGGGGGCCGGGCACAGCTTGCCGATCTCGATGGCGTGGTCGAGGTCGCGCGCCTCGACCACGTAGAAGCCGCCGAAGGCCTCCTTGGTCTCGACGAACGGGCCGTCCGTCAGCGCACCGTCCGTCGTGATCTTCGTGGCCGTCGTGGGGGACGCGAGCGCCGCGCCGCCCTCGATCGAACCGCCGAGTTCAGTGACCTGCCGCGTGAACGTGTCGTGGGCGTCGATCACCGCGCCCCACGCTTCCGGCGACATGGTCGTGTAGAAATTGGGGTCTTCATAGATGAGGATCGCGTACTTGGCCATGGGATGCCTCCTGCACTCGGTCGCGGGCCGGCCTGTCCGGCTCCGTCATCACTGACGACGAACAGCCTGCCGCCGGATCGACAATCGAGCGAGAACTTTTCGGCGGCAGCACTCCGCGGGTGACCGCTCTGCCTCCATCCGGACCCGCTCCCTCGCTCGGCCGGCCGGCGCCGCCTCACCGGACGACGACGGTGACCGTCGGCAGGTGCGACAGCACCGCGTGGCTGGTCGAGCCGAGCAGGAACCGCGCGACCGCGCCGCGGCCGTGGCTCCCCACGACGAGGAGCCGCGCCGAGTGGGCCGTGCGGGTGAGCACCTGCGCGGGGTACCCGGACTCGACGATCGTCGTCACCGCGAGGTCGGGGTAGTCCTGGCGGAGCCCCGCGAGGGAGATGGCCAGATCCTCCGTGGTGATGTCCTGCATGCGGTCGATGTAGTCCTGGGGGTACTCGTCCAGTTCGAAGGGCACCGGGACAGGGGACCACGTCATCACCGCGGTCAGACCCTCTCCCGTGCGGTCGGCCTCGGCCGCGGCGAACGCGATCGCCCTCTCCGACGCCTCCGACCCGTCGACACCCACGACCACACCCGCGCGCTCGCGGGACACGACCTCGGGCACGACGACGACCGGGCAGCCGGCCGCGGCGGTGATCCGCACTCCGCGGACGCCGCGGAGCGCCGAGCGGTCCCTCGCGAAGTCGCTGCCGATGACCAGCAGATCGACCTGCTGCGAGACGTCGACCAGCCGCGCCACCGGGTCTCCGCGCTCGATCACCGTCTCGGCATCCACTCCGGCCGCCCGGGCCTTCTCGGCCGCGTACTCCAGGATGGCCTCGGCCCGGCGGGTGGCGTGGGCGATGAGGGTGTCCTCCGCGCCGATGCCCCACGCGGTGCCCACCACCGACACCAGCCGGAGCCGCTCCCGCCGCGCGACCGCGCGCTCGATCGCCCACTGCAGGGCGTTCTGCGCCGCCGAGGCGTCGGTCACTCCGACCGCGATCGTTCCGTTCATGATCGTTCCTCCGCTCGTGCCGTTCGGGCCGCTCGTGATGCGGACCGGCTCGTTTCCGATCCTCTCGCTCGCCGGGGGAAGCCCGCGGGACCTTCGGCCCACCGCGACGAGGGGCACGGGCGAAGACTCGAGGCAGGCAAACGATCCAAGGAGAGATCATGCGCGCAGCAGTCGTCGAACAGTTCGGTTCGCCCGCCACGGTGGAGGAACGGGCGATTCCCCAACCCGGACCAGGGCAGGTCCTGGTCCGCCTGGAGACCTGCGGCCTCTGCCACACCGACATCCACGCGATGAACGGTGACTGGCCCGTGAAGCCGCCCCTCCCGCTGGTCCCCGGACACGAGGGCGTCGGCATCATCGAAGAGATCGGCGCCGGGGTCACCACCCGCACCGTCGGGCAGCGCGTCGCGATGCCGTGGCTCGGTCACGCGTGCGGCGAGTGTCGCTACTGCGTCGACGGGCGTGAGAACCTCTGCGAGCAGCAGTACAACAACGGCTACGGCGTCGACGGCGCCTACGCCGAGTACATGCTCGCCGACGCCCGGTTCGCGGTTCCGGTGCCCGACGGGGTCACCCCGCTGGACGCCGCCCCGCTCACGTGCGCCGGCGTGACCACCTACGCGGCGGTGAAGAACGCCCGCGTCACGCCGGGGGAGACCGTCGCCGTGTTCGGTATCGGCGGCCTCGGGCACCTGGCCGTGCAGTACGCGCGGCTCGTCGGCGCCAAGGTCATCGCGGTCGACGTGACGGACGAGAAGCTCCAGCTCGCGACCGAGCTCGGCGCCGACGTCGTCGTCAACGCCCGTACCACCGACGTGGTCGAAGCGATCCGGCAGCAGGGCGGAGCCGACGCGGCGATCGTCCTCGCGGTCGCACCCTCGGTGTTCCGACAGGCTTTCGACTCCCTGAACCGCGGCGGCCGACTCGTGCTGGTGTCGCTGCCCGCGGGCGGGGAGCTGACGATCCCGGTGTTCGACACGGTGCTCAAGGGCATCAGCGTCATCGGCTCGATCGTCGGCACGCGCCAGGACCTCGTCGAGGTGTTCGCGCTCCACGCCCTCGGTCGCACGCGGGTCATCACGCAGACCCGCGACCTCGCGGACGTGAACCGCTCGGTGGAGGAGGTGCTCGCGGGTTCGGTGCCGGCGCGTCTGGTCTTCGCGTACCACACGGCCGACCTGGTGCCCGTCACGGAGGCAGTGGAGACCGTCTCCTAGCGCGATCTCTTTCGGGCCTGCCTCCCACGTCGGCCGGCCCCGCGCGGGGCGGGGTCGGCCGGCGTCCGGCATTCGGCGCGGGGTGGAGGTCGGCCGCCGTCCGGATTCGGCGCGGGGCGGGGTCGGCCGGCGTCCGTCATTCAGCGCGGGGAGGAGGTCGGCGTCCGGCCGCGCCCGGGCGGACTCCTCGGTCATCCCGTTCGAGCGCTTCGCCTGAACGCGAGAAGCCGCGCGGCCGCGGCGTTGTAATGGCGCACCGATGTGAACCCGGCTGCCGGAGAGTGTCTCCCGCGCTCGGGTGCGCCTCGCTCTTCTTCGCAATTCCTCGGCTGCGAAACTGCGACGACGGCAGTGGCGGCTCGGCGGCCGGCGCATCGATCGGTGCTCGGCGCGAAGAGGTTGCCATCTCACCCGCCTGCCCTGATCGGTACGAGGGTGATCCTCGCCGCCGCGCTCCGGGCCGTTCTGGCAGAGCCTCGGGTTCGAGCACTCCGATCGCGACGAGCTCGCCGCGCTGGCGGATACGCATCAGGTGCGGCTGTTCCGGCGAACCGGGCAGTTGGGGCGCGAGGTCGCGTGGTCGCGCTCGCTCGCGGCGTCCTGAGCGAGGTTCCGTGCGGGCTGAGGTCGGGCGTGGGCGCGTCTCTGCGAAACTTCACCCGCAGTGCGTTCATCTGGGGAAATACCCTGACGAGTGGGTCATTCGTTCGGGTTCGGATGCGCGGTGCCCCTCCTCCCCAGCGCGCCTTGGGGCTGATTTGTCCCCATTCGGGCGGGTGGGACGGGTTCGATGTCGGAGGCCGTCGCTAGCATGCACACATGTCTTTCGATCCGGTTCCGACACCGCCCGATAAGGGGGCTTCGGCCCTCTCGGCGGTGTTGGTCGAGGTGCGCGGAACGGATGCCGAACTCGCCTCCGCCGAAGCCCGACGCACGCGGGCGTTGGCCCGCGCAGGCCGCCTCGCCCTGAACGCGTCCGCGGGGGTGCGGGCGTCGGGGAGAGCGGCGGAGTTGGCGTTGCGGGAAGTCGCGTCCGAGATCGCGGCCGCGGAGTGCGTGTCGGATCGGAGTGTGCAGGCGCAGATCGGGCGGGCGATGACCCTTGCCGACGACTTCCCCGTCACCCTGGACGCGTGGGAGGCGGGGGCCCTCACGCGGACGCATGTGCGGGTGATCGTGGATGCCGGGACACCCCTGCCCCCGGAGCGGCGTGGCGAGTTCGACGTGCTCGCCGTCGCCACCGCCGACGGGCTGAGCCCGGCGCGCTTGAGGACCCGGCTTCTGGCGTTGGCGGAGTCGCTGCGATCGACGACGCTGACCGAGCGGCACCACCGCGGCCGGGAAGCCCGGTGCGTCCGCGTCGTGCCGGGGGAGGACGGCATGTCCGACCTGATCGCGACCCTCCCCACGGTGCTCGCGGTGGGGATCTACGACCGGCTCGTGCAACAGAGCGCCGCGATCGTCGACCTGCGCCGAGACGCCGCGCGTGGTGACGCGTCGACGGGGGAACACGGGCGCTGCGGCGATACCTCCGCGGGGGAACCCGCGGGTAGCCGCGGGGGTGGGGACGAGCGCGGTGACCGCTCACAGGCCGCGACGACGGCCGCGCCCGATACCCGGACCCCTGATCAGGTGCGCGCCGATATCCTCGCGGACCTGCTGCTGACCGCTGCGCCCGACGCCGACCCCACCCGCACCGACGACGGCCCCGGCGCCCTCGGCGCGATCCGGGCGCGGGTGCAGGTCGTGGTCCCGGCGTTGACGATGCTCCGCCCGGGCACCGAGAACTCCGATCCCGCCGGCCTCGTCGGCCACGGCCCCATCGACGCCGGCACCGCCCGCGCCTTGGCCGAAGCCACCCCGGTCCCGTGGGACCGGGTCATCACCCACCCCGTCACCGGCGCAGTCCTCCGCACCGACACCTACCAGCGCACCACCGCGATCGACCGGCACCTTCGCGCCCGCGACCGCCACTGCCGATGGCCCGGATGCGTCGCCCCCGCCGTGCGCTGCGAAGTCGACCACACCCACGACTGGGCCCTCGGCGGCGCCACCGACGTCACCAACCTGGCGCACCTGTGTCAAAGACACCACACCCAGAAACAGTTGACCCGCTGGACGGTCCGACAACTCCCCACCGGAATCCTCGCGTGGACCTCGCCTACCGGACGCGTCTATATCGACGAACCCCTGCCCTACTCCCCAGCAGTCAGATTCCTCCCCGACGACCCCACCGCCGACCCGTCACCCCCGACCGACCCGCCGCCCCCGACCGACCCGCCACCCGCGACCGACCGTGAACGTGAACCAGCACCGTTCTGAACCTCGGCCGGGCCGTTCTGAGCGGCCCGACCGAGCGGATGCGGAGGAGGCGAAGCGGGCGTCCGGCCGTGCGCGATCAGTGCGGCCTGGACAGGAGGCGTGCGGGTCGACGACGGCGTCATTCACGGTATCCGCCGCGCTCGACCTTCCCGATGATGTCGGAGGTGGAGATCTTCCCGTCGACGTGGAGGTTGAGGTCGTCGATCATCTCGCAGGTCGGCTCCATGTTCTCCAGCGGGTCCTGTCAGCGAACGGTGCGCACGACCGCGGTGGTGACCGGGGCCGTGACGTCGAACGCCGCGCCGCCGGGAACCGACTCGAGCAGGCGCCGCGTGTAGGCCTCGCGGGGGTCGGCGAACACGTCCTCGATCGTGCCGTGCTCGACGACGCGGCCATGCAGCAGGACGAGCACCTCGTCGCACACGTGCTCGACCACCGCGAGGTTGTGCGAGATGAACAGCATGGTGAGGTCGCGCTCGCGCTGCAGCCGCTCGAGCAGGCGCAGGATCTCGGCCTGGGTCGACACGTCCAACGCCGAGGTGATCTCGTCGGCCACGATCACGTCGGGATCGACCACGAGGGCCCGCGCGATCGCGATGCGCTGGCGCTGGCCGCCCGAGAACTCGTGCGGGTAGCGATCCACGGCATCCTCCCCGAGGGCCACGGATGCCAGGGCCTCGACGATCCGAGCCCGGTGGCGACGCAGTCGCGCGCCCACGGGATCGATGGCCTCCGCAAGGGTCTGGCCGATCGTGCGCCGCGGGTCGAGGGACGAGAACGGATCCTGCGGGATGTACTGCACCCGCCGCCGCACGGCCGCGACGGTCGCGCGCTTCGCCGACGCGAGCTCGGTTCCGTCGAACACGATCGAGCCGGCCGCGACGCGGTGGAGGCCGACGATCGTCTTGGCCAGCGTCGACTTGCCCGACCCCGACTCGCCCACGATGCCGACCGTGCGGCCGCGGTCGACCCGCAGGCTCACCTCGTTCAGGACGCGGGTGCTCCGGATGCCGTGACCCAGATCGACCGACAGGTCGCTGATCTGCAGCAGGGGGGTGTCAGACACGGTCGCGCTCCTCGAGGGGACGGGGGACGGTGGTCAGGGTCGGAGTCGCTGCCAGCAGGGCCCGCGTATAGGGGTGCTGCACTTCGCGTCGACGGAGCTGGTCGGCGGTGAGGCGCTCGACGATCTCGCCGGTGCGCATCACCAGGACCCGATCGCACAGGGCCTCCACCACGCCGATGTCGTGCGAGATGAAGAGGACCGCGGTGCCGCGGTCGCGGTTCAGACGCTTGAGCTGCCGCAGCACGTCGGCCTGCACGGTGACGTCGAGCGCCGTCGTCGGCTCGTCGGCGATCAGCAAACGCGGGTCGGTGACGAGCGAGCTCGCGATTCCGGCGCGCTGCAGCATGCCGCCCGAGAGGTGGAAGGGGTGCTGACCCATCACCCGTTCCGGCTCGCGGATGCGCATCTCGGCGAGGCCGTCCCGCAGGCGCGTGCGGGACGCCCGTCTCGACAGCCCCAGATGCACGCGGGCAACTTCCGTCAGCTGCGCGCCCATGCGCAGGGCCGGGTTGAAGGTCGAACCCGGGTCCTGGTACACCAGCCCGATCTCCCGCGCGAGGCGCGAGCGGTTCCCCGGTGACAGCAGGTCGAGGTCGTCGAGGCGGAGCACATCGGCATTCACCGCCACCCCGTCGGCCTGCAGCCGCGCAAGGGACATCGCGGTCATCGACTTGCCCGACCCCGACTCGCCGACGAGGCCGAGGATCTCCCCGGCGGCGATCTCGAACGAGATGTCGTCGACGAGCGTCTTGCCGCTCGGGGCGCGGACGGTCAGCCCGCGCACCTCGACGAGCACGCCGGGATGGGCCGCGACACCCGCCTCGCGCCGACGGGAGACGAGCGCACGGGTGCCCCGAGAGCTGCGGGGGTCGAGCCACACGGCCAGCCCGTCGCCGGCGAGCATCGCGGCGACGCCGGCGAACACGAGCATCACCGAGGGGCCCACGACCTGCAGCGGCTGCGAGTACACCGCGGGGAGGCCCTCGTTCAGTAGGCGCCCCCAGTCGAAGTCGGGGCTCTGCACGCCGAGTCCCACGAACGACAGGCTGGAGATGTCCAGCAGCGTCAGTGCGAAGCTCGACGCGATGAGGACCAGGAGCGGCCCGGAGATGTTGGGCAGCAGGTGGCGCGAGAACAGGCGGAAACGGGGGACGCCGAGCAGCCTCGCGGTCCCCACGTAGTCGCGGGTGGCGACGGCGCCGGTCATGTTCGAGGTGATGCGGGCGAAGCTCGGGACCCCGGCGAGCGCGATCGCGACGATCGCGGACAGCGTCCCGGCACCGAGGATCGCCGCGATCACGAGCGCGAGGATCAGCGAGGGGAACGCGACCGTGGAGTCGATGACGCGCAGGACGGCTTCGCGGAGCCCGCGCGGACCGACCCACACGAGCCCGCCGATGAGCACGCCCAGCACGACGGATCCGGCCGTGGCCGCGGCGGCCATGAGGAGGGTCAGGCGGGTGGCGACGAGCGTGCGGGCGAGCACGTCACGGCCGAGGTCGTCGGTGCCGAGCCAGTGCGCGGCCGAGGGCAGGGATCGGGTGTCGGGCGTCACCGTGGTCGCGGCGGCACCCCACACGAGGGGCGCGACGACCGCGATGACCACCAGGATGCCGAGCATGACGAGACCGGCGAGGAGGGAGGCCGGGACGTGACGGGAGCGGCGTTCAGACATGCGTCGGGCCTCCGAGGGTGCGGGGGTCGATGAGGCCCAGCACGACGTCGATGAGCAGGTTGATGAGGATCGCGAGCGCGCCGACGGTGAGGACGATGCCCTGGATGACGGGGAAGTCGCGGAAGATGATCGCCTGCACGACCTCGAGACCCAGGCCGGGGAGGCTGAACACCGTCTCGATGACGATGGGCCGCCGA
>NZ_BADA01000323.1 GCF_000333395.1 Microbacterium sp. B19
ACCTACCTCGAAGCGCCCGCAGGGCGTGTGGGACCTGTGCGCGTCGTTCCTGCCGCAGCAGTACTTCGACGCCGTGACCGCCTCGGGCGCCACCGCCGTGCTGCTGCCGCCGCAGCCCCGGCCCGAACAGGCCGCCGCCGCGGTGCTCGACGGCCTCGACGGGCTGATCCTCACGGGGGGCCTCGACGTGCAGCCCGAGCTGTACGGCGCCGAGCGCCACCCGCTCACCGACCCGCCGCGCGCCGACCGCGACGCGTGGGAGCTCGCGCTCCTCGCCGGGGCGCGGGAGCGTGGCATCCCGGTCTTCGGCATCTGCCGCGGACTCCAGCTCATCAACGTCGCCCTCGGCGGCACGCTGCACCAGCACCTGCCCGAGGCCCTCGGCACCGAGCGCTACAAGATCGGCGGAGGGGTCTTCGCCGAGAATGTCGTCGAAGTGGATGCCGGAACCCGGCTGGCCGGCCTCGTCGGTGCCGGAGCGCTCACCGTCCACAGCTACCACCACCAGGGCATCGATCGTGTCGCCGAAGGGCTGCGGGTCACCGCGCGGACGGACGACGGGCTCGTGCAGGCCATCGAGACCCCCGGCGACGAGTACCTCGTGGCCGTGCAGTGGCATCCCGAGGAGAACCCCGAGGACCGGCGTCTGTTCCTCGGGCTCGTCGCCGCCGCGGCGGCCCACCGCGCCGCACGTTCCTCCGCGCACCAGGGAGTCCCCGCATGAGCACCTTCACCGTCACCGACCCCTCGACCGGCACGCCGATCACGACGCTCGACCGCGCCGAGGTCGCCGAGGTGGATGCCGCCGTCGCCGACGCCGTCCGTGCGCAGCGCGCGTGGGCCGCGCTCGCCCCCGTCGCCCGCGCCGACGCGCTGCGGTCCTTCGCCCGGCTCGTCGAGGCGCACGTCGAGGAGCTCGCGGCGCTCGAGGTGCGCAACTCGGGGCACCCGATCGGCTCGGCCCGGTGGGAGGCGCAGCACGTCGCCCAGGTGCTCAACTACTACGCCGGTTCGCCGGAACGCCTGATCGGGAAGCAGATCCCCGTCGCCGGCGGCCTCGACGTGACCTATCACGAGCCGTATGGCGTCGTCGGGATCATCGTGCCGTGGAACTTCCCCATGACGATCGCCGCGTGGGGCTTCGCCCCGGCGCTCGCCGCGGGCAACGCCGTCGTGCTGAAGCCCGCCGAGCTGACGCCGCTCACCGCCGTGCGGCTCGGTGAGCTGGCGCTCGAGGCGGGGCTGCCCGAGGGGCTGTTCCGGGTGATCGTCGGGTCGGGCTCGGTCGTCGGCCAGCGCTTCGTCTCGCACCCCGACGTGCACAAGGTCGTCTTCACCGGCTCGACCGAGGTCGGCACCGAGGTCGCCGCCGGGTGCGCGCAGCTGCTCAAGCCCGTCACGCTCGAACTCGGTGGCAAGAGCGCCAACATCGTCTTCGCGGATGCCGACCTCGAGAAGGCCGCGGTCGGCGTCCCCGGTTCCGTCTTCGACAACGCGGGCCAGGACTGCTGCGCGCGCAGCCGACTGCTCGTCGAGCGCAGCGTCTACGACCGCTTCCTCGAGCTGCTCGAACCCGCCGTCGCCGCGTGGCGCGTCGGCGACCCGCGTGACGAGGACACCCAGATGGGGCCGCTGATCTCGGCATCCCATCGCTCCACGGTCGCGGGCTTCCTCGACGGGGCGGACGTCGCCTTCCGCGGCTCGGCGCCCGAGGGCGACGGCTTCTGGTTCGCCCCCGCGGTCGTGCTCGCCCAGCCCGGCGACCGCATCGCGCGCGAAGAGGTGTTCGGTCCGGTGCTCGCCGTGCTTCCGTTCGAGGACGAAGCGGATGCCATCCGCCTGGCGAACGACACCGCATACGGTCTCGCGGGCTCGATCTGGACCGAGAACCTCGGCCGTGGCATCCGGGTCTCGCGCGGGGTGCGCAGCGGAGTGCTGTCGGTGAACTCGCACTCGTCGGTGCGGTACGCCACCCCCTTCGGCGGTATGAAGGCCTCCGGCCTCGGCCGGGAGCTCGGACCGGATGCCGCCGAGCACTTCACCGAGACGAAGAACGTCTTCTACGCCACCGAGTGACCCCTCTTCCCCCACATCCCCACCCGTAAGGAACCACAGCACATGACCATCGACCTCACTCAGCGGCTGCGCGACCGCGTCGCCATCGTCACCGGCGGTGCGTCGGGCATCGGCCTCGCCACCGCACGCCGCTTCGCGGCCGAGGGCGCGCGCGTCGTGATCGCCGACCTCGACGAGACCACCGGCACGGCGGCGGCCGCCGAGGTCGACGGCGTCTTCCGTCAGGTGAACGTCGCGGACGAGGCATCCGTCGACGCTCTCTTCGACGGCGTCGCGGCCGAGCTCGGCAGCGTCGACATCGCGTTCAACAACGCCGGGATCTCGCCCGCCGACGACGACTCGATCGAGACGACCGAGCTGCCGGCGTGGGATCGCGTGCAGGACGTGAACCTGAAGAGCGTGTACCTCTGCTCGCGCGCGGCGCTGCGGCACATGGTCCCCGCGGGGCGCGGGTCGATCATCAACACCGCGTCGTTCGTCGCGCTGCTCGGGTCGGCGACCTCGCAGATCTCGTACACCGCGTCCAAGGGCGGCGTGCTCGCCATGACCCGCGAGCTCGGCGTGCAGTTCGCTCGGCAGGGGATCCGCGTGAACGCGCTGTGCCCCGGACCGGTCAACACGCCCCTCCTGCAGGAACTGTTCGCGAAGGACCCCGAGCGCGCGCAGCGCCGGCTCGTGCACGTGCCGATGGGCCGGTTCGCGGAGCCCGAGGAGATGGCCGCGGCCGTGGCGTTCCTGGCATCCGACGATGCGTCCTTCATCACCGCCACCGCTTTCGTCGTCGACGGCGGTATCACCAACGCCTACGTGACGCCCCTGTGACCTGCGGCATGACAGGCTGACGGCATGAGCGCCGCGCCCCTCGACGACCTGCGGCGGGCCGTGTACCGGCCCGTCCGCAGCGGCAACGCGCTCGAGGACACCACGGCGCGCATCGTCCAGACGGTGCGGCTCGGGCTCGTCGCGCCGGGGGAGTCGCTCCCCGCGGAGCGCGAGCTCGCCGCGCTGTACGGCGTCAGTCGCGACACGGTGCGCGAGGCGATCCGGGAGCTCTCGGATGCCGGCTGGCTCGAGACCCGCCGCGGACGCTACGGCGGCACGTTCGTCGTCGACCCCGTCCCGCGGCCCGTGGGTCCGGCGGAGGTCTCGGCCGCCGAACTCGACGACGTCATCGCGTTGCGCGGCGTGCTCGAACCCGGGGCCGCGTGGGCCGCGGCGGGGCGGACGCTCGCGCCAGAGGAACGCGACGTCCTGTGGGCGCGGCACGAGGCCGCCGCGGTCGCGGGGAGCGACGACTACCGCCGACTCGACACGCTCCTGCACCTGACGATCGCGGAACTCGCCGGCATCCCCTCGCTCGTCCCGCTCGTCGCCGACAACCGCGCGCGCGTCAACGCGTGGCTCGACACGTTCCCGCTGCTGCCGCGCAACATCGACCACTCGACGGCGCAGCACGCCGCGATCGTGTCGGCGATCCTCGCCGGGAGACCGGATGCCGCCCACGCGGCGATGCGCGACCACCTCGGCGGCAGCGAGGCGCTGCTGCGCGGGTTCCTGGCGTAGGCGCCGAGGCGGGGGTGCGGCCCGGTGGCCGCGGCGGTTTCGGTGACCGGGGGAGGGGATGCGGCGGAGGGAGGACGTGCGTGGGGGTTTCGGTCCTCCGCTCGCGGAATCTCCTCCTTTGGGTGCGCGGGCGGGGGTGCGTCGGCTTCGGCGTTCGGGTGGCCTCGGTGACCGGGGGAGGGGATGCGGCGGAGGGAGGACGTGTGTGGGGGTTTCGGTCCTCCGCTCGCGGTATCTCCTCCTTTGGGTGCGCGGGCGGGGGTGCGTCCCGGTGGCCGCGGTGGCCTCGGTGGCCGGGGGAGGAGATGCGGCGGAGGGAGGACGTGTGTGGGGGTTTCGGTCCTCCGCTCGCGGTATCTCCTCCTTTGGGTGCGCGGGCGGGGGTGCGTCGGCTTCGGCGTTCGGGTGGCCTCGGTGGCCGGGGGAGGGGATGCGGCGGAGGGAGGACGTGTGTGGGGGTTTCGGTCCTCCGCTCGCGGAATGTCCTCCGCTGGGCACGCGGCGCGATCCGCGCCGACGCGGGCGCCGGAGATAGGCTCGGAGGATGGCCGGCGGCAAGAAGCGCAAGGGTAAGAAGCCTGACGTGGAGTTCAAGAACACCGCCCTGACGGATGCCCTGCAGACGCAGGACATGGCCGCGATCGCGTTCGCGCTGCGGCACGGGCCCACGGTCGTGCCGCTCATGCGCGCCGGAGACGCCGACAACCCGCTCGACGTCGGCGAGGTGTGGACCTACCGCGACCCGAACACCGGGCAGATCGCGCTGCTGCTGTTCAGCGACGCCGCGCACAAGCCCGAGACGCTCCCGCCGCACGTTGCGCTGCAGTCGCCCCAGTGGCTGCGCGCGTTCCTCGACCGCCACCGCGACGAGATCACGACGGTGTTCATCGACATCGCGGGTCCGCACCCGATCCAGGCCAGCCCCACCGACCTGCTCGCGGCCCTCGACGCCTGACGCCTCGAGCGGCGTGGCGTCGGGCGGGCATAACTCCTGCTGTTCCGACTTCCGGTCGCGCGGTTCCCGTTGCGACCCGGCGGAGATGGAGGAGGTGGGAGCCTCGGTGCCGGAGCGCGTCCGGCCGCTGCCGCAGCTCAACTCCTGCTCTCCCGGCTCGCAGCCGCGGCATGGCGCGGGTCCGAACCGATCCGCAGGAGTTGTGCGCCGCACAGCCGTGCGCCCCGGGCGGATGGATGCCGGGACCGCGGCGCCGCGTGCCCACGACACTCCGCGGGTGAAGTACCTGGGTCGCGCGGGTGAGGGGCGCGTGTAAGACTCGAGGCATGGAGTACCTGATCGCCGGCGCCGTGTGCGCCGCCGGACTCGTGATCCCCGCAGTGCTCGGCTTCACGTCGCCGCACCGCCGTCGCCGATCCGCCCCGCCCGGGCGCTGATCGGGCCCACCGGCCGGCTTCGGCGTCAGAACTCGGGCGCGACCTCGTCGCGTGGCATCCCGCGCACCTTCAGTTCGTTCAATGCCTGGGCGAGCTTGCGCGACGACGAGTCGAGCACCGTGTGATACCCGAGCCGCGCCGCCTCGGACGCGCGCTGCGCCGCCTGCGTGACGTTGCGGATCTCGCCCGTCAGCGTCAACTCGCCGATTGCCGCGAGTCGCTTCGAGACCTTGCGGTTCTGCACCGCGTTGGCCACGGCGATCGCGATCGCGAGGTCGGCCGCGGGCTCGACCAGGCGCACTCCGCCGACGGTCGAGACGTACACGTCTTTGTCGGAGAGGGAGACGCCCATCCGGCTCTCGAGTACGGCGAGCACCATCGCGACCCGCGACGAGTCGACGCCGTTCACGATGCGCCGCGGGTTGGGCGCGGTCTGCTTGACGGCCAGGGCCTGGATCTCGACGGGGAGCGCGCGCCGCCCCTCCATCGCGATCGTGACGCATGTGCCGGGCTCGGGATCGCCGTGGCCGAGGAACAGGGCGCTCGGATCGCTGACCTCGGCGATGCCGCTGCCGGTCATGTCGAAGCAGCCGACCTCGTCGGTGGGCCCGAAGCGGTTCTTGAGCGCGCGGACGAACCGCAGCGACGTCTGCCGGTCGCCCTCGAAGTGGCAGACGACGTCGACGAGGTGCTCGAGCACGCGCGGCCCCGCGATCGTGCCGTCCTTGGTCACATGGCCCACGATCACGACGGGGAGCCCGCGTTCCTTCGCGAT
Organism: Microbacterium sp. B19; assembly: GCF_000333395.1. GTDB lineage: Bacteria > Actinomycetota > Actinomycetes > Actinomycetales > Microbacteriaceae > Microbacterium. The sequence continues at coordinate 5,807 of NZ_BADA01000323.1, forward strand.
GCGGATGAGCGTGGATGCCACCTCACGCACCTGCGCGGGCTGACCGGCCGCCCCGTCGCTGAGGGCGGACGACACGGTCTGCACCGAGTCGACGATGAGCAACTCGGGCTCGACCTGATCGATGTGGCCGAGGATCGTCGCCAGGTCGGTCTCGGACGCGAGGAACAGCTCGTCGTGCAGGGCTCCGGTGCGCTCGGCGCGGAGCCGGACCTGCGCCGCGGACTCCTCGCCGCTCGCGTACAGCACGCGGCGGCCGGCGCGAGCGCTCTGGGCCGCGACCTCGAGCAGCAGCGTGGACTTGCCGACGCCGGGCTCACCGCTCAGCAGGATGGCGGCGCCGGGCACGATCCCACCGCCGAGCACCCGGTCGAACTCGCCGACGCCGCTCGTGCGCCGCGGGGCGTCCTGCGTGTCGATCTCGGTGATGCGCCGGGCCGCTCGCGCCGCGCCGGGCGCGACGGGAGTGACCGCCCGGGTAATGCCCGTCTGCTCCGCGGCCTCGACGACCGTGCCCCACGATTGGCATTCGCCGCACCGGCCGACCCACTTCAGCGTCGTCCATCCGCACTCGGTGCACCGGTACGGAGCGGCGGTGGGAGAGGGACGACGGGATGCCATGCGCCCAGGCTACGCGGACCCTCCGACATCGCCCGTGCGCCGTGTGGCTGGCATCCGCCCGCTCAGTCGCGCAGCGAGTCCGCCACCGTCGTCAGCGCGTCCGCGGAGCGCCGGAGCAGCGTCAGCTCGCGGTCGGAGAACGGCGTCCCGGCGAGGGGCACGGCCCCGGCGGAACTCACGACCGACGGCACCGACAGCGCCATGCCGGAGATGCCGTGGAAGTCCTGCAGCACGGTGCTCACCGGCAGGATCGCGTGCTCGTCGCGAAGGATCGCCTCGACGATGCGCGCGCTCGACAGCCCGATCGCGTAGTTCGTCGCGCCCTTGCCCCGGATGACCTTGTACGCCGCATCGCGGACGTCGACGGCGATGGCATCCAATTCGGCTTCGTCGAAACGGGTGCCGTCGGGGAGGTCGTACTCCGTGATGGGCACCGTGCCGATCGTCGCGGTCGACCACAGCGGGAACTCCGTGTCGCCGTGCTCGCCGACGATCCACGCGTGCACGCTCGAGGTCGCGACCCCGGCGCGCTGCGCGATCTTCCAGCGCAGGCGCGAGGTGTCGAGCACGGTGCCGGACGCGAAGATCCGCTGGGTGGGGAGCCCCGTCGCCTGCTGCGCGAGGACGGTGAGCACGTCGCACGGATTCGTGACGATGACGTAGATCGCGTTCGGTGCGACCTCGAGCAGCTCGGGCATCATGCGTCGGATGATGCCGGCGTTCGTCGCCGCGAGTTCGGTGCGCGTCTGCCCGGGATTCTGCTTCGCGCCGGCCGTGATGACCACGACGTGCGACCCCTCGGCGACCGACACATCGCTGCCGCCGGTGATGTCGCTCGACCCGGTGAACTGCGTGCCGTGGGCGAGGTCGAGGACCTCGGCTTCGACCTTCGCCTCGGCGATGTCGTACAGGGCGACGTGCCGCGCCGACCCGCGGATCAGGGACGCGTACGCGACGCTCGCCCCCACGCTCCCCGCGCCGACGACGGTCAGTTTGGAGTTCTCGATCACGCTCATGGCTCGATCCTGGCACCGGTGTGGGACCGGTGCCAGAGCGGTTTCTCGACGGTGGAGAAGTGGATGCCGAGCTCCCGGTGCCGCGCGGATTCGCGGCATCCCGCCGAGTGTCGTAAGCTGGTCGGCGGTGACGTGTCCGAGCGGCCGAAGGTGCAACTCTCGAAAAGTTGTGTAGGGTAACCCCCTACCGTGGGTTCAAATCCCACCGTCACCGCCAGCGTCGAAGCCCCGCGATCCTTGTCCTCACAGGGATCGCGGGGCTTCTGTCTTGGTCCGCACGGGTCATCCGAGGCCCTCGCGAGATGGCGTGTCGCCACGGCCGGTCATGCTCGCAGCTCGGATCGTCGTCCCCTCAGGACGCGACGCCGGTGGTGGACGCCTGAGTCGAGCGCGCGTACCGATGGGCGATCGGCTCCCTGGACAGAGCGTGCTGTGGTGCGCCAACGGTGATCCGGGCGGCGAGCGGCGCCTCCGACGATCCACCGATGAAGACCTCGAAAGCGCCTGGTTCGACGTCGAAGCCCGGTACGGAGTGCGACTCCGACCAGAACGCAAGGTCATCGAAACCAAGCTCGAACGACACCGCCCGCGATTCCCCGGCCTCCAGGTGAACGCGGGGAAGCGCC
>NZ_BADA01000322.1 GCF_000333395.1 Microbacterium sp. B19
GATCCCCGTCGGCGTGGTCCTGCTCATCACGGCGATCACGATGATCATCACGCCGCGGCAGGCGCGCGCGTTCGGATACCAACTGCGGCGCGATGACCTCGTTTTCCGTCGGGGGATCCTCTGGCAGCGTGTCGTGGCCGTGCCGTACGGCCGTATGCAGTTGGTCGACATCACGCACGGTCCGCTCGACCGCGGCTTCGGGATCGCGCAGCTCAAGCTCGTCACCGCCGCCGCCTCCTCGGGCATCACGATCCCTGGCTTGACGCAGGCCGCCGCGGAGCAGTTGCGCGACACCCTCATCGACGTCGCCGAGACCCGCCGGACCGGGCTGTGACCGATCCGTCGCGCGCGGGCAGGGCGGTGCCCGGGGACGGTGCGCCGGGCGGGTCGGTTCCGGGGGCCGCGGAGCCGGACGGCGGGGTCCCCGGGGCTGCGGAGCCGGGCGGCCCGGTTCCCGGGGCTGCGGTACCGGAGGCCGGGGTGCCCGGCACGGTTCCCGGGGCTGCAGTGCCGGGGGCTGCGGTGCCCATGCCCGTGGGGCCCGCTGCCGCAGTGCCCGGCGATGCTTCGTCCGCTCACGAGGGGGCGCCTCCCCGGGCGCTCGTCCGGTCGCCGCTGAGCGACGGCGAGTGGCAGCGCCTGCACCCTCTCACGCCACTGCTGCGGGGTGGGCTGTTCCTCGTCGTGATGATCGGTGTGATCGTCGCGAACCTGCGTGAGCGGTTGATCGAGCTGTTCCTGCCCGCCGTGACGGATCTGCCGCCCGGCGTCGTCCCACCCGATCCGGTCGACTTCATCCTGGCCCACAACCTCATCCTGATCGCCGGGGGTGGGGCGCTCGCGGTGCTCATCGTGCTCCTCGTGATCTTCCGGTTGTCGTGGCGGTTCCACACGTTCCGCATCAGCGACGACGACGTCGAGGTGCGGTCGGGAGTCCTCTTCCGCACGCATCGTCGGGCCCCGCTCGACCGCGTCCAGGGCGTCAACCTGACGCGGCCGCTGGTGGCGCGCCTCCTGGGACTCGCGAAGCTCGAGGTGGTCGGCGCCGGTCTCGACTCCAACGTGAAGCTCGAGTACCTGTCGGCATCTGCCGCCGAGACGGTCCGCGGCGACATCCTGCGGTTGGCATCCGGTCGCCGCCTGGCTGAGCGAGGCGCGGCGGCGGTCGCATCCGGGTCTCCGGTCCAGCAGGCGGCCGATGCGGTCGCCGCCGGCATCCAGGGCATCGTCGACGGTGAGGACTTCTCCGACGCCGAACCCGAGAGCATCGTGAGGATCCCGTTCGGGCGTCTCGTCGCGTCGCGGGTACTGAGCGGCTCCACCTTGACGCTCCTGGCGTTGATCGCCGTGATCGTCGTTGCGGCCTCGTTCTCGACGCTCTGGGTGCTGTTCACGATGGTTCCTGCCTTCCTGGCTTTCGGCGCCTACTACGTGCGTTCGATCGCGCGCGGGCTGCGGTACGCGATCGCCCCGAGCTCGGACGGGGTACGGCTCACGTCCGGTCTGTTCACGACGGTGAGCGAGGTGCTGCCCCCGGGTCGTGTCCACGCGATCGAGGTGCACCAGCCTCTGATGTGGCGCCCGTTCGGGTGGTGGAGCATCTCGGTCAACAGGCTGACGGGGCACAGCCGCGGTTCGTCGGACTCGAACGCGGATCCGTTCGCCACCGTGCTCCCCATCGGGACGCGCGAGGACGTCGAGCGCGTGCTGGGGATCCTCGTCCCGGCCCTCCCCGCCGACGAATGGACGTACGTGTTCCGCCACGGCATCCTGGGCCCGGTGGACGACGATCCCTACGTGAGCACACCGCGCCGGGTCTGGCTGTTGCGGCCTCTGTCGTGGCGGCGCAACGGCGCCGTCGTCTCGGCGGACGCGATCTTCCTCCGCCGAGGTTGGGCGCACCGCACCCTCACCGTCATCCCCCTGGCGCGGCTGCAGTCCATCGGGCTGCGGCAGGGGCCGCTCGCCCGAGCGACCCGCACGGCGACGCTCGCCACGCACGTGATCCCCGGCACGGTCCGGACCTCGGTCGGTGCTCTCGATCGGGATGCCGCGCTCGCGCTGTTCGACGACACCGCCCGCGCCACGGTCGCGGCGGCGGCGGGCGACCGGAGCCACCGGTGGGCCGGATGAGCGGCGGACGCGACGGTCGGCTCGGTGTCGGCATCATCGGTGCGGGGCGCGTAGGGCCGGTGATCGGGGCCGCCCTCGCGGGCGCGGGCCACGCCCTGACCGGCATCACGTCGGGATCGGACGACGACCGCGTGGAGGCGATCCTTCCCGGTCTCCCGGTGCTGTCGTCGGAGGAGGTCGTGCGCCGCAGCGAACTCGTCGTCGTGGCGGTGCCGCACGACCAGCTCCCGGGGCTCGTGGCCGGGCTCGCTGATATCGGCGCGTGGCAGCCCGGGCAGCTCGTGCTGCACACCGACCCCGCGTACGGCGTCGGGGTGCTGACGCCGGCACTCCAGCGCGGGGCGATCCCGCTCGCCATCCACCCGGCGATCGTGTTCACCGGGGCGTCGTCCATCGACCTCCGCCAGCTCTCGCAGGCGTACGCGGCGGTCACTGCGCCCGCTCCCGTGTTACCCATCGCCCAGGCGCTCGCGGTCGAACTCGGGTGCGAACCGGTGGTGATCGCCGAGGCCGACCGTCCCGCGTACGCCGAGGCGGTGGCGACGGCGACGCAGTTCTCGCGGTCGATCGTGCGACAGTCGGCGGAACTCCTTGCCGGCGTCGGTGTGGAGAACACCGGGGCGTACCTTTCGGCGCTCGTGCGCTCCAGCGTCGACCAGGCGCTGGTGGAGGGGACGGGGTCGATCGGCGCGGACGGCATCCCGCCGGACGCTACGATCGACGGATGATCCGCACCATCTCGGATCTGCGCACCCGACTGGCCGAGGCCAGAGGCGCAGATCGCCCGGGCGGTGCTGCGCGCGTCGCTCTCGTCTCGACGCTCGGGGCCCTCCACGACGGACACGTCGACCTCATCCGCACCGCACGCGAGCGGGCCGACCTCGTCGTGGTGTCCACGTTCGTCAACCCGCTGCGATTCCGCACGGCGGAGGAGACCGCGGCCTACCCCCGCACCCCCGACGCGGACGCCGATCTGCTGGACGAGCTCGGCATCGATCTCGTGTTCGCGCCGACAGCGGCGGAGTTCCTCCCCGCCGGGACGGCGACCACGCGCGTGTCCGCGGGCGACCTGGGGTTGCGCTACGAGGGACGCACGCGGCCGTTCTACTTCGACGGTGTCCTCACGGTCGAAGCCAAGCTGTTCCATCTCATCCGCCCGGACGTCGCGGTGTACGGTGAGCGCGACCTGCAGCGGGAGTTCCTGGTGCGACGCATGATCCGTGACCTCGACTTCGGGATCGAGACGGCTCTGGTGCCGACCGTGCGCGCCGAGGACGGTCTTCCGATCTCCAGCCGCGTGGGTCTGCTGGAACCCGCGGATCGTCGCGCTGCCGCAAAGCTCACGGTGGCTCTGGAGGCCGCGGCATCCAATGCCGATCTGGGGGTGGATTCCTGCATCGCCGCCGCGCAGTCCTCGCTGATGGGGGAGCCGCGCATCGGCCTGGAATACCTCTCGGTGGTCGATCCGGAAACCTTCCTCCCCGTCGACGACGGTCACCGCGGGCGAGCCATCGCGCTCATCGCCGCGACGGTCGGTGGCCACCGGTTCATCGACAACGCGGAGATCTCGCTGCGCTGAGCGGATCCCTGCTCCGAGAGAACGCCCGGCGCCTCGCGGATAAACTCGATGAGACCCCGAGGAGCCTTCACGATGACCGACGCGCCCGCGAACGACGCCGAACCGACCGAAGACGACGTCTTCGAGCAGAAGGCGGTCCGACTCGCCAAGCGGGAACGCCTGCTCGCCGAGCGCGCGGATGCCGCGGGCGGCCCCTACCCGGTCGCCGTGCCGGTCACCGACACGATCCCCGCGCTGCGCGAGCGATACGGCGACCTCGAGGCCGGCGCCGAGACGGGCGTGACCGCGGGTGTCGCGGGGCGCGTCGTGTTCAGCCGGAACACCGGGAAGCTCTGCTTCGCGTCGCTGCAGTCCGGTGATGGCAGCCGCATCCAGGCGATGGTGTCGCTCGCGAACGTGGGCGAGGAGTCCCTGCAGGCGTGGAAGGAGCTCGTCGATCTCGGCGACCACGTGTTCGTCTCCGGCGAGGTGATCTCGAGCCGCCGCGGCGAGCTGTCGATCATGGTCTCGGAGTGGGAGATCGCCGCCAAGGCCGTCCTCCCCCTTCCCAACCTGTACTCGGAGCTGAGCGAGGAGAGCCGCGTCCGCAGCCGCTTCCTCGACCTCATCGTTCGGGATCGTGCCCGCGAAACGGTGCTCGCGCGCGCCAAGGTCAACGCGAGCCTGCGCCGCACGTTCGCCGAGCGCTCGTTCGTGGAGGTCGAGACTCCGATGCTGCAGGTGCAGCACGGTGGCGCCAGCGCCCGCCCGTTCATCACCCACTCGAACGCCTTCGACGCCGACCTCTACCTGCGCATCGCGCCGGAGCTGTTCCTCAAGCGCGCGGTCGTGGGCGGTATCGACCGGGTCTTCGAGATCAACCGCAACTTCCGCAACGAGGGAGCGGACTCGACGCACAGCCCCGAGTTCGCGATGCTCGAGGCCTACCAGGCGTACACCGACTACAACGGCATCGCCGACCTCACCCAGACCCTCATCCAGGACGCGGCCGTGGCCGTCGCGGGCTCCACGACCGTGACGTGGGCCGACGGCACCGAGTACGACCTCGGCGGCGAGTGGGACCGCATCTCGATGTACGACTCGCTCTCCGACGCGGCGGGGCGGCCCGTCACCCCCGAGACGACGCTCGACGAGCTGCGCGCTCTCGGCACCGAGGCGGGCGTCGACGCCCCCGCTCATGAGACGCACGGCAAGTGGGTCGAGGAGCTGTGGGAGCACTTCGTCAAGGGCGGGCTGACTCGGCCCACGTTCGTCATGGACTTCCCCCTCGACACCAGCCCGCTCGTTCGTGAGCACCGTTCGATCGCCGGCGTCGTGGAGAAGTGGGACCTGTACGTGCGCGGCTTCGAGCTCGCCACGGGGTACTCCGAGCTGGTGGACCCCGTCATCCAGCGCGAGCGCTTCACCGAGCAGGCCAAGCTCGCGGCCCGCGGTGACGACGAGGCGATGTCCATCGACGAGGAGTTCCTCCGCGCGCTCGAGCACGGCATGCCGCCCACCGGCGGTATGGGGATGGGGATCGACCGCCTGCTGATGGCCATCACCGGACTCGGGATCCGGGAGACGATCCTGTTCCCGCTCGTGAAGTAGCCGCCGGACGCTCGAACACCCACTCGGGCAGACGCCCGTGGCCCACGAGCGTCCGCACGATCCCGGCCAGGCCGTGCCCGCCGTCGATCGCGAGAGCCTGATCGGCGTATGCCGCCGCGTGCGTCGAGCGCCCGCCGGCCCACGCGAGCCACGCGCACGCGGCGAGCGGTCCGGGGCGCTCCGCGCGGGGGCTCGCTGCGGCGACCTGGCGGCAGGCCTCGAGGGCTCGGTGAAGCCGCGTCGGGTCGGGCCGCGCGCCCTCGCCGCACATCGGGCGGGCGAGGTCGGCGGGGAACGCCCGCCCCTCCGCGAAGGCGAACTGTGCACGGTAGGTGGCGTCGCCGGTCGCGAGGTCGCCGACCCACTGCATCAGGGCGACGTCTCGGAGGGCGGGTCGCTGGAGGCAGAACGACATCGCCGCGAGACGGGGGACATCGAGCGGGGAGTCGGAGGCCACGACGGCCTCGAACACGGCCGGGGGGTCCCCGAGGACGTCGAGGAGCTTGGTCGCGTCGCTGCGATGGCGTCCCGACAGTCGCTTCGCCGCGCGCGAACGTGAAAGGAGGTGCTCGGCGTCGGTCAGGAGGCGTGCGACCGTCTCGACCGACGCGTGCGCGACCTCGGGGAGCGCCACCGCAGAGATCTGGTCGCCGTCCACCGTGGGCAGGTCTTCCCGTGCCTCGATGTCCGTGAGCGGGAGCGGGCCGTCCTCCGCGGGCGTCACGTAGCTGTCCCACCCGTCGGCGCCGACGACGAGGGCGTCCGTCACGTGGAGGCCGCAGATATCCGCCCGCGACCGTACGGCATCGATGAGGGGCCGGTGCGGCAGGTCTTCGGCATCCGTGAGACGCCGATCGGTGTAGACGACGGCGGCGATGGCATCCGCCCGCGAGATCTTGCACGCCATCCCAATGACGGTGGAAGCCACGCTGTCGACGTCGGCACCGACCGCCGGGTCGGGCAGGTCGATGCGCAGCGCTCCGATCGAACGCCCGTCGGCGAACGCGACGACGGCGAGGCTCCGGTGCGGCGTGCACTCGAGCAGGTGGGGGACGAGGGCGAGGAATTCGGCCGAGGATCCGGCGCGGACGATCGTTGACATGCCCACGAGACTGGCCGGGTCGATCGGCCGGCCGCCCGGGGAGAACCGGGATCTGGGGACGGATCGGAAAGTCCGCCGGGTGTGAGGGAGGGGTCGTCCTCCCGACCGATGCACAGGAGATGGTCGTATCCTGAACGGGTGGATGACGTCTGGACTGCCGTGCTGTGGCCGCTGCTGCCGACGCTGGCGGTGTCGGTGATCTTCTTCTTCATCCTCCGCTCGGTGATCCGCATGGACCGTACGGAACGCAAGGCCTACGCCCGCATCGAGGCGCAGGAGCGCGCGAAGCGCGGACTCCCCGCGTCCGACAGCACCCCGCGCTGAGCACCGCCGTTCTCCGAGTGTCGGAGCCGGTCACTACGCTGGGGGGACATTCCGCCCAGGAGGTCCCGTGATCGACACCACGTTCGAGGCGAGCTGGCTCGTCATCGCGCTGTTCGTGATCGATCTCGTCGTGCGTATCGCCGCGGTCATCATCGTGCCGCGCAACCGCCGGCCCACCGCCGCGATGGCGTGGCTCCTCGCCATCTACTTCATCCCCTACGTCGGGGTGCTTCTGTTCCTCCTGATCGGAAACCCGCGTCTGCCGCGCAAGCGCCGCCGCAAGCAGGCCGACATCAACCGCTACATCCACGACACGAGCGAGTCGCTCGAGTTCGGCACCCTCCGCCCGAACGCCCCCGACTGGTTCCGCGCCCTCGTCCGACTCAACCGCAACCTGGGCGCCATGCCCATCGCGGGAGACAACGCAGCCACCCTGATCGCCGACTACCAGGAGAGCCTCGACACGATGGCGGATGCCATCCGCCGGGCGCAACGGTACGTGCACGTCGAGTTCTACATCTTGCAGACCGACGCCTCCACCGACAACTTCTTCCGCGCCCTCGAGGAGGTCGCCGAGCGCGGCGTCGTCGTGCGCGTGCTCCTCGACCACTGGGCCAACCGCGGCAAGCCCTACTATCGTCAGACTCTTCGACGTCTGGATGCCATGGGTGCGCACTGGCATCTGATGCTGCCGGTGCAGCCGCTGCGCGGCCGCTACCAGCGTCCCGACCTGCGCAACCACCGCAAGCTTCTGGTCATCGACGGCGACGTCGCGTTCATGGGATCGCAGAACGTGACCGATTCGTCGTACAACCTGCGCAAGAACATCCGGCGCGGGCTGCACTGGGTCGACCTCATGGTGCGCGTCCAGGGTCCCGTCGTCGCCAGCATCAACGCGGTGTTCCTCAGCGACTGGTACAGCGAGACCGACGAGACGCTCACCGATGAGATCGACCTGTTCAGCGTCGAATCCGGACCGGGCGACCTCGACTGCCAGATCGTCCCCTCGGGTCCCGGCTTCGACTTCCAGAACAACCTGAAGCTCTTCCTGGGTCTGCTCTTCGCCGCCCGCGAGCGCATCATCATCGTGAGCCCGTATTTCGTGCCCGACGAGGCGCTGCTCCTCGCGATCACGACCGCCTGCCAGCGCGGCGTGCACGTGGAACTCTTCGTTTCGGAAGAGGGCGATCAGGCGATGGTCTATCACGCCCAGCGCAGCTACTACGAGGCGCTGCTCACCGCCGGCGTGAAGATCTGGATGTACCGCAAGCCCTTCATCCTGCACAGCAAGAGCCTGACCATCGACGACGAGGTCGCGGTCATCGGCTCGAGCAACATGGACATGCGCTCGTTCGGCCTCAACCTCGAAATATCGATGCTCGTGCGGGGCGAGGAGTTCGTGCGCGACATGCAGCGAGTGGAAGACGTCTATCGCACCCTCAGCCGTGAGCTCACGGCCGAGGAGTGGCGGCGTCAGCCGCTCCGCTCGACGATCCTCGACAACCTCGCGCGCCTCACGTCGGCGCTGCAGTGATCAGCCGGAGGCCCTGATGACCCGCCTGACCGTGCCCGCCCTGCTGGCGATCGGCATCCTGTCGGTCGGTGCCCTCGTCGGATGCGCGACCGGCACCGCCTCTTCTCCCACGGCAGATGACACCCCGGATGCCACGGCCTCGGCCTCCCCGTCCGAGGTGCAGGCGGGGTGGCTCGACGCGGGTCGCGGCATCGCCGTCGTGACGCTCGGCAGCTCCTCGTGCGTGCCGACCGCGAGCGACCCCGTGCTCACGGGCGGAACCCTCACCATCACCCTCGCCGAGACGACCGAGGCGCCCTGCACGCGCGACATGGCACCGCGCGCCACGTTCGTCGCTCTCCCGTCGGATGTCGATCCGACCAAGAACGTCGACATCGTCGTCACGGGGGCGATCAGCGGGTCGACGTCGCTCGCGGGCCTCGCGACCTCGCCGGCACCGGTGGCCGAATTCGCGCCGAGTGCCGGATGGGTGGGCCCGGACATCGCCGCGATCCTCACGTGGGGGAGTTCCGGGTGCCGCCCCCAGGTCGAGGCCGTGACCTCGGATGCGGGCGGAGCGACCGTGACCTTCGCCGAACCGCCCGCCGATCAGGTCTGCACGATGGACCTCGCCCCGCGCGTCGCGCTGGCCGACCTCACCGGGATCGTCGGTGCGGGCGCCGTGGAGCTGACGCTCGTCGGCGGCAACGTGGCCTCCGATGGTCCCCTCGAGGTGCTGGGTCAACGCTGACGCTCTCGGCGTGCGCTGATCAGCCCTGGACCACCAGCAGGTCGCCCACCTCGCACTCCAGGGCGCGACAGATCGCCGCGAGGGTCGAGTAGCGGATCGCGCGGGCGCGGTCGTTCTTGAGCACCGACAGGTTGACGATGCTCACGCCGACCAGCTCGCTCAGTCGCGTCAGCGTCATACCCCGTTCGGCGAGCAGCTCATCGAGCCGGCAGTGGATGCCGCTGGGCCCGTCGTCGTCGATTGCGGGGGTCACACGAGTCCTTCGGTGTCGCGCTGCAGGCGGTCGCCGACCACGAACACGGTGCCGGCGATCGCACTGACGAAGGCCACTGCGACGATCGGCAGAAGGTCGATCGTGCCGACGACGCTGCGGTCGTACGTGTAGTCGGAGATCCGCGCCAGCGCACCGTTGACCGCCATGTTGTAGAGGAACGGCACGCCGTACATGCCCACCAGGGTCAGCAGCCCGGCGATCGAGACGAGGGTGGTGTGCCGACGGCTGAAAATGCGTCCGCGCAGGATGCCGAGACAGAGGGCGATCAGCAGGGCGACGACGGTGACCACGATCGCGGCGAAGAGGGCCTGGGCGATGATCAGGGCGACGAGAGACGGCCACGGCAAGGACGGTGCGACGATCACGGCGGTGTCGAGACTGACCGTGACCGCGGCTCCGTCAGGGCCGATGGGCGCCTGCGCCATCGTGTTCACGAACGGCGCGTCCAGCTCGATGTCGCGGTTGGGGAGAGCGTGGACGATGCCGATGACGCTCCTGACGACGGCCCAGATGATCGTCGCGACGCCGGCGACGACGAAAGCGATGATGCCGAACCTGTCGCCGCGCGAGACGGCACGCTGGGGGGATCGAGACGATGACACGATGCTCCTTATCGAAAGTCGTTGCTATCGGTTATCGATAAGTTATCGACCATCGATGCGCCACGCAAGCCCGCGGGCGCCCCGGGTATGCCCACGGCGAACACGGGTCCGTGGCATCCGACCGCTGGTTACTCTCGATGTACGGCGCGCGGAGGCGTGCCTGTCAGCCCATTCCTGGAGGGACTGAGGATGTTCGAGAGATTCACCGACCGTGCCCGTCGCGTGGTTGTGCTCGCCCAAGAAGAGGCGAAGATGCTCAACCACAACTACATCGGGACCGAGCACATTCTCCTCGGCCTCATCCACGAGGGAGAAGGTGTCGCCGCGAAGGCGCTCGAGTCCCTCGGCATCTCGCTCGACGCCGTGCGCGAGCAGGTGCAGGACATCATCGGTCAGGGCCAGCAGCAGCCCACCGGTCACATCCCCTTCACGCCGCGTGCGAAGAAGGTCCTCGAGCTGTCGCTGCGCGAAGCGCTGCAGCTCGGCCACAATTACATCGGCACCGAGCACATCCTGCTCGGCCTCATCCGCGAGGGTGAAGGCGTCGCCGCGCAGGTGCTCGTCAAGCTCGGCGCCGACCTGAACAAGGTGCGCCAGCAGGTCATCCAGCTGCTCTCGGGCTACCAGGGCAAGGAGCCCGCGGGCGTCGCGTCCGGTGCCGGCGAGCAGAACCAGGGCGCAGCCCAGGGCGGGTCGGCCGTGCTCGACCAGTTCGGTCGCAACCTCACGCAGGCCGCGCGCGACAACAAGCTCGACCCCGTCATCGGGCGCGAGAAGGAGATCGAGCGGGTCATGCAGATCCTCTCGCGTCGCTCCAAGAACAACCCCGTCCTCATCGGCGAGCCCGGTGTCGGAAAGACGGCGGTCGTCGAGGGCCTCGCGCAGGCCATCGTCAAGGGCGACGTCCCCGAGACGCTCAAGGACAAGCAGGTCTACTCGCTCGACCTCGGTTCGCTCATCGCCGGTTCCCGTTACCGCGGTGACTTCGAGGAGCGCCTGAAGAAGGTCACGAAGGAGATCCGCACGCGCGGCGACATCATCGTCTTCATCGACGAGATCCACACCCTCGTGGGTGCCGGTGCCGCCGAGGGCGCGATCGACGCGGCATCCATCCTCAAGCCCCTCCTCGCCCGCGGTGAGCTCCAGACCATCGGTGCCACCACGCTCGACGAGTACCGCAAGCACTTCGAGAAGGATGCCGCGCTCGAGCGCCGCTTCCAGCCGATTCAGGTCGCCGAGCCGAGCCTGCCCCACGCGATCAACATCCTGAAGGGGCTGCGCGACCGCTACGAGGCGCACCACAAGGTGCAGATCACCGACGGCGCGATCGTCGCCGCGGCGAACCTCGCCGACCGCTACATCAGCGACCGGTTCCTGCCGGACAAGGCCATCGACCTGATCGACGAGGCCGGCGCGCGCCTCCGCCTGTCGATCCTGTCGTCGCCGCCGGAGCTGCGCGAGTTCGACGAGAAGATCGCCAAGGTCCGCGAGCAGAAGGAGTTCGCCTCCGAGGAGCAGGACTTCGAGAAGGCCGCCGCCCTCCGCGACGAGGAGAAGTCCCTGCTCGCCGAGCGTCTGCGCCTCGAGAAGCAGTGGCGCTCCGGCGACGTCGCCTCCCACGCGGTGGTCGATGAGGGCCTGATCGCCGAGGTGCTCGCCCAGGCGACCGGCATCCCGGTGTTCAAGCTCACCGAGGAGGAGTCCAGCCGCCTCATGTTCATGGAGAAGGCCCTGCACCAGCGGGTCATCGGCCAGGAAGAGGCGATCGCGGCCCTGTCGCGCACGATCCGTCGTCAGCGTGCGGGCCTCAAGGACCCGAAGCGTCCCAGCGGCTCGTTCATCTTCGCCGGCCCCACGGGCGTCGGAAAGACCGAGCTGGCCAAGGCGCTCGCCGAGTTCCTCTTCGACGACGAGGGCGCGCTGATCTCCCTCGACATGTCGGAGTTCGGTGAGAAGCACACCGTCTCGCGTCTGTTCGGTGCCCCTCCCGGGTTCGTCGGGTTCGAAGAGGGCGGCCAGCTCACCGAGAAGGTGCGCCGCAAGCCGTTCTCGGTCGTGCTCTTCGACGAGATCGAGAAGGCCCACCCGGACATCTTCAACTCGCTGCTGCAGATCCTCGAAGAGGGTCGTCTGACCGACGGTCAGGGCCGCGTCGTCGACTTCAAGAACACCGTGATCATCATGACGACGAACCTCGGTTCGTCGGCGATCGCCGGTGGTCCGGTCGGCTTTCAGATCGAGGGCAGCGCGCAGACCTCGTACGAGCGGATGAAGGGCAAGGTCGACGAAGAGCTCAAGCGCCACTTCAAGCCCGAGTTCCTCAACCGCGTCGACGACGTCATCGTCTTCCCGCAGCTGAACAAGGCCGAGCTCCGCCAGATCGTCGGCCTGTTCGTGAAGCGTCTCGCCGACCGGCTGCTCGACCGCGACATGACGGTGGAGCTGTCCGACGACGCGAAGGACAAGCTCATCGAGATCGGCTTCGACCCGACGCTCGGTGCCCGCCCCCTGCGCCGCGCCATGCAGCGCGAGGTCGAGGACCGTCTGAGCGAGAAGATCCTGCACGGCGAGCTCGAGTCCGGCGACCACGTCAAGGTCGGCGTCGAGAACGGGCAGTTCACGTTCGAGAGCGGACCCCGCGGCGACAAGGTCGCGATCGGTGTGGGCACGGCCGGCGAGATCGCCGCGACGCCCGACACCCTCGCCGGCTGATCCGACGACACAACAGGGCCTGGATGCCATGGCATCCAGGCCCTTCGTCGTCCCCGCCGCGAAGACGGGCGCGTGCCGTGGTGTCGCCGGGGAGGCGCCCGGCTCGTCGTACGCTGGGACGATGACCACCGCCGCGCCGTTCGTCGTCCGCCCCGCCGGGACCCGCGACGTCCGACGCATCCACGAGCTGCTCGAGCCGTTCGTGCAGAAGCGCATCCTGCTCGGCAAGGATCTCGTGGTGCTGTACGGCTCGGTGCAGCAGTTTGTCGTCGCCGAGGCCGACGGCGAGGTCATCGGCTGCGGCGCGCTGCACGTGATGTGGGAGGACCTGGGCGAGATCCGGACGCTCATCGTCCACGACGAGTGGTTGCACCACGGTGTCGGTCGCCGCATCGTCGAGGTGCTCGAGGAGAACGCGCGGGCGCTCGGCGTCTCGCGGCTGTTCTGCCTCACCTTCGAGGTGGATTTCTTCACGCGACGCGGCTTCTCGCCCATCGGTGAGCAGGTCGTCGACCCCGACGTGTATTCGCAGCTGGTCCGCAGCCCCGACGAGGGTGTCGCGGAGTTCCTCGACCTCGCGCACGTGAAGCCGAACACGCTCGGCAACACCCGGATGCTCAAGCAGCTCTGAGCGCGGCGTGGCGTGGCCGCTCAGCCGCGCGGCCTACGCTGGAACGATGACCGATGCCCCCCGCAGGCGGCGGCAATCCCCGGCGGTCTACCGTCGACGCCGTCTCGCCGCCGTGCTTCTCGCGCTGCTCGTGATCGGCCTCGTCGTGTGGCTCGTCGCCGCGCCGCCGTGGCGCTCCGCGCCGACCGCCGACCCCGCGCCCGTGGCGAGCTCCGCCGCCCCCGCGCCGTCGGCGCCCGCCGCGCCCTCCGCGCCCGCCGAGTCGCCGTCCCCGTCGGCGAGCCCCAGCCCGAGCGTGCCCGCGGGGCCGGCGGAGTGCGCCGCCGCCGACATCAAGGTCGAGGCGCTGACGGACAAAACCGAGTACGGGCAGGGCGAGAACCCGCAGCTGTCGATCCGCCTCACCAACACCTCGGCGCACCCGTGCACGATGAACGTCGGCACGAGCGCGCAGTCCTTCACGGTGACCAGCGGCTCCGACGTGTGGTGGAGGTCGACCGACTGCCAGTCCGAGCCGAGCGACATGGTCGTGACCCTCGCCGCGGGCCAGCAGGTGACGAGCGCGGCTCCCCTCACGTGGGACCGCACGCGCTCGTCGGTGAGCTCGTGCCAGGGCGACCGGCCGTTCGCCCCCGGCGGCGGCGCGACGTACCACCTGAGCGTCTCGATCGGTGGCATCCCGTCCGCCGGAACGGCTGCGTTCATCCTGCGGTGACGATGGCTGGCGGTTCGGGGCGCGATCCTCGCATTGGGGCGTGAATCTTCCGCCCCGAAGCGAGGATCACGCCCCAAACCCGGTCGAGCGGGGCCGCAGGCCGCGGGGCAGGGACGAAGACGGGAGAGGGGCGGATGCCAATGGCATCCGCCCCTCCGTCGTCAGTGCTTCTCGCCGAAGACCTCGCCTTCCATCGCGTCGTAGCCCTCCTCCTGCGGGTCGCGGTGCAGGCCGCCGGACAGGGCGTACTCCTCCTCGGGGGAGAGCACGAGGCGGTGGCGGCCGTAGATCGCGAAGCCGATGAAGATGACCGCGTAGACCACGATGATCGCGACGATCGCCGGCAGGTACGCGGGGTTCAGCAGCAGACCGAAGAAGACGATCGCCGCGATGATCGCCGCCGAGTACGCGCCGAAGAGGCCCCAGGGGCTCTTGTACGGGCGGATCGCGTTGGGGAACTTCCGCCGCAGCACGATGAACGACACCATCTGCAGGAAGTACGCCACCACCGCGCCCCACACGGCGATGTTCAGCACGATGGCGCCGGCGGGGCTGGCATCCCCACCCGCCGCCTGCACCACGACGAGGGCGACGAACCCGACCACCGCGCCGAAGACGAGCGCGACCCACGGGGTCTTGCGAGCGCCGGTGAGCGACAGCCAGCGCGGGTAGTACCCGGCGCGCGACAGCGAGTACATGTTGCGGCCATAGGCGAACATGATCCCCATCAGCGACGCGAGCAGGCCGATGAGCGCGAGGAGCGACAGCAGCGCCGCGGCCTGGTCGCCGACCATGGCGCGGAAGCCGTCGAGCAGCGGCTCGAGCGAGCTGCCCGTGGCGTCGGCGCCGAGGACGCCCGTGTTGAGGAACAGCACGATGAGGCCCGTGATGATGAGCGTGCCGCGTGCCCAGAGTCCCGCGCGGGGGATGTCGCGGGCCGGGTTGTGCGACTCCTCCGCGGCGAGGGGGAGCTCTTCGATGCCGAGGAAGAACCACATCGCGAAGGGGAGGGCGAGCAGGATCGAACCGACGCCGAACGGCAGGAACTCCGACTGTCCCGGATCGGGCACCTGGTTCCACAGCGAGCCCCAGTCGAACGCGCCGGACGCGAGCGACATGATGCCGAAGACCACGATGATGCCGATCGAGATCACCGAGACGACGATCGCGAAGACGAAGGAGATGTTGGCGCCGGCGGCGTTGAGGGCGATGAACACGGCGTACAGGATGATCCACCACACGAACGCCGGGAGGCTGACGCCGGTGAGCAGCTCCAGCGCCGAGTCGGCGTACTGCCCCGAGAAGTAGACGACGACGGCGGTCGTCGCGACGTACTCGATCGTCTCGGCGAGGCCGGTGGCCAGACCGCCCCACGGTCCCATCGCGGAGCGCGCGAACGAGTAGGCCCCGCCGGTGTGCGGCATGGCGGCGGCCATCTCGCCGATCGAGAACGTCAGGCCGTAGTACATGATCACCAGCACGACGAAGGCGATCAGCATCCCGCCGAAACCGGCGAAGCCGATGCCGAAGTTCCAGCCGGAGAAGTCGCCGGAGATGACGGCGGCGACGGCGAGGCCCCACAGGCCCCACACGCCGGCGGAGCGTTTGAGGGTGCGTTTCTCGAAGTACGAGGAGTCGGTCGCGGTATAGGTGGCCCCGGCGACCTTTTTCTGTGAACTGCTCGAGGTGGACATGGAGCCTCCTGATAGATGCGGACAGGCTTCGGGAGCGCCTTTGCGGGAAATCATGGCGTTCTATTGGTCGACCTGTCTACCTTTGGCGTGTAAGTTCCTCGTTACGGCCTCCGATCGAGGAGGCGTCGAGCAGGCGAGAGGGAGACCATGGCGGGCAATCTCACCACCGCGGAATTGGATGCCGCGATCGACTCGGGCGAGATCGACACCGTCGTCGTCGCCTTCCCGGACGCGCAAGGGCGCCTCGTCGGAAAGCGCGTCGCCGCGCGGTTCTGGCGCGACGAGGTCCTTCCGCACGGCGCGGAGGCGTGCAACTACCTCCTCTCGGTCGATGTCGACATGAACACCGTCGACGGCTACGCGATGTCGAGCTGGGAGAAGGGCTACGGCGACATGCTGCTCGTGCCCGACCTCGACACACTGCGCCGCGTCCCGTGGCAGGAGGGGACGGCGCTCGTCATGGCCGACCTCGCGTGGGAGGACCGCGCGCCCGTGGTGCAGTCGCCGCGTGGCATCCTGAACGCCCAACGCGCCCGGCTCGCGGAGCGCGGGCTGACGCCCTACGTGGGCACCGAGCTCGAGTTCATCGTCTTCGACGACTCCTTCCGGGATGCCTGGGCCAAGGGATACACCGGGCTCACGGCCTCGACCGACTACAACGTGGACTACAACCTCCTCGCCACCACGCGGCTCGAGCCGCTGCTGCGCGACATCCGCCGCGGCATGGACGGCGCGGGGATGTACTGCGAGGGCGTCAAGGGCGAGTGCAACGACGGGCAGCAGGAGATCGCGTTCCGCTACGCCGAAGCACTCGAGACCGCCGACAACCACACGATCTACAAGAACGGTGCGAAGGAGATCGCCGACCGGCACGGCAAGTCGCTGACCTTCATGGCCAAGTTCGACCAGCGCGAGGGCAACAGCTGCCACATCCACCTGTCGGTGCGCGGCGAGAACGGCGAGGCCGTCATGGCCGGCGACGGGGAGCACGGCTTCAGCCCGCTCATGGAGCATTGGATCGCCGGCATCCTGGCCACCCTCCGCGAGTTCACGCTGCTGTACGCCCCCACGATCAACTCGTACAAGCGGTACGCCAAGGGCTCGTTCGCGCCCACCGGCGTCGCGTGGGGCATCGACAACCGCACGTGCGCGCTGCGCGTCGTCGGCCACGGCGGATCGCTGCGCGTCGAGAACCGCGTGCCCGGCGGCGACGTGAACCCGTACCTCGCCATCTCGGCGATCATCGCGGGCGGTCTGCACGGCATCGAGAACGAGCTGCCGCTGCCCGCGCCGCTTACCGGCAACGCCTACGCCGCCGGAGTCGACACCCTGCCGACGACCCTCCGCGAGGCCGCGAAGCTCTTCTCGGAGTCGACCGTGGCGCGTGCCGCCTTCGGCGACGACGTCGTCGAGCACTACCTGAACCAGGCGCGCATCGAGGTGGAAGCCTTCGACGCCGCCGTGACCGA
>NZ_BADA01000321.1 GCF_000333395.1 Microbacterium sp. B19
ACCGAGTACGGCATGACGAACGAGGTCGGCCCGGTCAAGCTCGGCTCGTCGTCGGGCGAGGTGTTCATGGGCCGCGACATGGGTCACGGTCGCGACTTCTCCGAGCGCATCGCCGAGCGCGTCGACGCCCAGGTCCGCGGACTGATCGAGCAGGCGCACAACGAGGCGTACCAGGTGATCAACGACAACCGCGAGGTGCTCGACCGGCTCGCGCTCGCCCTCCTCGAGAAGGAGACGCTCGACCACCTGGAGCTCGCCGAGATCTTCAAGGACGTCAAGCGTCTGCCCCCGCGGCCGCAGTGGCTCTCGTCGGGCGATCGCCCGGTGTCGAGCCTGCCGCCGGTCGAGGTGCCGCGTCGTCAGGCGCCCTCGGGCGTCGCCGCGTCCGTCGAGGCCGACGCTCAGCCCGCGACCCAGCCGCAGCGCCAGCGGCCGAGCGGACAGACGCGTCCGGCCACCGCCTAAGGCGCCGTGGCCGTCGACCGGGAGCGCGTGTCGGCGCTCGTACGCGAGCTGCTCGAGGCGATCGGGGAGAACCCCGATCGCCCGGGCCTCCGGCAGACTCCGGCGCGCGTGGCGGATTCGTGGGCCGAGTTCTTCGGGGGAGTGGGGCAGGATGCCACGGCCCCGCTGCAGCACACGATCTCGGTGAGCCGCGGGCCGGCGCCGGACACCCTGCCCTCCGGGGCGGTGATGCTCCGGGACATCGCGTTCCGTTCGATGTGCGAGCACCACCTGCTGCCGTTCCGCGGTCGGGCGCACGTCGCGTATCTGCCGGGTGAGCGGGTCGTGGGACTCGGGGCGCTGCCGCGCGTGATCGACATCCTCGCGGCCCGCCCGCAGGTGCAGGAGCGGCTTGGCGAACAGGTGGCCGACACGATCGCCGGCGCTCTCGACGCGCGGGGCGTGCTGGTGATCCTGGATGCCGAGCACGAGTGCGTCACGATGCGCGGTGGTCGTCAACCCGATGCGTCGACCGTCACGATCGCCGCGCGCGGGGTCTACACCGACCCGGCCGCCCGCGCCGAGCTCGTCGCGCTGATCGGGCGGGACCGCCCGTGACGCTCGTGATGGGCATCCTCAACGTCACCCCCGATTCCTTCAGCGACGGCGGGCGTTTCCTCGACCCCGACGTCGCGATCGCGCACGGGCGCTCCCTCGCGGCCAAGGGGGCCGACCTGCTGGACGTCGGCGGCGAATCGACCCGGCCCGGCGCGGATCGTGTCGCGCCGCGGATCGAGCAGCAGCGCGTGCTCCCGGTCGTGGAGGTGTTGGCATCCGAGGGGCTGTTCGTCAGCATCGACACGATGAACGCCGCGACGGCGCGGGTTGCCGTGGCGGCGGGGGCACGTCTGGTGAACGACGTGTCCGGAGGGCTCGCGGATCCCGAGATGCTCGCGGCCGTCGCCGAATCCGGCGCCGACGTCGCGCTGGGGCACTGGCGCGGGCCGTCGTCCGAGATGTACGCGCGCGCCGAATACGACGACGTGGTGGCCGAGGTGCTCGCCGAGCTGACGGAGCGGGTCGACGCGGCCGAGGCGGCCGGCATCCCACGGTCCCGCATCGTCGTCGACCCCGGCATCGGGTTCGGCAAGCGCGGCGATCAGAACTGGCGAGTGCTTCGCGCGCTGCCGCGGCTGACGCAGCTCGGATGCCGCGTGCTCGTGGGCACGAGCCGCAAGCGGTTCTTGGCGGATGCGCTCGGCGCGGATGCCGACCTCCCCCGCCGCGACCTCGCGACCGCCGTCACCAGCGTCCTGGCCGATCGGGCCGGTGCCTGGGCCGTGCGCGTGCACGACGTTCCGACCACTCGCGACGCGCTCGCCGTCGCCCGCGCCTGGGAGGCCTGATGGACTTCGCCGACGAGATCACGCTGACGGGGGTGCGAGCCTTCGGCTTCCACGGCGTGTACGCCGATGAGAAGCGCGAAGGGCAGGAGTTCGTCGTCGACGTGGCGCTCCAGTTGTCGCTGCGCCCGGCGGCCGAGTCGGATGACGTCGTCGACACCGTGCACTACGGGGAGCTCGCCGAACGCATCGTGGCGCACGTCGAGAACGACCCCGTCGATCTCCTCGAGACCCTCGCGCAGCGGATCGCCGATGACGTGCTGTCCGACGAGCGGGTGATGCTCGTCACGGTGACCGTGCACAAGCCGCAGGCGCCGATCACGGTGCCGTTCGGCGACGTGTCGGTGACGATCCGGAGGGGCCGCGCGTGAGTGTTCGCCTCGCCCACGGCATCGGCGACCCGCCCGCCGATCATCCGGTCGCGGCGGTCGTCGCGCTGGGTGCCAACCTCGGCTCCCGCGCCGAGACGCTCGCCGCCGCCGTCGAGGAACTCCGGCTCCTGCCGCTGACCACCGACGTGCGCGTGTCGGCACCGATCGAGACGGTGGCCGTGACGCTCGCCGGCGAGGACGCGGATGCCCCGCGGTACCTCAACGCCGTCGCGCTGCTGCGGACGCGACTCGCTCCAACGACGCTGCTGCGCGAACTCCACCGCATCGAGGCCGAGCACGGCCGCGTGCGGCGCGAGAAGTGGGGTGACCGCACGCTCGACCTCGACCTGATCACCTACGGCGACGAGCGCATCGACGACGAGCGGCTGACGGTTCCGCATCCGCGCGCGCACGAGCGCGAGTTCGTGCTCGCTCCGTGGGTGGCGATCGACCCGGATGCCGTGATCCCCGGCCGCGGTCGCGTGGACGCGCTGCTGGCGAGTGTGCGCGGCGGTGCGGGGCAGGACGCGCCGGCGGCCAGCGCCGACGTGCAGGACGCTCCGTCGGTCGGCGCGGACGTGCAGGACGCTCCGTCGGTCGGCGCGGAAGGGCAGGACACGCCGTGAAGCGGACAGGGGCGACGATCCTCCTCGTCGCGGCGCTCGTGGGTCTCGTCGTCGGGTTCCTCGTCGACACCGTGCTCACGTCGACGGGGCGTCCCACTTTCGTCCCGGCGGCGAGTCTGCCGACCATCCTCGTCCTTCTGGGGGTGGTCGTCGTGGCGTTCGCCGTGCCGATCTTCCGGGCATCGCGGGGGCGCAGCGGCCGGCGCATCGACCCGTTCCGGGCCCTCCGGATCGCGATGCTGGCGAAGGCCTCCTCTCTCGTGGGCGCTGCGGCGACCGGCTTCGCGCTGGGGCTTCTCGCTTTCGTCTTCACACGTCCCTTCACTCCGTCGTTAGGCTCGTTGGGGTCGATCATCGCGACGGCTGTGTGTGGTGCCCTCCTCGTCGTCGCGGGACTCGTGGCCGAGCAACTGTGCACCATCCGGAAGGACGACGATGACGAACACCCCGGATCTTCCGGAGCGCACCCCGACGCCGGCTCCCCGGCCTGAGTCCCCGGCGTCCGTTCTCGACGATGCGACGTATTCGCGGATCCTCGAGCCGCGCGGACAGGGGCGGCTCCCCCTCGGGGACGGCACATGGCACCAGCTCGCCCGTGCGTACGTGCGGGTGCAGCTGATCTCGCAGGGTGCCGTGTTCGTGCTGGCGCTCGCCGCAGCGATCGTCGTCCAGGTTCTGAGCGGTTTCTTCTGGCAATGGATCCCCGTCGGC
>NZ_BADA01000320.1 GCF_000333395.1 Microbacterium sp. B19
GATGGTGTTGCAATAATAGCTGTACGATCCGTCGGAGAAGAGCGGCCACGCCACCGCCCATTCGGCCGACCCCATGCCCTCGGCGAAATCCTGCCGGCCGGTGAAGAAGTCCGTCGTCGCGCATTCCCGCCCGCCGACCTGCTCCTTCAGATGATCGGAAAGGCCTCCGGGGAACTGGAACACCGCCTCGTGCGGGGTGTCGTCGGTCAGGATCGCGGGATCGCATTTCCAGCGGATCTCGACGCCCGCGAAGAGGTAGGCCTTGGAACGGGCGAGGCGGTAGAGGCGCTGCGGCTTGAACTTCAGCTCGCCGAAAATCTCGGTGTCGGGCACGAAGCTGACCGAGGTGCCGCGCCGGTTGGGCGCCGCCCCGACCTTCTCCAGCGCCCCTTCCGGATGCCCGCGCGAGAAACGCTGCTGGTACAATTCCTTGTTGCGCGCGACCTCGACCACCGTCTCGACCGACAGCGCGTTGACGGCGCAGACGCCGACGCCGTGCAGGCCGCCCGACGTCTGGTAGGCGCCGCCGGAGAATTTGCCTCCGGAGTGGAGCATCGTGAAGATCACCTCGAGCGCCGATTTACCCTTGTGGCGGGGATGCTCGTCGATCGGGATGCCGCGCCCGTTGTCGATCACGGTGAGGCGGTTGCCGGCCGAGAGCGTCACCTCGATGCGGGTGGCGTGGCCGGCGACGGCCTCGTCCATCGCATTGTCTATCACCTCGGCGGCGAGGTGATGGAGCGCCCGCTCGTCGGTGCCGCCGATATACATGCCGGGGCGGCGACGGATCGGCTCGAGGCCTTCGAGCACCTCGATCGAGGATGCGTCATAGCCTTCGTTG
>NZ_BADA01000319.1 GCF_000333395.1 Microbacterium sp. B19
CGGGTGCGCCGTCGTCATCGGTCCGGCGACGGCATCGTGTCGACTGGGAGCCGACGCGTCCTCCGCGGCCGAGCTGATGACCGCTCCGCGCGGCACCGACCCGCGCCTGCTGCAGAGCACGCGCCGCACGAGCAACGAGCGCCGCGAGCGGTATCACGAGCGGATGGATGCCAAGGCCGAGGCCCGCGCCGAGCTCGAGGCCGAGCGTCTCGCCGAGCGCGCGTACGACGACGAGGACGAACGATGACCGCTCGCGTCCGGGAAGACCTGCCCCGCGCGTCCCGGATCGTCGTGAAGGTCGGGTCGTCGTCGATCAGCGGTGACGGCGCGTTCCGTATCGACCTCATCGTCGATGCGCTCGCCCGCTCCCGCGAGGCCGGCGTCGAGGTCGTCCTGGTGTCGTCGGGCGCCATCGCGACCGCGCTGCCGCTGCTCGACCTGCAGGGCCGACCCAACGACCTCGCGACACAGCAGGCCGCCGCGGCGGTCGGTCAGAACGTCCTCATGTGGCGCTACCAGACCTCCCTCGACCGGTTCGGCCTGCTCGCCGGGCAGGTGCTGTTGACCGCGGGCGACCTCGAGAATGCCACGCACCGCTCCAACGCGCGCCGCGCGATGGAACGGCTGCTGGGTCTTGGCATCCTGCCCATCGTCAACGAGAACGACACGGTCGCTACCCACGAGATCCGCTTCGGCGACAACGACCGGCTCGCGGCTCTCGTCGCGCAGCTCATCGGCGCCGACGCCCTCGTGCTCCTGAGCGACATCGAGTGCCTCTACACCGCACCGCCGAGCGAGCCGGGAGCGCGCCCGATCATCGACGTCGAGTGGGGCGACGACCTCTCCGAGTACACGTTCGGGTCCGTCACCGTGAACGGCGTGGGGACCGGGGGAGCGGCGACCAAGGCGTCCGCGGCGAAGCTCGCCTCGGCGGCGGGTGTCGGCGTGCTGGTCACGAGCGCGGACCTCGTCGCGGAGGCCCTCGCGGGGGCGTCCGTCGGCACGTGGTTCGCCCCGCATCCCGACCCCGTCACGCTCATGACGGGACCCGTGGGTGCGGTGTCCAGCGGCGATAGACTGGCGTGATGACGCTCACCGCCGTTTCGGTCGACGACCGGCTGCGCCTCGCGAAGGATGCCGCGCGCGAGGTCGGGCTCCTGGACTCCGCGGCCAAGACCGCGATGCTGCGCGCGATCGCCGACGCCATCGACGCCGCGTCCGACGACATCGTCGCGGCGAACGCCGACGATCTGGCGCGCGGGCGCGAGTCCGATATCGGCGACGCGCTGCTCGATCGACTCCGACTGGATGCCACCCGCGTGGCGGCCCTGGCCGCAGCGGTGCGCGACGTCGCCGAGCTGCCCGACCCGGTGGGGCGCGTGCTCGACCAGCGCACGCTGCCCAACGGCCTGGCGCTCGAGAAGGTCGCGGTGCCGTTCGGCGTCGTCGGCTCGATCTACGAAGCGCGTCCGAACGTGACGGTCGATATCGCCGCCCTCGCGCTGCGCTCCGGCAACGCCGTGGTGCTGCGCGGCGGATCGGCCGCGCAGAGCACAAACGCCGCCCTCGTTCGCGTCATGCGCGACGCCCTCGAGGCGCGGGGGCTCACTCCCGAAGCGATC
>NZ_BADA01000318.1 GCF_000333395.1 Microbacterium sp. B19
GACGACGCTGATCGTGATGTCGTGCTGGGCGCCCTCCGCATCCCCCTGCAGNTGCGNCGCGAAGTCGTCGCACACCGCCGCGAGCGCGGCGGCGAACTCGTCGGCATCCACCCGGATGCCACTGGCCCCGCTGACCAGCAGCGTCACCTGGTCGTTGGTCGACATGCACCCGTCCGAGTCGAGGCGGTCGAAGCTCACGCGCGTCGCGGCGCGCAGCGCCGCATCGGCCTCGGCCGAGTCCAGGACGGCGTCGGTCGTGAGGACCACGAGCATCGTCGCAAGCCCCGGGGCGAGCATGCCCGCGCCCTTGGCCATGCCCCCGATGCTCCATCCCGCACCGCGGTGCTCGGCCCGCTTGGGCCGCGAGTCGGTGGTCATGATCGCGAGCGACGCGTCCTCGCCGCCGTCGGCGGAGAGCGCGGCGACCCCCTTCTCGACGCCGTCGAGCACCTTCGCGCGGAACACCTCGTCGCCCGTGCCGATGAGCCCCGTGGAGCACACGACCACGTCGCCCGCACCGACGCCGAGGAGTTCGGCCGCGCGTTCGGCGGTCTGGTGCGTCGTCTGGAATCCGAAGGACCCGGTGAAGCAGTTGGCGCCGCCCGAGTTCAGGACCACGGCCTCGACGACGCCGTCCCGGACGACCTGCTCGGACCACAGGATCGGGTTGGCCTTCGCCCGGTTCGATGTGAAGACGGCGGCGCCGACCTTGAGCGGGCCGCGGTTGACCACGACCGCGACGTCACGCGCGCCCGTCGACTTCAATCCGACGGCGACACCGGCCGCCTCGAACCCTGCGGGGACGGTCACGCTCACGGGGCGACTCCATTCGTGGGGAGCGCCGTGGTCTCACGGAGACCCAGCGCGATGTTCATGGACTGCACCGCGGCTCCCGCCGTGCCCTTCATCAGATTGTCGACGGCGCCGACGACGACCACCCGGTTCGCCGCGCGGTCGATCGCGAGGCCGAGGAGCGCGGTGTTGGCGCCGAGCACGTCCGCCGTCCGCGGGAACGTGCCCTCCGGCAGCACGTGCACGAACGGCTCGTCGGCGTACGCGTCCTCCCACGCCGCGCGGATCTCGGCATCCGAGACCCCCTCGCGGATCGGGGCGGACGAGGTGGCGAGGATCCCGCGCGCCATGGGCACGAGGACGGGGGTGAAGGAGATCCGGATGCCATCGGCCGGTGCCCCGGCGGCGGCCAGTGCCTGACGGATCTCGGGGATGTGCCGGTGGGTGCCGCCGACCGCGTAGGGGTTGGCCGTGCCGAGCGTCGATGTCGGCGCCGCTGCCGGAGATCACGGTCGCCCGGCGGTGCGGCGTCCAGCGCTGCACCTCGCGCGCCCAGTTCATCTTCACGACATTGGGCACGACCACCAGGAGCGGATAGGCGTCGGCGACCGAGGCAGCGAGCACCGACTCGGCGGTCTTGCCGAGGCCGGGCTCGTCGGCGAGCAGGAACTGACGGTGGCCCTGCCGTACGGCTTCGAGGAACCGCGACTGGTGGGGCATGACCTCGAGGCCCCGCGGCGAGACCCGGTCGAACTCGGGGACGGGCGGCAGGTCCATGCTCGCGGCCGAGCCGCCGGCGCCGGTCTCGAACGCCTTGTACAGCGGACCCATGAGCTCCCAGCCGTCGAGGCGCCGACGCGGTGCGTCACCGGTCGGACGCGGCGTGAGGTCGGGCGCGAGGAACGGGTTCGCCATCTGGCGCGCCTCGATCGAGGGCGGGATGACCTGCTTCTCGGCGAGCGCCGCGGGCACCACGGGAGCCGTGGCCGGAGCGCTGTCGGTGATGATGAGCTCGTCCGGCGGCAGCTCGGCGCCGGATTCGAGCAGCCAGTCGCGGCGCATGCGGCGCGCGACCGGCGACGTGGCCTGGTCGACCTCGAGCAGCTGGATGAGCGACGTGTCGCGCGCGGCGGTCTTGGCGAGGATCGTGGCCACGCCGTCGAGGCGCTTCAGCAGCTCGGCGCGCGCGGCGTCGGTGATCTCGGTGTCGGCCTTGACGCGGGCGCGCTCCTCGCGGACGAGGAAGGCGATCACCTGGAACTTCACTCGGTTGGTGGGGCCGAGCTTGCCGCGCTGGGCCTTGGCTTCGACCTCGCGCACCTTGCGGGCGAGGATGGGGATGACGGGGGCCTCGTCGTCCCGACGGGATGACGAGGTCTTGCGGCGCCGTTGGCTCGAGCTTCGGGCGGCGGTTGCCGTGGTCGGCATGCTCCTCCTGAGCGTGTCGTCCGGATGTATCCGGAACGTCCCGGCCCATGGCCGGTGGATCAGTGACCCCGGAGAATGCCGCGAGACTCACCGCCGGAGCGGCAGCGTCTGCGACCCGCAACGCGTCTTCACCGGAACGGCTCGCGAGGAGGCGGGTGACGGGGCCGCTACCAGTCTAGCGCGTCGGTGGGTGGTCCTGCCGTACCCCTCCCCCGGCGATTCCGCGGCACCTACGCTGGGGCGATGGCCGAACCGATGTCGCGCGACCAGCGCGTGGTGCTCACCGTCGCGGTTCTGGCATCCTTCGTGTCGTTCCTCGACGGCACCGTCGTGAACGTCGCCCTCCCCGCGATCTCGCGGGACCTGGGCGGCGGACTGTCGACGCAGCAGTGGGTCGTCGACGCGTATCTCGTGACACTCGGCGCCTTCATCCTCGTCGCCGGGTCGATGAGCGACGTGCTGGGCCGCACGCTCGTGCTGCGGATCGGGCTGATCGGGTTCGGCGTGACGTCGGTCGCGATCGCCGCGGCCCCCCGGCCGAGTTCTCATCGTGGCGCGGGCGCTGC
>NZ_BADA01000317.1 GCF_000333395.1 Microbacterium sp. B19
CTGGGTGATGCCCTCGTCTCCGGCGAGCTCGCGCTGCGACCGGCCGAGGCATCGGCCGTACGTCAAGCGCCGCGCGCGTTCACTCATCGACGACACGAGCTGATCGCGGGACAGCGCGTAGGCGTTCGCGAGCGCGACGCTCTGCCGCACCTCGGCATCCGCGCCCTCATGCGCCTCGAACCACGTGCGCGCGAGCGGCGCGACGCGCTGCTGCACGGCCTCGATCCGCTCGATCGCGGCGCGCGCGGCCCACCACGCGGGCCCTTCGGGGATCGTCCGGTCGCCCAGTTCCACGGGGCGGACGTCGCCCACGCCCACGCCGAAACGACACTCGACCCCGTCCGGCAGGTTCAGGCGCACGAGGAGCAGCGCCGCCGCCGCGGCGGCGACCGTCGGATACTCGGCCTGCAGCTCGTCGCCGACGACGGCCGTGAGAGGGGTGACGGCGAGCGGGACGTCGACCTCCGCGCGGGCGACCGCCCTCTCGATCGCGCGCTGCGCGGCCGTCCGATCGTTCAACTCTCGCGAGCGGACGATATCGGCGATCACGGCGGCGGTCATGGGATAAGCGTATTGCTTATGGGGGCGGGTTTATAAGTGTTTGGCTAATCAGAGGGACAGGGCGTGGGCCGCGGACTGCGCCCGGGCGACCAGTTCGGTGCGCTGCTCCGCCACGCGGTCGGGCGCGGTGCCGCCCGCGCCCGTGCGACTCGCGACCGACCCCTCGATGGTCAGCACTCCGCGCACGTCCGGCGTGAGGGACGGGGAGACGGATGCCAACAGGGCGTCATCGGCATCCTCGAGACCGATCCCGCGCTCTTCGCACGCACGGACCAGAGCGCCCGAGATCTCGTGGGCATCGCGGAACGCCACCCCCTGCCGCACCAGCCACTCGGCGACGTCCGTCGCGAGGGAGAAGCCCTGCGGGGCGAGCTCCGCCATTCGCTCGGTGTGGAAGCGGAGGGTGGAGATCATGCCCGAGAAGGCCGGAAGGACGAGCTCCAGGGTGCGCACCGAGTCGAACACGGGCTCCTTGTCCTCCTGCAGGTCGCGGTTGTACGCGAGCGGGAGGCCCTTCAGCGTTGCGAGCAGGCCCGAGAGGTTGCCGATCAACCGGCCGGCCTTGCCGCGCGCGAGCTCGGCGATGTCGGGGTTCTTCTTCTGCGGCATGATGCTCGACCCGGTGGAGTACGCGTCGTCGAGGGTCACGAACCCGAACTCGCGCGTGTTCCACAGGATCACGTCTTCGGCGAGGCGGGACAGATCGACGCCGATCATCGCCGCGATGAAGGCGAATTCGGCCACGACATCGCGCGATGCCGTGCCGTCGAGCGAGTTCTCGGCCGGGCGGGCGAGGCCGAGCCGGTCGGCGACCAGCTGCGGGTCGAGGCCGAGCGTCGCTCCGGCGAGCGCCCCGCCGCCGTACGGCGAGACGGAGGCGCGCACGGACCAGTCGCGCAGACGCTCGATGCCGCGCACGAACGCCCAGCCGTAGGCCTGGAGATGGTGCGCGAGGAGCACCGGCTGCGCGTGCTGCAGGTGCGTGCGCCCGGGCATGATGGCCGACTCGTGCGCGGTCGCCTGCGCGACGAGCGCGTCGATGAGGCGGAGGAGTTCGCGCGTGATCGTGCGCGCGTGATCGAGCAGGTAGAGGCGCACGAGCGTCGCGATCTGGTCGTTGCGGCTGCGGCCCGCCCGAAGCTTGCCGCCGAGGGCTGCTCCCACGGTCTCGATCAGCACGCGCTCGAGCGCACCGTGCACGTCCTCGTCGCTGGGGGCGGCGACGAGCGTGCCCGCCCGCACGCGATCGGCGAGAGTGTCGAGACCGGCGTGCATGTCGCGGGCCTCATCGGCGGAGAGGTACCCCGCGGCTTCGAGGGCCGCAGCGTGCGCGTGCGACCCCGCGATGTCGTAGAGCGCGAGGTCCCAGTCGAAGTGGGTGGAGCGGCTCAGCGCGGCGAGCTCGGGAGACGGCCCGCCGGAGAAACGGGCGCCCCACAGCGCGCCCTCGTTCGTGCCCTGACCGGTCTCACTGCTCATGCTCCCAGCCTAGCGAGAGCGGCGGACACCACCCGGCCGCTCAGACCGCGGCCGCCGGGGGCGTGGCATCCGGTCGGGTGGGGGGACCGACCACGCGACGCACGAATCCGTCAATCACGGCCTCGAGCGGTCCTCGGCCGACGAGAAGGGCCCACGCCGTGCAGCCCACGACGATTCCCACGGCCAGCGGGAGGAAGAGACCCGCCTCCCGCACCCCGGACAGGTCGGAGGTGTCGCCGAGAACGGCGGCCGCCAACACGGCCCAGACGACGATGTGCGCCACGTACGCGGTCAGCGGCATGGAGCCGACCGCGCGCAGGGGAATCGCCACCCACCGCACCGGCGTGCGGCAGACCAGCAGGCACAGCCCGATCACCGCGATCGCGAAGCCGCCGGAGCCGATGACCTCGCCCAGTCCCGAGGAATGCGCCTCCGCGGTCAGGACCGCCGCGAGGTACGGGGTTCCCGGACGCGCGACCAGAGCCAGACCGTAGCCGAGGGCGGACACCACGATCCCGACCACCGCGACCAGCACCTGGACGCGCACCCGCTGGAGGTCGAGTCGGCCGACGCCCATCCCGGCGAGGAGGAAGGCGATCCACACCGGGAACGGATAGTGCCAGCCCACGAACGCGGCGAGGTCGTCTCCTGCCGGGCCCGACCAGATCGGCGCGGCGTCGAGCAACGGCTGGATCCACGGCATCACCACCGCGACGATCGCCGCGGCGAGGAACAACCGGCCCGACCGCAGGCCCAGGAACGGCAACGACAGCGCGAACAACAGGGCGTAGGCCGGGAGGATTACGTACACCGGGACCCCGGTCATCACCAGCAGGATACCGATCCCCCACAGCAACCCGCCGCGCATCGCCAAGCGG
Organism: Microbacterium sp. B19; assembly: GCF_000333395.1. GTDB lineage: Bacteria > Actinomycetota > Actinomycetes > Actinomycetales > Microbacteriaceae > Microbacterium. Next base: position 2,919 of record NZ_BADA01000317.1, read on the forward strand.
GCCGACGCTCGGGTGCGCGCTGGCCCCTCGAGCGGACGCGGGCCGCCGGTGACGAGCGCGATCGACAGGCCCGCGAGAGTCGCGAACAGGATCGAGGAGCGACCGTTCACGACGTCGAGCCACGTCGCGGGATCGTCCGGAGCGAACGCCTCCTCGATCGTCAGCAGGTGCGCGGCGAACATGCCGAGCACCGCGAGTCCGCGCGCCAGATCGATCCCGACGAGCCGGGCGGGGCCGTCGAAACGGCGCCACGCCCGGTTCGCACGCGACGTCAGTCCTGGCGCAGCAGCCACACCAGCAGCGCCTTCTGGGCGTGCAGCCGGTTCTCGGCCTCGTCCCACACGACGCTCTGCGGGCCGTCGATGACCTCGGCCTCGACCTCGTAGCCCCGGTCGGCGGGGAGGCAGTGGATGAAGATCGCGTCCTCGTCGGCGCGGGACATGAGGTCGGCGGTGACCTTGAATCCGCCGAGATCGCGGATGCGCGCGATCTTCTCCTCTTCCTTGCCCATCGACACCCACGTGTCGGTGACGACGACGTCGGCCCCGGATGCTGCGGCCGCCGGGTCGTCGATCAAGGTGATCGAACCGCCGGTCGTGGCGGCGATGCGCTCGGCATCCGCGATCACGTCCGGGCGGGGCGCGTAATCGGCGGGCGACGCGACGCGGACGTGCATCCCGGCGGTGACCCCGGCGAGTACGTAGGAGTGCGCCATGTTGCTCTGGCCGTCGCCGAAGAACGAGAGCGTGAGACCCTTCAGCTCGCCCTTGTGCTCACGGATCGTGAGCAGATCGGCGAGCAGCTGGCACGGGTGGAAGTCGTCGCTCAGAGCGTTCACGACCGGGACGCGGGTCCCGCGGGCCATCTCCTCGAGGCCGGCCTGCGCGTAGGTGCGCCACACGATCGCGGCGACCTGCCGCTCGAGGACGCGCGCCGTGTCGGAGGGGGTCTCCTTGCCGCCGAGCTGGCTGTTCGCGGTGGAGATGATGAGCGGCGAACCGCCCAGATCGGCGATGCCGACCGCGAAGGACACGCGCGTGCGGGTCGAGGACTTGTCGAAGATCACGGCGACGGTCTGCGGACCCGCCAGCGGCTTCTGGGCCCAGCGGTCCTTCTTCAGCTCGATCGCGAGATCCAGGATCTCGGCCTGCTCGGCCGGGGACAGGTCGTCGTCGCGCAGCAGGTGGCGGGTCACGCGGGAACTCCTTCGATGATGAGGGCATCGGCCACGGTGGCCAGCGCGGCGCCGAAGAGCGCCAGGAACTCGGCGATCTCGGCGTCTTCGATGATGAGCGGCGGGGCGAGGCGGATCGTCTCGTCGTTCGCGGCGTTGACGATGAGCCCGTGCTCCTGCGCCGCGGCCACGACGGCCTTCGCGACCGGGTGGGTCAGCGCCACGCCGAGGAGGAGACCCCGGCCGCGCACACCGGCGACGAGCGGCGACCCGAGGACGGCGATGCCGTCGCGCAGCTGCGCCTCTCGTTCCGCGGCGTTGCCGACGAGGTCCGCGGACTCGATCTCCTGCAGGACGGCGCCCGCCACGGCGGTACCGAGCGCGTTGCCACCGAAGGTCGAGCCGTGGGTGCCGGGGAAGAACAGGTCGCTGGCCGCGCCGAACGTGATGAGGGCGCCGATCGGAAACCCGCCGCCGATGCCCTTCGCCACCGTGATGGCATCCGGGACGATCCCCGCGTGCTGGAACGCGAACCATGCGCCCGTGCGGCCCGCGCCGGTCTGGATCTCGTCGACGATCAGCAGCGCGCCGTGGCGCGCGGTGATCTCCCGGGCCGCCTCGAGGTACCCCTCGGGCAGTTCGACCACACCGGCCTCGCCCTGGATCGGCTCCACGATGAAGGCGGCGACGTGCTCGTCCACCGCGGCCTCGAGCGCCTCGATCGTCGCGTCGATGTGCTCGACGCCGGCGATCATCGGGAGGAAGTCGGCCTGGAGCGCGGGCTTACCGGTGAGCGCCAGCGCGCCCATCGTGCGGCCGTGGAACCCGCCCTTGAGCGTCAGGATGCGGGTCCGGTCGGTGCCGCGCCCGTGGAGTCGGGCCAGCTTGAACGCCGCTTCATTCGCCTCGGCGCCCGAGTTGGCGAAGTACACGCGCCCGGAATCCCCGGTGCCGGCGAGCCGCTTGAGACGCGCGGCGAGCGCGAGCTGCGGGGGCGTCGCGAAGTAGTTGGAGACGTGCGAGAGGGTCGCGGCCTGCGTCGCCACGGCCTCGACGAACGCCGGGTGGGCGTGGCCGAGCGAGTCGACCGCGATGCCCGCGAGGAAATCGAGGTACTTCTTGCCGTCGCCGTCCCACACGTACGCGCCCTCACCGCGGACGAACAGGGCCATGCGGTCGCCGAAGCTGCGGACGAGGTCGCGCCCGGCATCCTCCTGCCAGGACGGGCCGCGCGAGCCCTGGGATTCCTGTGTCGTGTCCGCGTTCACGCGACCACCTCCGTTCCGATTCCTTTGCTGGTGAAGAGTTCGACGAGCACCGAGTGCGGCACTCGCCCGTCGATGATGGCGGCCGTGGGCACTCCCCCGTCGACCGCGTCGAGGCACGCCTGCATCTTCGGGATCATGCCCGACTCGAGCTTCGGGACCATCGCGCGCAGCTCGGTCGACGTCAGGTGCGACACGAGCGAATCGCGGTTCGGCCAATCCGCGTACAGCCCGGGCACGTCCGTGAGGACGACGAGCTTCTTCGCGTTGAGCGCGACCGCGAGCGCGGCCGCCGCGGCATCCGCGTTGACGTTGAGCGATGTGCCCGGGTTGTCCAGGTCGGGCGCGATCGACGAGACGATCGGCACGCGGCCGGCGGCGAGGTGATCGAGGACCGGCTGCGGGTCGACCGTGACGACGTCACCGACGCGACCGAGGTCGTGCTCCACGCCGTCGACCACGACACCGCGGCGACGGCCACCGAAGAGTCCGGCATCCTCTCCGCTGAGGCCGGTCGCGAGCGGGCCGTGCGCGTTGACCTTGGCGACGAGTTGCGGGTTGATCTGCCCGGTCAGCACCATGCGCACCACACCGATCGCCTCGGTCGAGGTGACGCGGTAGCCCCCGCGGAACTCGCTCGGGATGTCGAGCCGGTTCAGCATGGAGGAGATCTGCGGCCCGCCGCCGTGCACGACGACCGGCTTCACCCCGACGTAGCGGAGGTAGGCGATGTCGGCCGCGAACGCGTCCTGCAGCTCGTCGCTCACCATGGCGTTGCCGCCGTACTTCACGACCACCACCTGGTCGCGGTACTTGCGCACCCACGGCAGCGACTCGACGAGCGTCACGGCCCGTTCACTCGCCTGGGCGGGATCAGTGTCCTGAAGATCGATGTCGCTCATGAGGCGTAGGCGCTGTTCTCGTGGACGTAGTCGTGGGTGAGGTCGTTCGTGCGGATCGTGGCCGCGGCGTCGCCGACCCGCAGGTCGACGAGGAGGTCGGTCGCACGCGGGGTCAGGTCGACCTCCTCGCGCGGGCGGTCGGGACCGCCGGCCGAGCACACACGGACACCGTTCATCCAGACGTCGACGTCGTACGGGTCGAAGGCAGCCTGGGTGGTGCCGATGGCGGCGAGCACGCGACCCCAGTTCGGGTCGTTGCCGAAGATC
>NZ_BADA01000316.1 GCF_000333395.1 Microbacterium sp. B19
CGATTCAGAATTCCGGGGACGCCACATACTGCAGCCACGTCTCGCTCGGCATCCCGTGCTGTGCGTTCTCCTCATTCGCGACCGTCGTACCGCCGAGGGATTGCGCAAACCACGACAGCAGGAAGATCGCGCCCATCACGAGGAGCAGCGAGTTGGAGTACACCCACCCCGCGGGTCCGCCGCCGCGGGCCCAGCGGGGCGAATCGGGGCGCGCGTGGGTACCGACGAGCTGCTCCTCGTCGGTACCGACGCCCTCGTCGCCCGGCTTCTTCGATTCGGGAGAGCCCCGCTGCACGAGCCACACCGTCGCGAAGATGAACAGGAAGAACTGGAGGAACTCCGACTGCCAGTTCTCCGCGACGTCGACGAGGAAGTCCGACGAGGTCACGAAGTCCCAGTACCCGATCGTGGCGAGGCCGTGGAGCTGGAGCTCCTCGTTGTTGTTGGCGTACCCCGCGAAGGACTGCCCGATCAGCGCGGCGAGGAAGATGATCAGGAAGGCGATGCTGAGTCCCTGATCACGGAAGAAGCGTCGCATTCCTCACCGCCCTGCCAGCGGGAGGACGATCATCACGGCGAGACCGACGACGATGATCCCCATCCAGGCCCAGAACATCGCCCGCATGCCCGCGGTTCCTGCTTCGGCGGGTTCGTGATCCATGCGTTTCCTCTTTCGACTTTCCGCGGACCCTCCCGGCTGCTCGGCAGAAGAAGCCGAACCGCGCCCGGGCCCGATGCACCCGCCAGAGTGCACCCGAGTCGACGCAGGGCGCATCCCCCTTGTCCGGCGCGGCGCCGAGTGGCATGACGCGGAGAACCGGCGCTCCCGTCAGCGGGTGTCTCGCCCGCGCGCGGTCTCAGCGCGCCCGCCGGCGGCGGCCCGCTACCGCGACAGTGATCCCGGTCGCGGTAAGGAGCGCGCCCGCGAAAGTCGCCCACGCCCAGATCCCGTCCTTCAGGCCAGTGCCCGCGAGGTCGCGCGACGCGGCCGCGGACGTCACGGTCGGCGTGGGAGTTGGCAGAGGCCTGAGCGTCGGGGTGGGCGTGGGGGTCGGGGTGGGCGTCGAGGTCGCCGTCGTCACGCGAACCGTTGCCTCCTCGACCCGACCCGACCCCGCCCCCTCGACGCGGACGTTCGTCTCTCCCAGCCTCGCTTGACCCGGGACAGGCGCCTCGATCACCGCGGTGCCGGTCCCGTCAGCGATCGCGGCGGAGAGCGGGACGCCGTCGAACGTCGGGGTCACCGCCTCGCCGACCCGGAAGCCGGTCGCCGTGAGGGTGAACGTCTGACCCCGGGCCGGTGTGTCGGTCGACACCGTCAGCACGCCCGGGGTGCGCGACGCCGCCAGCTCCGCGCAGACGTCCCCCTGCGCACCGAAGGCCGGGGCCGGCTCCCCTCCCTCCACGCCGTCGTCCTCTCGGACACGGATGCCGGAGAAGTCCTGCGCGCCCGACACCGCCGTCCCACTCGTCGTGACGGCGGTTCCCGCGACGGACACCGCCGTACCGGACGGATCCGTGTTGCCAACGATCAGGACCGGAACCGGCAGACACGTCTCACCCGGCGCGAAGGTCACCCGCTCGGCACCCAGACCGGCCGGACCCGTCTCTCCGAAGGGCCCGGGGCCGATCCCCACGTACGCCGTGACCGGTTCTTCCGAGGGGCGGTCGAGCCACACCGCGACTTTCGCCTCCCACGGCTCCGCCTTCTCCTCGACGCGGGTCTCCGCCATGTTGACCGCGGAACGCGCGACGACCGTCGGTGTTCCGGTGGCGGGTGACTCGAACGAGAGATCGGACAGATACACGCCTCCCCACGGAACACCGTCCTCGCCGATCTGCGGCTGGAAGCGGACCTCCCGGATGTCGCCGAGATCCACTCCGACGACCTCCTCCAGCGGCCACGTGACCTGCTGGAGCACGACCTTGTCGAGGGGCGGTGCGCCGGACGGCATCCGCACGGCCGCCCGGAGGTTCAAC
>NZ_BADA01000315.1 GCF_000333395.1 Microbacterium sp. B19
GAGGAGAGCGAGTTCTTCGCCCCGAGGTCCACCTCGAGGCGGTCGACGGTGACGGGCGTGCGCGGAAACCGGGGCTGGTAGGACGGATCGCGCTCCAGGCTCCGTTCGACGCGGATCTCGGGCTGCGCGAAATCTGCCGGGGTGCGCTGGGCGCGGTGGACCTGCAGCGGTGGCACCCGGTCGAGGTCGCACGTGGCCGCGTCGAACACCGTGACGTCGAGCGGCCGCAGCGAGTAGTTGCTCGTGCGGAAGATGTCGTTGCCGCAGACGTTCGGCACAGCGAGCACGTCCATGACCGCCAGTAGCTCCACGTAGGCGGTCGCCGGCGTGTGCTGGTGGACGACCTCGATGGACCCGTCCGCGTTGACGCGCGTCGCCATGAAGAGGTTGAACGAGTCGTGGACGTCGTCCGGCGTCAGGCCGTACTCGCGCTGCGCCTCGGCCTGCATGTCGGCGCAGTTGGTGTGCTCCGCGAACCCGAACATCGACTCGTACATCGCCGCACTGCAGCGCGGGAAGAGCGTGTCGTTGAGACCCGCGGCATCCGTGAGCAGGAACATCATCGCCCGCTCCCGGGGAGGCGCCGACCACAGGAACGACCCCTCTCCCGGATGGATGCCATGCAGGGTGCGCGTGCGTCCGACGTGCATCGCCTCCCGGTAGTCGTGGAGGGAGAAGACGTTCAGGTCGGCGCACTGGTCGCCCTCGACCTGCGCCACGCGGAGGATCTGCCCCGCCCGGACCTCGAATGCTTTGCCCGTCCCCGGCAGGAGCCGATGCTCGGCGCGCACGACCCGCTCGGGTCCGGGCGTGAAGGCGACGTCGTCACGCCACGCGCGCTCGATCCGAGGCGATCCCGGCAGAGGACGGGATGTCACGCCCACCGCGGTCTCGCGAAGGGCGATACTCACGAGGTCCGCGATCGTCGGTGCCTCTCCTTCGAGGACGGACCGGTCGAGCAGCTCGCGCTGTTGCTCCGTGAGGGTGAGGTTCATGGGTGCGCCTTTCTGTATACATATACTGTTGTAGTCCGTATACAGGTCGAAGGGATTTCCGTCGCGAGTCGAATGCGTTTCGTCGATTGGGACGCGAATTCGGCGAGAAGAGCACCAGTCCGTATACAGTTTGGGCATGACCCCGGAGACAGTGGACAGCGCAGGTACGCCCGCGGAGCGCGCCGATCGCGCGTACGCTTCCGTTCGCGCCGCAGTGATCGAAGGCGCCCTCACCCCCGGCACGAAGCTCGGCGAGGAGACCTTGGCGGCCCACTACGGCGTCAGCCGCACGCTCGTGCGCACGGTTCTGGCCCGGCTCGTGAGCGACGGCCTGGTCGACTCGCCGCACGGACGGTCCGCCGAGGTCGCGCACCCCACGATCGAGGAGGCGCGGGACGCCTTCGTCGTCCGCCGGGCGCTCGAGCGCGAGGCGGTGCTCCGCGTCGCCGCCCACTGGGATGACGGCATCCGCGACCGGCTCCTCGCGCACGCCCGTGCGGAACGGGAAGCGTGGACGGCGCGGCAGAGCGCGGCATCCGCTCGGTTGGGGGGCGAATTCCACATCCTGCTGGCCCGCGAGAGCGGCAACGCACTGCTCCAGCGCTACATGTCAGAGGTGGTCTCGCGCACGGCGCTGATCCTGACGATCTACGGGCGCGACATCGACCAGGGCGCGTCGATCGACGAGCACGACGAACTCATCGCGCTGCTCGCCGCCGGCGACGGGGCCGCCGCCGCGGATCATGTCGCCGCCCACCTCGACGGTGTCGAGACCCAGGCGCTCCGCGCCGAGCCGCCCGCCGGAGACCCGCTGCTCTCGGTGCTCGCGCGCTACTGACCCCGACTCAGGGCGCGACGACCGAGATCGTGAAGGTGCTTTTCGTACCGTCCGGCCCGGTCAACGTCGCATTGGTCGTGCCGAGCTTGCGCGCGATGAACCCGGGGCGGAAGGTCGCGCCCTCGTCGGAGCCGCCGGCGGAGAACTCGGCGATCGTGGGGTCGTCGGTGGTTCCCCGCCACTGGTCCTCCGTGCCGTCCGGAACGGTGACCGAGAGCGCCGTCCCGATGACGACGGCGACGTTCTTGCCGTTGAGATCGCCGGGCGACACCATGGTCGGCGGCAGGGCCTGGGGGCTTGCCGACGGGTTCGTGACGCTCGAGGGCGCGACCACGGGCGGCGGCGTCTCGTCCGCGGTCGAACAGCCGGCGGTGACGAGCGCGACCGCGACGAGGGCGACCACGGCGGAAGACCAACGGACCACGGAACACCCTTCGCAACGGCTGACGGACGGATGCTACCGCGGCGGCGTCCCGTGTTCCCTGAACGGCGCGGCCGGGCGACGAGGGCGGATCACTGCCCGATGTTGTACGCCAGGCTGAGCGTGCCGTCGCTCGAGGTGACCTGCGCGGTGATGCTCATCCCCCCGTACGTCACCGTGGGGAGGGACAGGGTCGAGGTCGTCCCCTCGTTCCGGGCGGCGTCACCCACCTGCTCGTGCAGGGCGTCGAGCTGCGCCTGCGACCATCCCCACTGCGCCGCGCGCGAACCGAGCTCCGAGGAGATGCTCGCCCAAGAGCCGCTCGCCGCGGGAATCACCTGCACGCGCGTCAGGATGTCGTCCGACGTGGTGAGCTCGAAGTGGGAGAGCCCACTGAACTTCACCGACGTGCCGTCGCCGCGGACCTCCAGAGAGATCGGCACGAGCGTGTCGATCGGGGTCTGCCCCGAGGTCGGGAGCCCGAGTTCGCTGGCGGAGGTGGACGCGGTCACATCGACCGTCGCGTGGCCCTGGCGGTTCAGGAAGTCGAGACCCGCCCGATCGAACCGGGATTGGCCGTCGGCTAGCTGCTGGTCGGCGGAGGCGACGGGTGTCTCCTCGGTCCACCACGAGTTCGCCATCGCGACGGCACCGAAGCCGAGCACGAGGCAGATCACCGCGACGATGGACAGCGTGACCCACGTGAGCACACGGTCCTTGCGCGCTGCGCGCGCGGCCGGTGACGGGCGACGGAGCGGGGGAACGGTGGAGGTCATAGCTCCTGCCTAGCACCGGCCCCGCGTGAGCGCACCCCCTCCGTCGCCGATTCGGGGGCGGTACGGAGGTTGACCGGGCCTCGTGTCCGGGAGCCGGCATCCGGATGCCGATGTCCTTGCGTTGCGCGCGGAGCAACCCCGATCGTCCGGCGCGCGCGAGGATGGCAGGGTGACGCGAACGCAGGAGAGCAGCGCCCACTGGGGAACCTTCGAGGTCGAGGTGTCGGACGACGGACGGACGGTCCTTGCGACCCGGCCCTACGTGGACGACCCGGATGCCGCGCCGGCGATCGCCGGCGTCGCCGAGGGGCAGCACCACCCGTCGCGGGTCACGCGCCCGGCCGTCCGGCGCCGGTGGCTCGAGAACGGTCCGGGACCCGACCCACGCCGGGGCGACGTCGACGACGAATACGTCGAGGTGGAGTGGGACGAGGCGCTCGATCTCCTCGCCGCGGAACTCGGGCGCGTCCGCTCGACGCACGGCAACCGCGCGATCTTCGGCGGCTCGTACGGCTGGGGAAGCGCCGGACGTCTGCACCACGCGCAGAGCCAGCTGCACCGGTTCCTCAACTCGCTGGGCGGCTACACGCGCTCGATCAACGACTACAGCCGCGGCGCCAGCCTCGTGCTGCTCCCCCACCTGATCGGACCGCTCGGCATGCGCGAACTGCGCAACCGACCGCCGTCCTGGGGACACATCGCCGAGCACACCGACCTGCTGATCGCCTTCGGCGGCCTGCGCCGTTCGAACACCTGGGTAGTGCCGGGGGGCCACGACCGTCACGTCGTGTCCCGGCTCGCGCGGTCCGCCGCGGCCTCCACCCGCATCGTGTCCGTCTCCGCGCAGCGCGACGACACCCTGAGCGAACTGGATGCCGAGTGGCTCGGCATCCGTCCGGGAGCCGACACCGCACTGTTGCTCGCCCTCACTCACACGCTCGTCGCCGAGGGACTCGCGGATGACGCGTTCCTCGCAACGCACACCGTCGGCGCGGACCGCGTGCGGGCGTACCTGCGCGGCGAGCCCGACGGCGTGGAGAAGACCCCGGAGTGGGCCGCGGAGATCGCCGGCGTTCCCGCCGAGAGGATCCGCGACCTCGCGCGACGCGCCGCGTCGGGGCGCACGCTCGTCAACGTCACCTACTCGCTGCAGCGCGCGGAGCACGGCGAGCAGGCGGTGTTCGCGGCGGTGACCTTCGCGGCGTTCCTCGGCCAGATCGGCCTGCCCGGCGGCGGGTTCACGCACGGATACGGCTCGATGGGCGACTACGGCGTCGGGGTCGCCCCGGTGCCCCTCCCCACGTTCTCGCAGGGCACCAATACCGTGACGGACTTCATCCCGTGCGCGCGCATCAGCGACCTGCTGCTGCGTCCGGAGCCGACGATCCCGTACGACGGCGGGACGCTGGACCTCCCCGACATCCGCCTCGTGTACTGGGCCGGGGGCAACCCCTTCCACCACCACCAGGACCTGCGGCGTCTGCGCCGCGCGGTCGCGGCCGTCGACACGCTCGTCGTCAACGAGTTCCACTGGACCCCGACCGCCCGCCACGCCGACATCGTCCTGCCCGCCGCCACGGGCCTGGAGCGCGACGACCTCGCCGCCGGCGCGGGAGACACCCGGCTCCGCGCCATGCCGCGCGCGGTCGAGCCGCTCGGCTACGCGCGGGAGGAGTTCTGGATCTACGACCAGCTCGCGAAGCGACTGGATGCCGACTACGCCGAAGGCCGCGACAGTCACGAATGGCTCGAGAAGATCTACGAGGACTGGCGGCAGCGTCCCGAGATCCCCGACGCCCCGCCGTTCGCCGAGTTCTGGCGCGACGGTGGCACCCCGCTCCCCCAGCACCACTACCGGGACGGGGCGTTCACCGACTTCCGCGCCGACCCCGAGGCGCACCCGCTCGACACCCCCAGCGGGCGGATCGAGCTGTTCTCCGCCACCCTCGACGGGTTCGGACTCGACGACACAGCCGGGCACGCCGTGTGGATCGACACCGCGGAAGTGGCGGGCTCGCCCTACGACCTGCAGCTGCTGTGCACGCAGCCGACGCACCGACTCCACAGCCAGCTCGACATGGCGGCACCGAGCCGATCGACCAAGGTCGCCGGACGCGAGCCCGTCCGGCTGCACCCGTCGGACGCGGCGGTGCGCGGCCTGACCGACGGCGACATCGCGATCGTGCGCAGCGCCCAGGGCAGCCTGCTCGCCGGCGTGGTGACCACCGACACGCTACTGCCAGGCGTCGCGCGGATGCACACGGGAGCCTGGTACGACCCCAGCGCGCCGGGGATCGCCGACTGCATCAACGGCAACGTCAACGTCCTGACGAAGGACATCGGCACGTCGAAGCTCACGCAGGCGTCGAGCGGTGCCCGGGTGGCCGTGTCGATCGAGCGGTACGACGGGGAGGTCCCGCCGGTGCGCGCCTACGACGGACCTCGGCTGGCATCCCGGTAGACGTCATTCCGTCTCGGCCGCGCTCGTGTGGTGCGGCGTGCCGACCGGTTTGGATTCACTCGACCCGCGCTGGCGCAGATAGATCGAGAAAGCGATCATCGCTCCCACCGCGAGGA
>NZ_BADA01000314.1 GCF_000333395.1 Microbacterium sp. B19
CGAGGTCGACCCCGGCATCGTCCAGGAGCAGACGGTACGGGTCGTGGTCGTTCACGGGGACGACGGCGCGCGCGGGGGCGCCGGCGGCGGACACGACCCGGGCGACGTTGACGCCCTTGCCCCCGGCATCCTCTCGCGAGGACTCGGCGCGCTGCACCTCGCCGGGCACGAGCGGACCGGTGAGCTGCACGGCGCGATCGGCGGACGGGTTGGCGGTGAGGGTGACGATCATGCGACACGCACCTCGGCGTCGGCGTCGGCAAGGGCCTGAGCGAGCGCGTCGGGCGGCGTGCCGTCGGTGACGAGCACGTCGATCTCGTCGAGGCGGGCGAACCGCACGAGCAGCTCCTCGCCGAACTTGGCGGTGTCGGCGACCACGACGACGCGGCGCGCCGCCCGGATGATCGCGGTCTTGACCGCCGCTTCCTCCGGGTCGGGGGTGCTGAGGCCGAACCCGGCGCTCAGTCCGTTCGTGCCCACGAAGGCGATGTCGGGGCGCAGCTCGCCGATCGACCGCACGGTGTGCGCGCCGACCGCGGCGGCGGTGACCCCGCGGACCTTGCCGCCGATCACGGTGAGCGAGACGCGGTCGTCACCCGCGAGCAGGTGCGCGGCCTCGAGCGAGTGCGTGACGATCTCGACGTCGCTCCCCTCCCCCAGCACCTGCGGGAGTTCGGCGGCGACGGCCGCGGGCGTGGTGCCGGCGTCGATGAAGATCGAGCCGCGGAACCCGGGGCTCAGCAGCCGGGCAGCCTCCGCGCCGATCGCGCGCTTCGCGTCGCCCTGGCGAAGTCGACGTTCCGACAGCGAGACCTCGGTGGTGCTCGCACGGTCGATGCCGACGGCACCGCCGTGGACCCGACGCAGAGCGCCGGTCTGCTCGAGGCGATCGAGGTCGCGACGAACGGTCTCGGTGGTGACGTCGAAACGACGAGCGAGGTCGACGACGCTGACGCGTCCGATCTCGCGCAGTTCGCGCTCGATGAGCTGCTGGCGCTCCATTGCGTACACGGAATCCCCTTCGAAGATTCCCACACAATACAACACACATCCACACGAATCAACAGACCCTCACGCAAGAGCAGACCGCGGTGCGATCGATGTCGCACCGCGGTCTGCGGCAATCTCGTAGCGGTCAGGGCAGCGCGATCGACGGGTCGAGGAACTCGTTGGTCGCGAGCTGCTCCGGAGTCAGCCCCGCGGGTACCGTCACGCCCTTCGCGGTCAGGATCGGGGTCACGATCGACTGCACGCGAGCGACCCGCGCCTCGTCGAAGGAGCCGAACGTCCCGTCGGGACCGTTCGCGGCCAGTCCCAGTGCGCGTTGCTGCGCGGTCGAGTTCTCGGCCTCGGCGGCGGGGTACACCCAGCCGTTGTCGTACTGCTCCACCGCCGACACGATGAGCGCGTCGGCCGCGGCCGGGTCGGCGAAGTAGTCCACGCTCGCCTGCTGGATCACGGGCACGAGCTTTGCGAGGCAGTCGGCCTTGTCGGCGATGTCCGCGCTGCGCGCGGCGAGCGCGACCGCGTAGATCGGGTACCCGGTGTCGGCGACCAGCTGGTAGTCGAGGGGGCGGCCCCACTCCGGGATCGCGTTCTCGTACACCCAGGGCTCGACGGTCGCGAAGCCCTGCTGCGCGGCGGTTCCGCCGGCGGCGATGAAGGCGGCGGGTGTGCCGTCGTACGAGCCGTCGAGCTGGGCGGTCCGCAGGAGTCCGGAGCCGGTGAGGTAGTCCATGTACGTGGTGCCGTCGAAGTAGCGCACCGTGGCATCCGTCTTCCCGAGGTCGGCGATGGAGTGCACGTTCGGGTAGGTCTGGGGATCCCACATGATCGCCCACGGGGCCTTCTCGAAGGTCGACATGACCGCGGTGGTGGGGAGGGCCTCGGATGCCGCGATGGCATCGTCGGTGTTCACCCAGCCGAGCAGGATGTCGGGATCGGTGTACATCTGGGCCGGGACGCCCGAGAAGCCGATGGCGGGTCCGCCGGCGCGGATCTCGACGTTCACCCCCGTCCACTCCCCCTTCGCCATGAGCGGTCCGGAGACGCTCTTCTTGCCGGCGTCGATCTGCGCGTCGGGGCCGAGGAGGCTGAACAGGCCGCCCTGTTCGGCCTGGGGGTTCCAGTCGGTCTGGATGACGACGGTCGCCGGGCACACGCCGGACAGGTCGACGGCGCCGATGGACAACCCCGCGGTGGAGGGTGCGTCGCCGCTGCCGGTCGAGGCGCAGCCGGAGAGTACGGCGGCGACGATCGCGCCCGCGGCGAGGGCGGACAGGGGGCGGGAGGGTCTGATCATGGGATTCTCCTGAAACGTGGTGGCGGGGCGGGTCAGAGGGAGTCGATGTCGGTGGCCGGGTCGCCGCTGAGCGTGAAGCGGTCGTCCGTCGTGGTGTAGAAGCTCGCCCCGAACCGGGCGACCGGGGCGTAGTCGGTGAGTCGCACGCGCATCCGCGAGCGGTCCACGAGACCCGGTCGGGTGCGGAGGCGCTGGACGCGGCCGAAGTAGATCTCGCGGCTCGGGATGTCCATGCGCGAGAACAGGACGCACTCGAGCGCGACGGGCGCGTCGGCGATGACGGGCGGACGGATGGATGCCGCGGGCACGGTGTCGATGCCCCGGTGCGCGAGCTCGTCGATCTCGGGGGGATGCCGCACGCTCGTGGCATCCATCGACTCGACCAGCGGGCGGTCGACGAGGTGGACGACGAACTCGCCGGTCGCGTCGATGTTCACCGCGGTGTCCTTGCGCGCGCCGCCCGGAAGGCGGTCGATGCTCACCATCACGAGCGGAGGGTCTTCGCCGACCATCGCGAACATCGAGAAGGGTGCGGCGTTGGGGACGCCGTCCGGGCCGAGCGTCGTCACCCACGCGATCGGGCGCGGGACGATGAGCGAGGCCATGAGCTTGTAGCGCTCGTAGGGCGTCAGCGTGTCGAAGTCCTCGATGTCATGCATGGCTCTGCACCCACCAGCTGAGGACGATGTCGCGCAGTGCGGCCTCGTCGTCGTCGCCGTAGAGGTCGCGGC
>NZ_BADA01000313.1 GCF_000333395.1 Microbacterium sp. B19
CGCGGTAGCCGGACGAGAAGCCCAGGAGTCCCGTCATCCCGACGTCGTAGGGGTTGTCGTACTCGATCCACTCCTGCCGCCGGAACGCGTGCACGATCGGCGCCTGGAGCCGCTCGGCCAGCGCGAGGACGTCGGCGTGCGCCCCGGCCACCCCGGCGCCCGCGAGGATCGTGACGTTCTCCGCACCGTTGAGCACCTCCGCCGCGGCGGCGAGTCCGTCGTCGGCGGGGACGACGTGCGTGCGGGTCGCGACGATGGGTGCGCTCGCCCGGCGTTCCGGGGCTTTCTCGAAGAACACGTCGCCGGGGACGACGACGACCGCGACGCCCTGCTTCTCGATGGCCGTGCGCATGGCGGTCTCCAGGACCCACGGCATCTGCTCGGGGCTGCCGACGAGCTCGGAGTACACGCTGCACTCGCGGAACTGCTCCTGCGGGTGCGTCTCCTGGAAGTAGCCGGAGCCGATCTCGGCCGAGGGGATGTGCGACGCGATCGCGAGGACGGGCACGCGCGAGCGCTGGGCGTCGTAGAGACCGTTGATGAAATGCAGGCTGCCCGGGCCGCAGCTCCCCGCGACCACCGCGAGGCGGCCCGTGATCGCGGCTTCGCCCGCGGCGGCGAAAGCCGCGGATTCCTCGTGGCGCACATGCATCCACTCCAGCGTCCCGTCGCGGCGCAGTGCGTCGGTGAAAGCGTTGAGGGAGTCGCCGGGAAGGCCCCACACGCGCTCCACCCCCGCTCGACGGAGCGTCTCCACCATGGTCTCGGCGATGTTCATCTCTGCCTCCGGCTCTGCTCGTCCACGGCGGGCGCCCGCCGACAGCGACGCTACGCCGAGGGGCGGACGCGCGGGTCGGACGTGCGCCGATCGTCCGTTCGACATCCGTCGGATCGCGTCGCGGGTGGCGTCGCCTAGCCTCGGGACACGGCGGCGCGCCCGGCGACCGCTTCGACAGGACGGACCAGACCATGACCGGAGCCGACGCGAGCGCCCTTCCCGATCTCACCGGATCGGTCGACGACCGCCTCGCGCTGCTCACCGAGCTCGAGCGAGCGCACCCCGCGCTGCCAGCCGACTGGCTCCACCGTCAGCTCCGCTCGGCTCTCGCGGAATGGGCGGGCGACGAGACGCAGCTCGACATCGCGCGCGAGAACCACGACGACTACTGAGCCTCAGCGGCACACGGCCCCGCGCTCAGCCTGTCGACATGCGCCGGATGCCGACGGCGTTACTAACACTTACGCGGATAAGTGTTGGTAACGCTCGGACGAACCCCCGTATCTCACTCGTCTAGTCAGCTGCCACGCGCACGCTGTGCACCGTGTGCCGGCCGCTCCCGACGCGCGCGGGTTCTTCGCCCGGGAGCTGGATCACCGCCGTGCAGCCGGGTGGGATGTCGGCATCCAGGCGAACGGCATCCCCGTCGCGTTCCCATCGCACGCGGATCGCTCCGAACCGGGAGTCGAGCGACCCCTCCGCCCAGGTCAACCCGCCGCCGATGAGCGGGGCGATCGAGATCTCGCGGTAGCCGGGTGTGAGCGGCGCGATGCCGGCGATGCGGCGGTGGAGGAAGTCGGCCACGGCGCCGAGCGCGTAGTGGTTGAAGCTCGTCATCTCGCCCGGGTTCACCGTGCCGTCCGAGAGGAGCGAATCCCACCGCTCCCAGATCGTCGTCGCGCCGAGCGTCACCGGGTGGAGCCACGACGGGCTCTCGGTCTGCATCAGCAGGCGGAATGCGACGTCGGAATGGCCGGTGTCGGCGAGCGCGTCGAGGACGAACGGCGTTCCCGCGAAGCCCGTCGAGATGCGGTAGTCCGATGCGGCGACGAGTTCGGCGAGCCGACTCCCGGCCCTCCCCCGGTCGGCATCCGCCAGCAGGTCGAAGGCGAGGGCGAGGGCGTAGACCGTCACGCAATCGCTCGTGACGACCCCCTCTGAGACGTAGTGGGTGCGGAACGCCTCGCGGACCTGCGCGGCGACGGCCGCGAACCGCCCCGCGTCCCCGCCCAGCACCTCCGCGGCGCGCGCGACGGTGGACAGCGCCCGATACGCGCAGGCGGTCGCGACCACCCCGGGATCGGCGCGGGCGGCGGACGGATCCTCGGGCGGGGCCGCGGGGTCCAGCCAGTCTCCGAACTGGAATCCGGTGTCCCAGAGCCCCGTCGGGGAGAGAAGCCCGGCGATGCGCTCGGCGTGCGCGGCCATCGAGGCGAACTGCCGTTCGAGCACGTCCGGATCGCCGTACGCCCGCCACACCGCCCACGGCACCCACACCGCGGCATCCCCCCAGATCGCCGTGTCCGTGGCGGGGAGTCCGCCGTAGGCGGGGTCGTATTTCAGGATGTCGGGCACCACGTGCGGCACCCGCCCGCCCGCGAGATCCTGCTCGATCGCGACATCGCGCAGCCAGTCCGACAGGAAGTCGTGCGTGTCGAACAGGAAGGATGCCGTGTCGGCGAACGCCGCGATGTCGCCGGTCCAGCCGAGTCGCTCGTCGCGCTGCGGGCAGTCCGTCGGCACGTCGACGAAGTTGCCGCGCATGCTCCACACGACGTTCTCGTGGAGTCGCGACAGCAGTGGATCGGAACACGAGAACCGGCCGATGCGGCGCATGTCCGAACCGATCACGACGGCCTCGACACGCTCCTCGAGGGGAGGAGCGGATGCCGGCCACCCGCCGATTCCGGCGTACCGGAAGCCGTGGAAGGTCAGGGTCGGCTCGAAGAGGTCGTCGTCGCCGCTGAGGACGTAGCGGTCGGTCGCTCGCGCGCTCCGCAGCGGCCGGGTGGCGAGCTCACCGTGCTCGAGCACCTCGGCGTGGCGCACCACGATCGCCGCGCCGCGCGGCCCGCGCACGCGGAGGCGGACGAACCCGACCAGGTTCTGACCGAAGTCCACGATGGTCGCTCCCGACGGCGACGTCCAGACCCGCTCGGGTGCGATCGTCTGGATGCGACGCACGGGCGGGGCGAGGTAGGGCTCGAGGTCGTGACGGGACACGATGATCGCCGGCGCGCCGTTCGCGCCGTCGGGTGAGGACCAGTCATCGGCGAGGGTGGCATCCACCGTCTGCCCGTCATACAGATCCGCGCTGCGGATCGGGCCCTCGCTCCACTCCCACGTCTCGTCGGTCTCCACGGTCTGCGCGTGCCCGTCGCGGTAGATGATCCGGAGGCTCGCGAATACCGCGCCGCGATCCCCGTAGATGCGGGACTGGCCGCGCCAGCCCAGCCGCCCGAGGTACCAGCCGTCCGCGAGCTGCAGCCCGAGCACGAACCGGTCGGAGAGAAGAGATGCCACGTCGGTCTCGGCGTACCGCAGCCGACGCTCGTACGCGGTCCAGCCCGGGACGAGGAGTCGGTCGCTCGCGGGCGTCGCGCCGATCGACGCCTCGACGATGCCCTCGGCGCTCCAGCGGAGGGTCGCGCTCACGATTTCGGTCGACGGGCGGTCCAGGTCGACGACGCGCCGGAAGCGGGGCGGCGCATCCGTGGGAGCCGATGCGGCGATGAAGACGGCGGTCATCAGGCGCTCGCGTTCGTTCGTGCTGCGCGGGCGCCCACGTCCGCCACCGTGGAGGCGCGCACCACCAACGTCGGTGGGACGAGACGGTGGCGATCCGGCACCCGCCCGCCGACCCCGAGTTCGGCCAGGAGCAGATCGACCGCGGTCTCCCCGACCGCCTCGCCCGACGTTCGGATCGTGGAGAGGGGAATAGCGGCGACCTCCGCGATGTCGTCGCCGTCGAAGCCGATCACCGCGACATCGCGCGGCACCTCGACGCCGCACGACAGCAGCCCCCGGACGACGCCCAAGCCCACGAGATCGTTCACGGCGAACACTCCGTCGGGCAGCGGCGAGCCGCTCGTGGCGAGTTCGACGCCCGCGGCGAAGCCGGCATCCATCGTGCGCTCATCCGCGCGGACGGCGGTGAGCGTCGCACCCGGCGTCTCGCCCACGGCGCGGCTCGCTCCGTCGAACCGTTCGCTGATCTGCGCGACGCGGAACGGTCCGCCGACGAACGCGATCCGGCGCCGGCCGAGGTCGAGCAGGTGCCGCGCCGCGAGGTACCCGCCCGTCGCGTCGTCGGCCGACACCGACGAGATGAGGTCGGAGGACGAGCGACGACCGGTGATGACCGTCGGCGTCCCCCGTTCCCGCAGCTCTTCGAGCTGGGGCTCGACGCCGTCGAGCGTTGCGACGATGATGCCCGCGACGCGCTTGCGCTCGAACAGCTCGATGTACTCCCGCTGACGTCGGGCCGAGCCGGCGGAGTTCGCGATCATCACCGTCCGGCCGGCCTCGGCCGCGCGACGCTCGATCGCGTCGGCGATGACGCCGGAGAACGGATTGGTGAACTCGTACGCGATGTAGCCGATGGTTCCGGTGTCGCCCGAGCTGATCTTCCGGGCGGCGTCGCTCGGCACGAACTGCAGTTCCGCGATCACGCGGGCGAGGCGCTCCCGCGTCGCGCCGGAGAGGAGGTGCGGGTGGTTGAGGTAGTTCGACACCGTGGACCGGGAAACCCCCGCAGCCGCGGCGACGTCGGTGATGGCTGCACGTCGTGTGGTCATGTCCGTTCAGCTCTCTGGAGGTCGGTGGGGTGGGTGCGATCGAACTGGTTCAAGCGCAGCCGGGTGATGTGATTCTGGCGGCTCCGGGGCAGAGACGCAAGGGATGCGCGCCGTGAATTGGACCGATTCAAGTACGAGGCGACGGAGCTTCTCGACCGAACCCTAGGAACGCGGGAATACGATCGCCCACACGGCCCATCGCGCGGCCATCCGCGCACACTGCCCCATCAGCGAGGAGCACCATGAGAGAACGCATCCTCGACCTGGTGTTCCTCATCGGCGTGCTGTTCAAGGGGATCGACGGTCTCCTGGAGACCGTCGGCGGGATCCTTCTGCTGGTCATCAGCCCCGACCGGCTCGTCTCCGCGGCGAACGCCGCCACCGCCAGGGAGTTGGCGGAGGATCCCCACGACGTCATCGCCAACCTGCTCGTCCACGGCGTCGCGCATCTGAACGCCGGCAGCAAGACGTTCATCGCCGCCTACCTGCTCCTCCATGGCGTCGTGAAGCTCGCGATCGTGATCGCCCTCTTGATCGGTTCGCGAGGCGTCTACCCGTGGGCGATGGCGGCGCTCGGCGCGTTCGTCCTGTTCCAACTCTTCGAACTCGTCCGCTCGCCCTCGATCGGGGTCGTCGTGCTGACCCTCCTCGACATCCTGATCATCTGGCTGACCTGGCGCGAGTGGCGACGCAACCGCGAGCTGCGGCACACCTGGCGCGGCACGGTCGACTGGATCCTGCGGCGCCAGCCGGCGCGGTGACCTCGAAGACCGACGCGAAAAACCCCCGGCGATCCTGAGGATTCCGGGGGTTTCGGGTCTGGCGGAGACGGAGGGATTTGAACCCTCGGTCCCCTTACGGGGACTCCACCTTAGCAGGGTGGTGCACTAGGCCTGACTATGCGACGTCTCCAGGTGATCGACGCCGGAGCGCGAGCACACCGGTCCATAGTAACGGGTCGGGGCGTGGCATCCGAATCCGAGAAAGGGATGCCACGCCCCGCGCGTCAGCGGACGTTGCCGTTCGAGCAGGTGGCCTGCGCGGCGGTCTGACCGGCGATCGACGACGGGAGCGTGATCGTGGTCGAGGACGGCTCCGGCGTGGGCGCCGCGCTCTCGGTCGGGGCCGGTGCCGCGGTGTCGGTGGGCGCCGGGGTCGAGTCGGGCTCCGCGATCACGCCGTTACCGTCGCTCAGGTTGCCGGACAGCTGGATCGGCTGGTTCGCCGCGAGCGCGGACCACAGCGCGTCGGCTGCGTCGTACTCCGGTACGACGCGGTTCGGGTCGGCCGGGTCCGCAGCGGTCGGGTACTGCACGAAGACGATCTCGTTGAACGGCACGTCCTTGACCGCCATCGCGATCTGCACGAGCGTCAGCGGGTTCGTCAGCGACGTCGACGGGTCGACGTTGCGCAGCGCGGTCGAGGCGAGCTTGTACAGCGTCGCCGGGTTCGACAGCACTTCCTCGCTGCGGAGCTTGGACGTCAGGCGCGACATGTACTGCTGCTGATTCGAGATGCGTCCGAGGTCGCCGCCGTCGCCGACGCCGTGGCGCGTGCGGAGGAACTGCAGCGCGTCGAGGCCCTTCACGGTGCGCATGCCGGCCGGCCAGTCGATGCCCGTGTAGGGGTCTTTGATGCCGTTGGCGATGCAGACGTCCACGCCGCCGATGGCATCCGTGATGTTGATGACACCGCCGAAGCTGACCTTCGCCGCGAAGGGGATCTGCAGGCCGCTGAGGTCCGAGATGGTCTTCACCACGCAGGCCAGGCCGCCGTACGAGAAAGCGCTGTTGATCTGCTGCTTCGACATCGCCGAGCTGACGTTGCCGTCGGCATCCGTGCACGAGGGGATCGGCGCCATGAGGTCGCGCGGGAACGAGATCACCGTGACACGGCGTGGCTCGTCGGAGATGTGGATGAGCATGTTGACGTCGTTGAGGTTGTCCCCCGCGTCCGGACCCGTGCAGCGGTCGCCGAAGTACTGCGCGAAGTCGGGTTCGCACTCGTCGGTTCCGACGAGGAGGAGATTCACGCCGCCCTGCAGCTCCCCGAGGTCCGGCGGAACGGCCGGCTGATCGGGCAGATCCACGGCATCCGCGGTGAAGCTCGACGACAGGTCGTAGACGGCATACGCCGCCACGCCGGCACCGGCGACGAGGAGCACGGCCATCGCGACGGCGAGCGCGCGGAAGAACTGGCCGAGCGGTCCCACCGACCGCAGGCGTCCGTGACGCGCGATGGTCGTGCGCCCGCGCGGGGTCGTGGTTCTACTCACTCGGGTCCTTTCGGGAGGACGGATGCCACGAGGCGCGGCACGTCAGGACCTCGACGAAGCGCAGGTCGGAGACAGTTTAGGGACGGCCTCCTGTGAACTGCGTGAAGAAGTGGACAGCGTTTGTTCACGTCGCGTCCACTCGCTCACGGGGCTTCGTACGGAGGGACGTGTCCGCCCCTCCGTACGGATGCCACCCGCGAGCCACTTGACGACGAGCTCGGCTCTCCGGGCGCTCAGGCCGCGCGCGTGCGTGCTTCCTCGTGCAGACGCCGCGCGTTGCGGATGAGTTCGACGCCGTCCGGCCCCCAGAGCAGACGCATGACACGCGCCTCGTTCTCGGGGTTCTGGAACTCACGGACGTCCGCCTCGCGGGCCCGGATGATTTCGCCCGCCGCGGCGATGGTCTCCGGGGACCGCCCGGCGGAGGCTTGCAGGTTCGCCGGGAGGATGGCATCCATCAGCTCGGTCCACCGCTGATAGACGTCCTCGAGCGCCTCGACCGCGAGCGCGTGACTGGGATGCCAGTTCTGCCTGCCGACCTGGTGATACTGCTCCAGCATGTCGACGCCGGTCTCGAGGTCGCGGAACACGCTGTCGGAGTGCCCGAAGAGCGCCCAGTACTTCTCGTAGAGCGCCTGGAGCTCCGCCCAGGTGGTGGGGATCTCCGACTCCTCCGCCCCGACGAGCCGCAGGTAGGCCCCCATCTCGAGGACGTACTGGTCGCGCTGGGCGGCGGTGAGCGGCCGCGGCGGCTCGTCGCCGTGCCACGCCAGGTTCTCGTACACGCTCAGGATGCACTGCATCTCGGTGATGGCCGCCCACATGGCATCCCGCGGGTCGGCGGCAGCGTATCCGCCGAGAGACGGGTCGTCGGGGTCGATCACGGGGCCCTGCACATGGCCGTGGATGCGGTGCAGGTGCGTGGCCATGTTCTGCGCGGTCGCCGTGTCGCCGAGCCACATGGGCGCGTGCATGCCGGAGTTGCGCTGCAGACGCTCGAAGAAGTCGAACATCGTGAACCGGCCCGCGCGCGCCTTGCGACTGATCGGGTCGGCGTCGCGGATGCCCGCCACGACCGGCTTGTAGAGGAATTGGATGCCACCCTGCGCGGCACTCTCGAAAACGATCGTCGCGGGGTGCAGAAGGAGCTCCCACGTCACGGACCCGGGCCCGAAGAGCCCGTAGTCGGGCGTGCCGTCCGGTCGAGTCGAACCGCCGGCCGGAACGACCTCGCCGAAGCGTCGCCAGCGAGCGGCATCGCCGTCGATCAACTCTTGAGTGAGCACGGGGATCTTGCGATCACCGGAGATGGGCGGTGTGGACATGGCGACTCCTTCGTCATTTTCGTACGGTTTGCGTACGCAAAGAACGTTAGATCCGTCGGACACGGGACGCAAGAGCCGATCGGTATCGTGGATGCCGGGAAGGCGGTGCGGTCGTGACCGACACGGATACTCGCCCCAAGGGTCGGCCTCGCGATCCTGAGATCCGGGCCAAGGTGCTCCTGGCTGCGCAGCGGGTGTACCTGGCCCGGGGGCTGCCGGGATTCACCTTCGAGGCCGTCGCGCGCGAGGCCGGCGTAGGCAAGCCGGCGCTCTACCGCCGGTGGGAGTCCACGGATGAACTCCTCGACGACGTCCTCCGCTCGCACGCTCTCGTCCCCACGGAGACATCGACGGGCGACATCCGCGCGCAGCTGATCGACATCGCACTGGCGACCCTACGGCTGGCGGACTCGGAGGAGGGGTCGTTCGTCCTTCGCGTCAGTTCGGAGCGCGGCTCCGGCGGGGGGATGTTCGAGAGGTACTTCGAGCGGTTCCGCAGCTTCATCCACTCGCAGAACCGTGCGCTCGTGGCCGCGGCCATCGAGCGGGGCGAACTGAGTCTCGACCGCGACCCGGACATCATCGTGCTCTCCATCACGGGCGCCATGCTCGCAGGGACGCTGCTGTCGCTCGCGCCCTCGCCGGTCGCAGATCCGGCCGCCGCCGAGGACTACTGCCGCCGCGTCGTGGACGAGGTCCTCGGGGCGGATGCGCGGCGTCCCCCGGCGGATGAGGGTGGCCCGTCCGGCACCGAGTGAACGTCGGCACCAGGTGTCAGCCGGAGACGATCGTCGATTCCGCCGGGATGACACCGGTCACGAGCAGCACGATCAGGACGACGCCCAGAACGACGCGGTAGATCACGAACGGCAGGAAGCTGCCCCGGCGGAGGTACTGCATCAGGAACGCGATCACGAGATACCCGACGACGAACGCGATCACCGTCGCCAGTGCGGTCTCGCCGAGGTTGTACGGTCCCGTGCCGTCGTCGAAGCTCTTGTACAGCTCGAAGAATCCGCTCGCGAAGACGGCGGGCACGGCCAGGAGGAACGAGTACTCGGCCACGGCGGTGCGCTGGTACCCCAGCGCGCGGCCGAGCGTGGTGGTCGCCCCCGACCGCGACACCCCGGGGACGAGTGCGAGAGCCTGCGCGAACCCGTAGGCGAGGCCGTGCGGGTAGGTGAGCTCGTCGAGGCCGCGGCGCTTACGGCCGTACCGGTCGGCGACCCCGAGCAGGATGCCGAACACGATGAGCACGATCGCCGTGATCCACAGGCTCCGGAAGTTGTCACGGATGAGGTCCTGCAGCAGCACGCCGAGGACCGCGATCGGGATCGTGCCGATGATGATCAGCCAGCCCATGCGGGCGTCGGGATCGTTGCGCGGAACGCGGCCGATGAGCGAGCCGAACCAGCGCGAGACGACCGTGACGATCTTCTTCCAGAAGTAGATGAGCACCGCTGTCTCGGTGCCCAGTTGCGTGATCGCGGTGAACGTCGCGCCCGGGTCGGTCTGCGAGGGCAGGAACTCTCCCACGATCCGCAGATGCGCACTCGAGGAGACGGGGATGAACTCGGTCAGGCCCTGAACGAGCCCGAGGATGATGACCTCGAAGATGTGCATGCGATCCTTCGGTGCGGCGCGGAAAGTCGTCTGGCCGCACCGTACGGGAGGGCTTGTGAGATGCGTCTAAGAATCCGCGCTCGCGCGCCGCGACGCCCTCCACTTCCGCATCACGGCGATCACCACCGGCAGCACCGAGATCAGAACGATCACGATCATCAGCACATCGATGTTGTCGACGATGAACGGGATGCCACCGAGCAGCAGCCCGACGACCGTCATGACGACGACCCACAGGGTGGCCCCCGTCGTGTTCCAAAGGAGGAAGCGGTGATACGACATGTGAGCGGTGCCGGCGGCGACCGGGACGTAGGTCCGCACGATCGGCACGAACCTCCCGAGCACGAGCGACCCTCCCCCGTACTTGGCGAAGAAACGCTCGGCATCCTGCAGTCGCTCCGGTCGCAGGACGCGCGCTCCCTCGCGGAACAGCCGCCTACCGAAGCGCCGGCCCAGCCAGTAGCCGGTCTGATCCCCGAGGATCGCGGCGGGGATGGCGACGACCAGCACCTGCCACGGCTGAATGCCGAGCGGCCCGGCCAGCACAGCGGCGGTGACGAGGAGCGAGTCGCCGGGAAGGAACGGGAACAGCACGCCGGACTCGATGAAGATCAAGAGGGCGATGCCCGCCAGCACCCACGGTCCGAACGCGTGGAGGATGGATGCCGCATCGGGGATCACTCCGCCGGCGGCGAGCGCGTGCCCGGTCACCGTCAGCACGGGAAGGTGATCGTCGGGCGGGGGTGGGGTGTCTGCACGGTGCTCAGCATGCCGCTCCGGGCGTTTCGGTCTGCGGCGTTGACGTCGTCATCCCGCCACGGTACGAATGCGGCTCTCAGATACGGCTGAGAATTCGCGCGTTCCGCTCTCGGCCGCCAGGAGGTCGGGGAGCCTAGCCTGAGCGCATGCGCATGCGCCTCGAACTCCTCCCGTTGACCGTCTCGGACGTCGACCGCAGCATCGCGTTCTACCGCGACGTCGTGGGATTCGACCTGGACCACGACGTCTCCCCCGGCAACGGCATGCGCGTGGTGCAGCTGACCCCGCCCGGGTCGGCCTGCTCGATCGCCTTCGGCACCGGCATGGGCGCCTCGGCGCCGGTCTCCAACATCCACCTGGTCGTCGACGACCTCGAATCGACCCGATCGACTCTTGTCGCGCGCGGACTCGACGTCACCGAGATCCACGACATGGGCGGCGTGCGGTACGCCTTCTTCTCGGACCCGGATGCCAATTCCTGGGCGCTCCAGGAGATTCCAGCGGGGGCGTCTCTCTGATGGCCGGGCTCGGCATGGCCGAGATGACGGAAGCGGCTGCCTAAACGAGGCTCGCGATGAGCTGCTCGACGCGACCCTTGATGTCGTCGCGAACTCCTCGCACGACATCGACCGACTGCCCGGCGGGATCGGTGAGCTGCCAGTCTTCGTAGCGCTTGCCGGGGAAGATCGGGCACGCGTCCCCGCAGCCCATGGTGATCACGACATCCGCCTGGCGCACGGCATCCGTGGTGAGGATCTGCGGGGTTGCCGAGGACAGGTCGATCCCTTCCTCCGCCATGACCGTGACGGCAGCCGGGTTCACGGCATTCCCCGGTTCGCTTCCGGCCGAGAAGACATCGATGCGATCTCCGGCGAGAGCGCGGAGGTAGCCGGCGGCCATCTGCGATCGACCGGCGTTGTGCACGCAGACGAAGAGGACGGCGGGCTTGGTGAATTCGGTCATGGCATTCCTTTATTCGGGTTCACGCGGGTGGTGGCGGGCTGAGAGAAGGAGAGCAGGTGTGCGGACGGCACGCAGCACGCTCCGGCGAGTGGCGCCCCGGCCGCGTCGAACAAGCCCGCGCCACCACACACACCGGTATCCGGCAGCGACAGCTCGACGCGGCGCGCGGCTTCGTGGTCCCCGGCGAGCTCTGCGACGACACTTCGCACCTGCTCGTATCCGGTGAGCGCGAGGAACGTCGGCGCGCGACCGTAGGACTTCGCGCCGACGACGTAGAAGTCGGGGTCGGGGTGAGCGAGATCCGCCGCCCCTGTGGCGGCGACTGACCCGCACGAATGCACGTTGGGGTCGACCTCGGCGGCGATGCGGACGGGCGCCTGCAGCGTCGGGTCCAGTTCCAGGCGCAGTTCGGACAGGAACGACAGGTCCGGGCGGAAGCCGGTCAACACGACGACGCGATCGGCGGTGACCGTGCGCCCGTCCTCGGCGACGAGCACGGCTCGGTCGCCGTCGCGGGAGATCCGCTCCGTCCGGAAGCCCGTCACGAGGGACACGAGACCCGCGTCGACGGCCTCCTTCGCCCTCAGGCCGAGCGCGCCGCGGGCCGGGAGCTCGTCGGCGTCACCTCCGCCGAAAGTATTGGCAGTGGTCGAGCGCCGAAGCGCCCAGGTCACGGTCGTTCCCGGATCGCGTCGCGCCATCCGCGCCAAGGCCAACACAGCGGTCACCGCAGAGTGCCCGGAGCCGACGACGACGGTGTGCTTGCCCTCGAAGTCCGCGCGGTCACCGAAATCCGGGATGCGGTAGGAGAGCACCTCGCCGGCTTGCGGTTCTCCGAGCGCGGGGAGGCCGTCGGCGCCGGCAGGGTTGGGAGTCGCCCAGGTACCGGACGCGTCGATGACCGCACGCGCCGAAAGCCGGTACGCGGCACCGTCGGCCGGCTGCACGTGCACCGCGAACGGCTGCTCCCCCCTGCCCGCGTCGACCAGGCGGTCGCGGCCCCGTCGGGACACCCCGGTCACGCGGGCTCCGTAGACGACGCGTTCGCCCAGCAGCCCCGCGAGAGGGGCCAGGTACTTCTCGATCCACTGCGCGCCGGTCGGGAACCCTGTCGTCGGCGCCGACCAGCCCGTGGACTGCAGGAGTCGCGCGCTCGCGGCATCCACGAGTTCCGGCCACTCCGAGAACAGGCGGACGTGACCCCACTCGGATAGGGCGGCTGCAGGCGTGCGGCCCGCTTCCAGAACGACGACCGGCATCTGTCGTTCTGCCAGGTGGGCGGCGGCCGCCAAACCCTGGGGGCCTGCCCCGATCACGACGACGGGAAGCTGCTCGACCATCGGCATCCCTCCTCACATTGAAGCCTGTCGATGGGATAAGAGTCGGGTACATATCGACAGATGTCAATGTGAGGTGCAGAATCGTGTCATGCCGACCTTCCTGCCGTTGCTCTCGAGCGACACCGACGCCTGCTGCTCGACCATTCCCGGGTCGGCGCTGACCGCCGAAGAAGCAGATCCCATCGCGCGCACGTTCAAGGCCCTCGGTGACCCCGCGCGGGTTCGGCTCCTGTCGCTGATCGCCGCCGCCGAAGGCGGCGAGGCATGCATCTGCGACCTGACCGAGCCCGTCGGGCTGTCGCAGCCGACCGTGTCGCATCACATGAAACTGCTCGTGGACGCCGGGCTCGCGACCCGCGAGCAACGGGGAAAGTGGGGCCTAT
>NZ_BADA01000312.1 GCF_000333395.1 Microbacterium sp. B19
CGGCTTCTCGGTGAGCTCGTGGCATCCGGGACCCGCCTCGCGGCGACGTCCAATACCCCGCCCAACGCCCTGGGCGAGGGGCGTTTCGCCGCGCAGGACTTCCTGCGCGAGATCCAGTCGATGGCCGACAGCTTCCGCACGATCCGCATCGACGGCACCGACTTCCGCCAGCGCGCCATCGACGGCGAGGCACGCGTCCTCTCCGACGAGCAGTATGCGGAGGCGATCCAGGATGCCGCCACCCGCGGCGTCGCGACCGACGACAGGTTCGGCGACGTCGTGGCGCACCTGGCGCGCGTGCACCCGTCGCGCTTCATCCGCTTGATCGACGGCGTCGACACGATCGGCCTCCGCGACGTGCACGTGCTGCACGACCAGTCCGCGGCGCTGCGGCTCGTCGCGTTCGTCGACCGCGCGTACGACGCGCAGATCCCGATCCGCGCGACCGGCGTTCCACTGAACACGGTGTTCTCCGACGAGATGCTCGCGGGCGGCTATCGGAAGAAATACCTCCGCGCCGTGTCACGTCTGGTGGCGCTCACGCACGCCTGAACGGTCGTTTCAGCGCGGCTTCGCGGCGACGCGAAACGTGATGTTTACATGGCTCCGGCCGCTGTAACGCGCTCGAAACACGATTCCCACGCCGATGGAAACCGGGGCTGGGAACACTGAGGGGACCCGACGCTACAGCTGCGTCCCTTCAGAGAGGTTCTCTTCGAGATGGATCAAGGCAACACCGCATTCATCCTGATTGGAGCGGCACTCGTGCTGCTCATGACGCCAGGACTCGCGTTCTTCTACGGCGGACTCGTCAAGGCCAAGAGCGTCATCAGCATGATGATGATGAGCTTCGGCGCCATGGGACTCATCGGAGTCCTGTGGGTGCTGTACGGCTACGCGATCGCTTTCCCAGCCACGGACGTCGGCGTGACCAACGCTCCCTGGACGATCGACTGGAACGAGCTCGGCCTCGGCAGCCTGCTCGAGGCGCCCGAGGGCGCCGCCTACCCGCCGCTGGCCTTCGTCGCCTTCCAGGCCACGTTCGCGATCATCACCGTCGCCCTGGTCTCGGGCGCCATCGCTGACCGCGCCAAGTTCGGCTCGTGGATGATCTTCGCCTTCCTGTGGTCGACGATCGTCTACTTCCCGGTCGCCAGCTGGGTGTTCAACTTCGGTCTCGCCGACGGTGCGTTCTCGTACGGCGGCTGGATCACCCACGGTCTGCAGGACGTCTTCGGCGTCGGCGCGATCGACTTCGCCGGTGGTACCGCGGTCCACATCAACGCCGGTGCCGCTGCTCTCGCTCTCGCGCTCGTCCTCGGCAAGCGCGTCGGCTTCCAGAAGGGCGCCCACGTCCCCCACAACCCGCCGTTCGTCCTGCTCGGCGCGGGTCTGCTGTGGTTCGGCTGGTTCGGCTTCAACGCCGGCTCGGAGCTCGCGGCCGACAACACCGCTTCCCTCGCGTTCGTCAACACGCTCGCCGCTCCCGCCGCCGCGCTGCTCAGCTGGCTGATCGTCGAGAAGATCCGCGACGGAAAGCCCACGTCGGTCGGTGCCGCCTCGGGTGCCGTCGCCGGTCTGGTCGCCATCACCCCCGCCTGCGGTTCGCTGACGCCGTTCTGGGCCATCGTCCTCGGACTCCTCGCCGGTGTCGTCTGCGCGCTGGCCGTCGACCTGAAGTTCAAGCTCGGCTTCGACGACTCGCTCGACGTCGTGGGTGTCCACCTCGTCGGTGGTCTGATCGGAACCCTGTACCTGGGCTTCTTCGCCAACGGCACGGGCCTCATCTACAGCGGTCAGCTCACCCAGCTGCTGGTACAGGCGATCGCCGCGTTCTCGGTCCTGATCTACTCCTTCGTCCTGGCCTTCGTCATCGGCTTCGCGATCGAGAAGACGATCGGCTTCCGCGTGAAGAACGAGGACGAGATCGCCGGTATCGACACCGTCGTGCACGGTGAAGAGGGCTACGTCCTCACCGACGCCCGCTGATACGCACTCCCCAGAGAACGGGGCGTCACGGATTCGTCCGTGGCGCCCCGTTCTTCGTGCGCGCGCGGGGACCGGCGGGCGCGATGCCTAGGGTGAAGGTATGGGAACCGCCTCACGCCTCGTGTCCGCCCTGCTGCGCGCCTTCCGGCCCTCCACTGCGTCGCGGCCTCCGCGCAGTCCCTCCGCGACGCTCAGGCCCGGCCAGAGCACGGGTGCCTCCACGACGCTCAGGCCCGGCCAGAGCACGGGTGCCTCCACGACGCTCAGGCCCGGCGAGGGCTCCGGTGAGACGGCGACCGTCGAGATCGCCCCACCGCGGCGCCTCACTCTCGCGTACGCGCCCCAGCGCGACGGCGCGCCCGACGGCGGCGAGATCGTGTGGACGTGGGTGCCGTACGAGGAGCGCGACGGCCGCGGCAAGGACCGACCGGTGCTGATCATCGGACGAGCGGATGCCACCCGCTCCTACGCCGTGCGTCTCACCAGCAAGCCACACGCCGGCGACCGCGACTACCTGGCGCTGGGGACGGGGGAGTGGGACCCTCAGGGCCGCCCGTCGTGGGTCGACATCGAGCAGCTCTACCTCGTGCACGACGCCGGCATGCGCCGCGAGGCCGCGGCGCTGGATCGGCGTCGCTTCGAGGGCGTGGCATCCGCTCTCCGGTCCCGCTACGGCTGGACGCTGGGCTGACTCCGGCGCCCGGCTGGGCCCCGAGACTGCAGGCGTGTGACGAAACCGCCGCGCGCTGCAGGGGAGTTGTCAGGCGGATGCCGTCTCGCGGAGGGCAGTCCAGGAAACGACGAAGCCCCCGGCGAACCGGGGGCTGGTGGTGGGCGATGCCGGACTCGAACCGACGACCTCTTCCGTGTGAAGGAAGCGCGCTACCAACTGCGCCAATCGCCCCTCGTCCCGAACGGGACTCGACTACCTTACCCGATCCGCGACGCCTCTTCGGACCGCGAGAGAGGACACGCGCGGGGCGCGTCTGGTTTTGCACGTGCCCCGAAATCGGGTAATGTCTTACGAGTGCTCGGGGCAAGCCCCGGGAACGAAATGCGGATGTAGCGCAGTTGGTAGCGCACAACCTTGCCAAGGTTGGGGTCGCGAGTTCGAGTCTCGTCATCCGCTCGAGTGTGAAGATCACCGTCAGGCTCCGGCCGGGAGATCACGACACGTGGGTCGAACCACACACGGTGGCGTGGCCGAGCGGCTAGGCACCGGCCTGCAAAGCCGTTTACACGGGTTCGAATCCCGTCGCCACCTCGCCTACAACTGAACAGCCTTTATAGGCGCGATTGGCGCAGCGGTAGCGCGCTTCCCTGACACGGAAGAGGTCACTGGTTCGATCCCAGTATCGCGCACCACCACAGGAACCCTCGGCTCGGCCGGGGGTTTTCGTGTATCCGGACCCTCGGCGCGACTCACTCTCCGCGGTCGTCCGCGCGCTGCCGCGCCCGCCGCGTCGGCGGAGTCGCCGGATCGGGCACGGTCGTTTCGGGCGCGGCATCCGTCCCGCGATCGAGACGTTCCCGCAGTCTGGTCGATTGCGCCTCGGGCGAGGCATCCGCAGACTCGGTCGGGCCCACGGCGCCGGGATCCGAGCGCGGGATGTACCAGCTCACCGGCAGTTCCCGCATGCCGAACCAGCCCCGACGAGAGCGCACGATCGTGAATCCCTGTTCACGGAGGTGGAGGGCGTAGTCCGGCGTGACTTCGGACGGGGGGACGCGCACCCAGCCACGACGAAAGTCGTAGGCGTGGGTCGCAATGTGGCGGCGAGACATGCGAACCTCCTCACTCCGAGCGTGACAGGGGCATCGGAAGCACACGCGTACGACGTGTTCCAAACGTGTGAACAATGCTCCAGGTTTCTTAAGAGCGAGCACTGAGCAGCCTGGAATCGGCGCCTCGCAAGCCCGCATTCAGGAATTCCGGCGCCCGCTACTGTGGGCGAATGACCGTCCCTGACACCCTGTGGCGCGAAATCGCCGCCTCGCCTTTCGTCTCGCTCGGAACGTTCCGCAGAAATGGGGAAGAGGTCGCGACACCGGTCTGGATCGCCCGCGACGGCGACGAGCTCGTCGTGACGACCGAGCGGAAGACGGGCAAGGTCAAGCGCGTGCGGAACGACGCCCGTGTGACGCTGCGGCCATGCTCCCGCATGGGGGCGGTGGCCCCGGATGCCATCACGGTGCAGGCGCATGCACGCATCGCCGGACCGAGTACCGAGGATCAGCGAGCCGACGCCGCCCTCCGGCGGAAGTACGGATGGCAGTTCCGCGCCATCACCGGGTTCGAGGCTCTGATGCGTCGGCTTCAGCGCCGCGCCGGCGATCGCGTCATCCTCCGGATCTCCCGCGGAGCCTGACGGCCCCTAGACCCGAAACGTCCCGGAGGCAAGTGGGTTTGCGTTTCGGGGCGAATCGCGAGATGTTGCCCGTGACAGAAGCGGCATCCCCCCTTTCCCGCGTTCGTCATTTCTCGCCAGGAATGCGCGGCTGTCGGGATGCCGTTCGGAGGTTCTTTATGGGCAAATTCATTTACGACGGCAACATCAAGGTCGATTTCGAGGACCGTCTCCTCGCCCACCTTCAGGCCGTCATCATGGCCAAGGTGCGGCGCGGCGAGAGCTTCCCCTTCACGTGGAAGGACGACATCAGCACCGGTGGTGGGCGCACGACGGTCTACATCCACCCGAACGTCTCGATGGTGTTCAAGTACCACGGCAGCCGGAATCCGCAGCTCAGCAATACGTGGCTGCACGCCCTCACGTACAACGCGAACTCGGGCCGGGGACTGTACGTCGTGCCCGAGCCCGACGACTCCACCATGCGTGAGACCCCGCACCGCGAGGAGATGGTCTTCCGCGAGGTCCCCAACGATCAGGCGCCCATGGCCGCGCATCGGTAGGCAGGGAATGACCGAGACGACGCGCGGGTTGTCGACCGCATGAGCGACTGGACGACAGCGAAGCCGTACTTCGAAGCGCCGGCGGTGGCACACCTCGCGACCCTGATGCGTGACGGTTCCCCGCACAGCGTCCCCGTCTGGGTCGGCGTCGAGGGGGAGCTCCTCTCGGTCTTCATCGAAGCGGGAACGCTCAAAGACCGGAACCTGCTGCGCGATCCCCGCGTCGCGATCTCGGTGACGGCTGTCGACGATCCGCTCTCCATGGCCTTCGTCCGCGGCGAGGCCGTCGAACGCATCGACGGCGACAGGGCGCTGCCCTACATCGACCGCATCGCGACCCTGTACACGGGCAAACCCTACGAGTTCCGCCAGGGTTTCGCCGTCTGGCTCATCGAACCTCGCAAAGCCTGGGGGCGCGCGTACGGGAGCTGACGTCAGAGGGTCAGCGGCAGGACGGCCAGCACCAGGATCAGCGGCGCGATCACGGCACCGAGCAGGATGAACCGACTCCACCGCACCTCGACACCGGCGGCGACGAGCCGGTCGTGCCACAGCAGCGTGGCCAGCGACGCCCACGGGGTGACGATCGGCCCGGCGTTCACGCCGACCAGCAATGCCGCGAGGCGGACGGGGGACCCCGCGACCGACTCCATCGCGAGGTAGGCCGGAAGGTTGTTGATCCCGTTCGCCGCGAGAGCGCCGACACCGGCCAGCTGCCAGAGCGACACGAGATCATCGCCGGACCCGGCGAGCACCGACGTCACGCGTCCGATCCCCAGCGCTTCCAGCGCTCCGACGGCGAGGAACAGTCCGCCCGCGAACACGAGCAGCGACCAGGGTACGAGTCGGATGCCGAGTGCCCGTGGCGCGCGCAGGGCGAACGCGACGATGAGCACGACCGCGGCCGCGAGGGCCGGCATCCACGGATCCAGTCCGATCACGAGCAACGGGAGTAGCGCCACGGTGACGATCGCGGACACGCGCAGCAGGACCGGGTCCGCGACGGCGGGGGAGGCGGCATCCGGGTAGGTCTTCGGCAGCTTCCGGAGGAACACCGCGGTCAGGACCGCCACCGACACCGCGATGGCGATCAGCGCCGACGGGCCGAGCAGCGCGAGGAAGGCGACGGGGTCGTGGCCGCCGAGAGCGTCGGATGCCAGCAGGTTCGTGAGGTTCGACACCGGGAGCACGAGCGACGCGGTGTTCGCGAGCACCACCGTCACGAACGCGAAAGGCAGTGGGTCGAGCTTGCGCGCGACCGCCATGGCCACGACGACCGGAGTCAGCAGCACCGCGGTCGTATCGAGCGAGAGGAAGGCTGTCGCGACGGTGGCCAGCGCCACCACCAGCACCCACAGCCACACGGTGCGCCCCCGGGCGATCCGCGCGAGCCGGGCGGCCACGACGTCGAACAACCCCGCCTTGGATGCCAGTTCCGCCACGATCGTGACCGCGACGACGAACAAAAGGATGGGCCAGACGCGGTCCGCGACGGCGAGAGCCTGGTCGGCGGGGAAGATGCCGACGAGGAGAGCGATGATGCCGAGGATCCACAGCACGCCGCCGATGATGGCCAGAGTCACCGCTCCACTATGCGGCACCGCGCGTGCCGTCGAGGCCACGCCCGGCGGGTAGCCTGGAATCGACCCATCCAGGAGACCGCCTTGACTGATGCCGCCCTGCCGTCGGAGCAGACCTACCCCGCCGACGGCTTCGCCCTCTTCCCCGACCGTTCGGTCATAGCTCTGCGCGTGAACGGTGAGCTCAAAGACCTCGCGACGACCGTCCACGTGCACGACCGGATCGAGCCGGTGACGATCGACAGCCCCGAGGGCCTGTCGATCCTGCGGCACTCGACGGCGCACGTGCTCGCGCAGGCCGTGCAGCGCGTGAAGCCCCAGGCGAACCTCGGCATCGGACCGCCCGTCACCGACGGCTTCTACTACGACTTCCAGGTCGACGACCCGTTCACTCCCGAAGACCTGAAGGTCATCAAGAAGGAGATGGAGCGGATCGTCCGCGAGAACCAGCGGTTCGTGCGTCGCGTCGTCACCGACGACGAGGCCCGCGCCGAACTCGCCGACGAGCCGTTCAAGCTCGAGCTCATCGGGCTCAAGGGCGGATCCGCCGAGGCCGCCGAGGGCGCGAACGTCGAGGTCGGCGCCGGCGAGCTGACGATCTACGACAACGTGAACCGCGACGGCGAGACCGTCTGGAGAGACCTGTGCCGCGGACCGCACGTTCCCGGCACGCGCCTGATCGGCAACGGCTGGGACCTCACCCGCATCGCCGGTGCCTATTGGCGCGGCAGCGAGAAGAACCCGCAGCTGCAGCGCATCTACGGCACCGCGTGGGCGACCAAAGACGATCTGCGCGCGTACCAGCACCGCCTCGAGGAGGCCGCCAAGCGCGACCACCGCAAGCTCGGCAAGGAGCTCGACCTCTTCTCGTTCCCCGACGAGATCGGTCCGGGCCTGAGCGTCTTCCACCCCAAGGGCGGAATCATCCGCTACGAGATCGAGCGCTACATGCGCGAGCGTCTGCTCGCCAGCGGCTATCAGGTCGTGAACACGCCGCACATCACCAAGGGCGACCTGTTCATGACGAGCGGCCACCTGCAGTGGTACGCGGACGGCATGTACCCCCCGATGACGCTCGACGAAGTGGTGGATGCCGACGGCCACGTGACGCGCGAGGGCCAGGAGTACTACCTGAAGCCCATGAACTGCCCGTTCCACAACCTGATCTTCCGCTCGCGCGGACGCAGCTACCGCGAGCTGCCGCTGCGGCTGAGCGAGTTCGGGTCGGTCTACCGCTACGAGAAGAGCGGCACGCTCGCGGGCCTGACCCGCGTGCGCGGCATGACCCAGGACGACACGCACATCTACGTCACCGCCGACCAGGTGAAGGGCGAGCTGACCCACAGCCTCGACTTCGTCCTGCAGACGCTGCGCGACTACGGTCTGCACGACTTCTACCTCGAGCTGTCGACGAAGGAGGAGGGCAACCCCAAGTTCATCGGCGACGACGCGCTGTGGACCGAGGCGACCGAGACCCTGCGCGAGGTCGCCGAGGCCTCCGGCCTCGAGCTCGTGCCCGACCCGGGCGGTGCGGCGTTCTACGGCCCGAAGATCTCGGTGCAGGCGCGCGACGCGATCGGCCGCACCTGGCAGATGTCGACGATCCAGCTCGACTTCAACCAGCCGGAGCGTTTTGAGCTCGAGTACACCGGACCCGACGGCGAGAAGCACCGCCCGGTCATGATCCACCGCGCGCTGTTCGGCTCGGTGGAGCGCTTCTTCGCGATCCTGCTCGAGCACTACGCCGGAGCGTTCCCGGTGTGGCTCTCGCCCGTGCAGGTCGTGGCCGTGCCCGTGGCGGCGGAGTACGGCGAGTACCTCGACGGCATCGTCGCGGAGCTCCGCGCGAAGGGCGTGCGCGCCGAGGTCGACCACAGCGACGACCGCATGCAGAAGAAGATCCGCACGCACACCACGCAGAAGGTGCCGCTGCAGCTCATCGCGGGCGAGGCGGACCGGGCCGGTGGCACCGTGTCGTTCCGCTTCCGCGACGGCACGCAGCTCAACGGCATCCCGGTCGACGAGGCCGTCGCGCGGATCACCGGCGCGATCGCGACGAAGGCCCTCGTCGACACCGCCGAGGACCTCGCGTGACGACCGAACCGGATGCCTCCGCGGCCGACGGCGTCGAGATCGTCGCGGCCGCGGACCTCCCGGGGGTGCCGGACGAGTTCCAGCGCCTGTGGACCCCGCACCGCATGGCCTACATCCAGGCAGGGCGCGAGCCGATGGAGCAGAACTGCCCGTTCTGCGCGGCTCCGGGGAAGTCGGACGAGGACGGTCTGATCGTCGCGCGGGGGAAGAGCGCGTACGTCCTGCTGAACCTGTTTCCGTACAACTCCGGGCACCTGCTCGTGTGCCCGTACCGCCACATCGCGACCTACGACCAGGCGACCGACGAAGAGGTCGCCGAGATCGGCGCGCTGACGCAGCGCGGGATGCGCGTGCTCCGAGCGGTGTCGCGCTGCGACGGGTTCAACCTCGGCATGAACCAGGGCGCCATCGCCGGCGCCGGCGTCGACGCGCACCTGCACCAGCACATCGTTCCACGGTGGGCGTCGGACGCGAACTTCTTCCCGATCATCGCCAAGACGAAGGCGCTACCGCAGCTGCTCGGCGATGTGCGTCGCACGGTCGCAGACGCCTGGAACGCCTGACCGCTCCGCCGCAAGCCCGCGGGTCCGTCACCGGTGCACGGCTAGCGTGAGGGGATGAAGGCTCGCCTCCGTCCCCTCGCCCTGACCCTCCTCGTCGCCACGGCGCTCGGCACCACGACCGGGTGCATCCGCCTGCCGAGCCCGCTCGGACCCGACGGGAT
Organism: Microbacterium sp. B19; assembly: GCF_000333395.1. Taxonomy (GTDB): domain Bacteria; phylum Actinomycetota; class Actinomycetes; order Actinomycetales; family Microbacteriaceae; genus Microbacterium. The sequence continues at coordinate 9,299 of NZ_BADA01000312.1, forward strand.
GGAGGCACCGCTGACGGCTCCGGGCGCGTCCGCTGCCCCGACGCCCTTCGCCACCCCCGATGATTCCGCGGGTCCTCTCACCGGCGACGACGTGGACGCCGCCTTCGCGGAGCGGGAGCGCTTCTTCGAAGAGCAGCAACTGCCCTTGGACGGAACGCCGCTCGTCGCCGTGACGCCGGCGCAGAAGCAGTTCGTCGCGGAGCAGAAGGACTACGCGGCTCAGCAGGGCATCGAGTGGACGGACCGCGACGAGAGCCTCTCGCTCGCGCTGGTCGCCGATGCGTGCGAGACCGCCATTCTGAGCTACCACCACGTGGATGCCACGACCCTGCAGGCCCACGTGGCCACATCTCCGATCTTCGCCCAGCTCGTCCCCGCCGACCTGCAGGGGACGGAGCGCGCGAACGCCGAGGCACCCATCGCGAGCCTGATGGTCTACGGCACGTCGTTCCTCTGCCCCGACGACGCCGACGCGTGGCTGGCCGCCTACACCGAGGTCTACGGCGGCTGACGCCGAGACTCGGCGCGCACGGTCCGGGTCAGCGCACCTGCCGTGCCGCGAACTGCAGGCGCGGGTGCGCGTACGCCTCCTGCGATTCGATGAGCAGCAGTTCGCGCGAGCCCGCCTCGTAGGTGTTCGACAGCAGGTCGAAGACGCTGGATGCCGTGCGGGCGAGCGCGTCCGCGGCATCCCCGGTCCGCCGGTAGTGCGCAGTGAAGAGGGCCGCGGTGACGTCGCCCGAGCCGTTGGCCTTCATCGGGATGAGCGGCGTCTGCACGATCCACGCGCCGGCGTCGTCGACGACCATCATCTCGATGGTGTCGGGTTCGCGGTCGGGCCGCTCGACGCTCGTGACGAGGACGGTGCGGGGTCCTCGGGCGCGCGCGAGGTCGGCGGATTCGAGCGTGGACTCGATGCTGCCCGGCTCGGTGCCGGTGAGGAACCCCAGCTCGAACTGGTTGGGCGTGATGATGTCCGCGACGGGGATCACGCGTTCGCGCAGGAGGTCGGGGATCGCCGGGGCGACGAAGCAGCCGGACTTGGCGTTGCCCATGACCGGGTCGCACGCGTAGACGGCATCCGGATTCGCCTGCTTCACCCGCGCGACCGCGTCGATGATGACGTCGGCGATGCCCTCGCCGCCCTGGTATCCGGACAGGACCACGTCGATCTCGCCAAGGACTCCGCGCTCTTCGATCCCGGTGATGACGTCGGCGACGTCGGCGGGGGAGATGAGCGGCCCGCGCCACGCGCCGTAGCCGGTGTGGTTCGAGAAGTTGACCGTGTAGACGGGCAGCACCTCGACGCCGATACGCTGCAGCGGGAAGACGGCGGCCGAGTTTCCGACGTGACCGTACGCGACGGCCGACTGGATCGAGAGGACCTTCATCCTTCGATCCTCCCACCTCGCGGCGCGGGCCGGAGCGCGGCGACGGCGCTGGCGATGTCGTCGGCGAGCGCGACCGCCTCCGCGTCCGAGAGCTGGTGCACGGTGAGGCGGAGGTAGTCGCCGGCGGTGTCGGGGGAGAGGAAGAAGTGGTCGCCGTCGCGGACGAGCCACCCGCGGCGCATGAGGTCCTCACGGACGCGCGCCGCGGCGGCGGGGAGCGGCACCCACAGGTTCAGGCCGTCCCCGACGGGCGTCGGCAGACCGCGTGTGGCCAGGGCTGCGGCGAACGCGTCGTTGCGTTCGGCGTAGTGCGTCGCGGCAGCGTCGATCCGCTTCCGCACCTCGGGGTCGGTGACGAGCGCGAGCGTAAGCCGCTGGAGGATGTGGCTCACCCAGGTCGTCCCCGGGGTGAGGCGCAGCGCGAGCCGGTCGGCGGTCTCGTCATCGGATGCCACCACCGCGAGGCACATGTCGGGTCCGAGGAACTTCGACACCGAACGGATGCGCGCCCACCGCTGCTGCGCCGGACCGATCACGGTGCGCAACGGCACGCGCGACAGCAGCGAGAAATGGTCGTCCTCGATCACGAGGACGTACGGGTGGTCGGCGAGCACCTCGCGCAGCTGCGCCGCGCGCTCATCGGTGAGGCTCGCGCCGGTGGGGTTGTGGGCGCGCGGGGTGCAGATGACCGCGCGGACGCCGTCGGCCAGCGCGGCCCGGAGTCCTTCGACCGTCATCCCCTCGGCATCCACCGCCACCGGCACCGCCCGATAGCCGCCCTGACGCACGGTGTGCAGTGCGGAGAGGAAGCAGGGATCCTCCAGCGCGACGGCGTCGTCGCGCTGGAGCGCTTGCGCGAGCAGACGCTCGATCGCGTCGCTCGCGCCGCTCGTGACGGTGATGCGGGGGTGGGGGTCGGGGAGCTGCTCCGACATCCAGGCGCGGGCCCACGCCTCCAGCCCCGGGTCGACGACCGGCTCGCCGTACAGCACGGGGCGACCCGACCGTGCGAGGGCGGCGGCGGGGTCGGGGATGAGCGTCGGGTCGGGGTTGCCCGTGCCGACGTCGCACAGCACGGTTCCGGCCGCGTACCCCTCTTGCGCCACGGGCGCGTGGTCGGCGACACGGGTGCCGCCGCGTCCGCGCGCGACGACGAGTCCGGCCTGCGCGAGCAGGCGGTAGGCGGCAACGACGGTGTTGCGGTTGACGCCGAGCTCGGCGGCGAGGGCGCGCACGGGGGCGAGCGCGTCGCCCGGCTGCAGCTGTCCGCGCTCGATGCGTTGCCGCAGGTCCGCGGCGATCTCGGATGCCGAGCGCCCGGTGATGTCGACGGACATACGCCCCCTCTCGCTCCCTCCAGCCTATGTCCTGCGTCATGCTACGGTTTGGCCTAAGCCAAACGAAGCGCCCCGAAGCGCGAAGGGAATCGCAATGACCGACACCGGAACCTCCCGCGTCAAGCGCGGACTCGCCGAAATGCTCAAGGGCGGCGTCATCATGGACGTCGTCACCGCGGAGCAGGCCCGCATCGCCGAGGATGCCGGCGCCGTTGCCGTCATGGCGCTCGAGCGCGTGCCCGCCGACATCCGCGCACAGGGGGGCGTCGCCCGCATGAGCGACCCCGACCTCATCGACGACATCATCGCGTCGGTCTCCATCCCCGTGATGGCCAAGGCCCGCATCGGCCACTTCGTCGAGGCGCAGATCCTGCAGGAGCTGGGCGTCGACTACATCGACGAGTCCGAGGTGCTCTCGCCCGCCGACTATGTGAACCACATCGACAAGTGGAACTTCACCGTGCCGTTCGTGTGCGGTGCGACGAACCTCGGCGAGGCGCTCCGCCGCATCACCGAGGGTGCCGCGATGATCCGCTCGAAGGGCGAGGCCGGCACGGGCGACGTCTCCGAGGCGACCAAGCACATCCGGACGATCACGGGCGAGATCAACGCGCTGCGCGCCAAGACCAAGGACGAGCTGTACGTCGCGGCCAAGGAGCTCCAGGCCCCCTACGAGCTGGTCGCCGAGATCGCCGAGACCGGCAAGCTCCCCGTCGTCCTCTTCACCGCGGGCGGCGTGGCCACCCCGGCCGACGCAGCGATGATGATGCAGCTCGGCGCCGACGGCGTCTTCGTCGGATCGGGCATCTTCAAGTCGGGCAACCCCGCGCAGCGCGCCGCCGCGATCGTCAAGGCGACCACCTTCCACGACGACCCCAAGATCGTGGCCGAGGCCTCGCGCGGTCTCGGCGAGGCCATGGTCGGCATCAACGTCGCGGACCTCCCCGCGCCGCACCGCCTGGCCGAGCGTGGCTGGTAACAGTCCCCGCGTCGGCGTCCTCGCCCTGCAGGGCGATGTCCGCGAGCACCTGCGTGTGCTCGCGGACCTGGGCGCCGACGCCCGGCCCGTCCGGCGCGCGTCGGAGCTCGCCGAGGTCGACGGACTCGTCCTCCCCGGCGGCGAGTCGAGCGTCATCGACAAGCTCGCGCGCGCGTTCGACCTGTTCGATCCCCTCCGCGCCGCCATCGCCGACGGTCTCCCCGTCCTCGGCACCTGCGCGGGGCTGATCCTCCTCGCCGACCGGATCGACGGCGCGATCGCCGGCCAGCGGACCTTCGGCGGTCTCGACGTCCGGGTCCAGCGCAACGCCTTCGGTTCCCAGACGCAGTCGTTCGAGACCGACCTCGCCGTCCCCGTCCTGGGGGATCCGCCGGTGCACGCCGTGTTCATCCGGGCGCCCGTGGTGACGGAGACGGGCCCGGATGCCACCCCCCTGGCGACTCTGCCCGATGGACGTGTCGTGGCGGTGGAGCAGGACAACCTCCTCGGGCTCGCCTTTCACCCCGAATCCACGGGGGAGACGCGCTTCCACGCGCGGTTCCTCGGTCGAGTCCGGACCCGCGCCGGGGTGTCGGCGCCCGCGCTCTAGACGGGGAGTGAAGCTGCGCCCACTCGAAGAGGTGGGGAAACGGGCCGATTAAGTGTGAGCGCGTTACGGGACCAGCGTGAGCACGTCGCCGGGCCAGATATCCCGACGCTGGTCGATGTCGCTCATCCCGGGGATCGTGGCGTAGTCGAGGCAGAACCGACCCCCGATCGCGACGATGTTGTCGTCGGGCGCGACGGTGTAGAACGTGGGCACGCCGTCGACCACCTCGACCTCGCCCGTAGCGCCCGCCCGCGGCCCCTGGTCGTAGGGGGTCGTCCCGGCGGGCGGCGCGTAGCTGGTGTCGCAGTAGAGGGGGGCACGGTGGGCACGGTCGGCGAGCGGCTCGCGCACGGTCTGCGCCACCTCGGGGGATGCCGCGGGCGTCGGCGTGAACGACGGGGCAGGGGTGAAGCTCTGGGCGGTCGTGTGGACGCCGGAGGCGACGGTGCCGAGAGTCCCGAATGCGGGAAGGGCGAGAGCGACGAGCCCCGCGACGACGACACCGGATACGGCAAGTGCGATCTTCTGGCGGCGGTTCACCCCGCCAGCTTGGCAGCCGCTCGCCGTGCCACCAATCCTCGGTCGGCTCGATGCGGCCCTGGCGGCCGTGTCTCCCGATCTGCGCCGCCCGTGGGAGAACATGAGCCCGAGCAGTACTCGCGCGGCTGATCGCCCGTGTCGAGGTGCTCGCGATGCGGCCCGCCGGACAGCGCCACTTCCGCGCTCGGGCGTCGTCCGGGCGCGAGAGGATGACGCCGAAGCGGCGACGTGAGCCCCGCGACGACGAAGCGCCCACGGCTACCAGCCGACGGCCTCCTTGTCTATCTACCGTTATCTTGGATGCATGTCCGGACACTCCAAATGGGCCACGACCAAGCACAAGAAGGCGGTCGTCGACGCCCGCCGCGCCAAGTCGTGGGCCAAGCTCATCAAGAACATCGAGGTCGCCGCCAAGCTCGGTGGGGCGGACCTCCAGGGCAACCCGACGCTCTTCGACGCGGTGCTCAAGGCCAAGAAGACCTCGGTCCCGAAAGACAACATCGACCGCGCGATCAAGCGCGGCGCGGGTATCGGCGGCGAGGCCGTCGAGTACGCCTCGATCATGTACGAGGGCTACGGCCCGAACGGCGTGGCGTTCCTCATCGAATGTCTGACCGACAACAAGAACCGCGCCGCGGCCGAGGTGCGCACGGCGCTCAGCCGTAACGGCGGCACGCTCGCCGACCCCGGCAGCGTCGCCTACAACTTCAGCCGCAAGGGCGTCATCGTGGTCCCCTCCGAGGGCACGACCGAGGACGACGTCATGCTCGCCGTCCTCGAGGCCGGCGCCGAAGAGGTCGAGCCGCACGGCGACGGCTTCGGTGTGATCACCGAGGCGAGCGACCTGGTGACGGTCCGCTCCGCTCGCAGGAGGCCGGCTCGATA
>NZ_BADA01000311.1 GCF_000333395.1 Microbacterium sp. B19
CCGACGCGCTCGTGTCCGAGCAGACGCGCGCCCAGTTCGGTGTCGAAGATGACCGGCGGCTCGAGACCGCGCTCGCGCAGCGACGGAAGGTCCTGGCTCGCGGCGTGGAAGATCCACTCCGCGTCGCCGATCGCGTCCTGCAGCGGGGAGAAGTCCTCGATCGTCGAGGGGTCGAACAGGAACACCCCGGCCTCGCGCCGGAAGACCTGGATCAGGTACGCCCGCTGCGAGTACCGGAACCCGGAGGCGCGTTCGACATCGACGGCCACGGGACCGATCCCGGATGCCAGCGACGCGGACGCCGCGGCGAGACCCGCGGCATCCTCGATGACGGTGTACTCAACCACGCGGGGGCCTCCGGGCTCCGAGGACCGCGACACCCTCGGACCCCGGGGGGAGTCCGGCGAGCATGCAGACCAACTCAGCCCACGCCTCCAGGTGCGGGCGAAACGGACCGCGCGGCGACCACGACGCGCGGAGTTCGATCTGTGACCCTTCGCCCTGCGCCGCGAGCGCCCCGAAGCCGGTCGACAGCGTCTTGGTCGCCGTCCCCGATTCGGAGTGTCGCTCCGCGCCACGAGAATCGAGGGCATCGATGAGCCACGACCACGCGACCTCCGCGAGCAGGGGGTCGATCCCGATCTCCGGCTCGAGCGGCGCCTGCGCGAAGCACACGACGCGCCACGCCCCGCCCCACGGCTCCGGCTCCTCCGGGTCGTGGAGCAGGATGAAGCGGCCCGTGCCGAACGGCGAGTCCGTCGCGTGCGCATCGGGGCGCACGTCGCCCGCCAACGCGAGCGACTGCGGCGCGAGGCCCGAGGGCGAGGGGATCTCGCGCACCACGAAATCGTCGCGGAACTCGGTCGCGCGCAACTCGTCGGCCGCCCGGGCGAAGGCGGTCGCCGCCTCGGGAGAGCGGGGGTCAGTCACGCCGACAGACTAGAGTGAGGCCTCGATGAACGCTCCCAGGCGCGCCGCGAGGCGCCGTGCCCCGCACCCCGCGGTCGCACCGTTGCGGATCGCCGTCACCGCTCTCAGCGCCGCTCTCGCGCTGAGCGCGACCGCCCTCGGCGCCGTCTCGCTGCGTATGGCCCGCACCGTTCTCACACCGGCGGCCCGTCGGCCCGACGTGCGGCTGCTGGGGCTCGACCCCGCGGCGCAGACCGTCACCCTCGAGCGCACCGACGACACGGCCCTGCCCGGTCGTTACGGCCTGTTCACCACCGGGAGCGCCGACTACCTGCGCCTGGGTTCGGTCGTGAAGGACGACGGCGCGAGCGTGACCCGCAAGCTCCTGACCCACGTCCCGGCCGACGCGCACCTCGCTCCCGCGGCGGCCTTCAGCGGCTGGTACTACGACAAGCCCGAGGATCTGCAGATCCCGTTCCGGAATGCGCTCATCGGCACACCCGTCGGCCCCTGCCCCGCGTGGGAGTTCCCGGCGGCGGTCGACAGCGACGTGTGGGTGATCCAGGTGCACGGCCGGGGGACGACGCGCTCCGAGGCCCTCCGCGCCGTTCCGGTGTTCCACGAGCTCGGCATCACGAGCCTCCTCGTCTCGTACCGCAACGACGGCGAGGCGCCGAGGAGCCGCACGGGCACGTACGCCCTCGGCGCGACGGAGTGGCGGGACGTGGATGCCGCGATCGGTTACGCCCGTCGCCAGGGCGCGCGCCGCATCCTGCTCATGGGTTGGTCGATGGGCGGTGCGATCGTGCTCCAGACCGAGTTCGCGTCCCCCCACCGCGACGTGATCGTGGGCCTTATCCTCGACTCGCCCGTCGCCGACTGGCGGACGGTACTGCGGTACCAGAGCCGCCTCCTGCGGCTGCCCGGCGTCGTCCTCGCGTTCGCGCAGCAGATCCTCGGCTCCGACTGGGGCGCCGTCCTCACGCGCAGCGGGTCGGCCATCCCGCTGGACGGACTCGACGCCGTCGCCCGCGCCGCCGAGCTGCGGCATCCCGTCCTTCTCCTGCACAGCGACGACGACGGGTTCGTCCCGAGCGACGCGTCGCACGCCCTCGCCGAGGCGCGGCCCGACCTCGTCACGATGGAGACCTTCGCGGTCGCCCGTCACACCAAGCTGTGGAACTACGACGAGACGCGCTGGACGCGCGCGATCCAGGACTGGGTGCGCGCCCGGGGGCTCGCTACCGAGGAGTGACGGATCAGGCGGCGCTCTTGGCGCGCACCTGACGCTTCGCGCGCATGAGCATCCCGGTCATGCCGGCAATGCGCAGCGGGCTCACCGCGCGCGTCAGACCGATGCTCTGCGGGAAGTCGTCCGGGACCGCGAGCACTTCCTCCGCGGACAGGCCCGTGAGTCCCTGCGCCAGGATGCTCGCGAAGCCGCGCGTGGTGGGGGCCTCTGCCGGCGCCGTCGCGTGCATCGCCACGCGACCCGCGTCGTCGACGTCGACCACGATGTACACCGGCGACTGGCACTCGGCGACCCGCTCGCACATCTCGGGGTGATCCGCGTACTCGGCCGGGACGTCGGGCAGCTCGTGCGAGAACTCCAGGAGGAGCTGCAGACGGTCGGGCTCGTCGAGCTCGAGGAACTCGTCGCGGATCTCGGCGAGGCGGGCGGGGAGCGTGTTCTCGGACATCACCGTCAGTCTCCCACGCCCGCGACGCGCGGGATCAGCGGGCGGGAACCTCGCCCGGCTCGGCCCCGGACACGATCGGCACGCGCACCGCGCTGCCCCACTCGGTCCACGATCCGTCGTAGTTGCGGACGTCCTCGAAGCCGAGCAGGTGCTTCAGCACGAACCAGGTGTGGCTCGAGCGCTCACCGATGCGGCAGTACGCCACGATCTTGTCGCCGTCCTTCAGACCGGCGCCGTCGCGGTAGATGGCATCCAGTTCCTCGCGGGACTTGAAACCGCCGTCCTCCGCGACGGCCTTGGCCCACGGAACGCTCTGCGCGCTGGGGATGTGTCCGGCGCGGAGCGCGCCCTCTTCGGGGTAGGCGGGGGCGGAGGTGCGCGCGCCCGAGTACTCCTCGGGGGAGCGGACGTCGATGAGCGGGTTGCCGAGGTGCGCGAGCACGTCGTCCTTGTAGGCGCGGATCAGCGTGTCGTCGCGCTCGACGATCGGGTACTCGACCGGCTCACGGGTCGTCGGCTCGGTCGTGATCGGGCGGCCCTCGGCGATCCACTTGTCGCGGCCGCCGTCGAGGAGGCGGACGTCCTCGTGCCCGAAGAGCGAGAACACCCACAGCGCGTACGCGGCCCACCAGTTGTTCTTGTCGCCGTAGATGACGACGGTGTCGTCGCGCGCGATGCCCTTGCGGCTCAGGAGCTGGGCGAAACCCTCGCCGTCGAGGTAGTCGCGGACGACGGGGTCGTTGAGCTCGGTGTGCCAGTCGACCTTCACGGCACCGGGGATGTGGCCCGTCTCGTACAGCAGAACGTCCTCGTCGGACTCGACGACGACGAGCCCCGGCTGACCGAGGCGTTCCTGCAGCCAGTCGCCGCTCACGAGACGGCCGGGCTCGGCGTACGCGGCGAACTTGGAAGAACTGGTGTCGAACTCGACGGTCACGATGTCTCCTCGGTCGGGGTGATGGAGCGGGCGGCGTAGGGTGGAAACCGCACTTCGACCCTAGATCCGCCACGTCGAAGCAGGCACCTTCCCGTAAGACTGCGACACAGGACGGCCATGACCTCCACGCCCTCGACGACCGGTGTCGTCCACCTCGTCGATCGCGAGCCCGCCATCTCCGGAGCCGAGATGGTGAGCGCTCTCGTGCCCCCGCCGCAGTTCGACGGAGCGACCTTCGAGTCGTACCGGGCGGATGCCGCCTACCCGTCGCAGCAGGAGGCGAAGGAGCTGCTCGAGGCGTTCGCGAGCCTGCGCACCGCACCGGCCAAGAAGGGCGGCTTCTTCCGGCGCGCGGAGAAGACGCCGCCGGTGAAGCCCGGCGTGTACCTCGACGGCGGATTCGGCGTAGGCAAGACCCACCTCCTCGCGTCGATCTACCACGCGATGCCGCCCGGCGAA
>NZ_BADA01000310.1 GCF_000333395.1 Microbacterium sp. B19
GGCAACTCCGGCCCCCTCATCGAGGAGGTCTCCGCGGCGATCAACGAGAACGACCTCGCCGTCACGGCCGTCCTCTCGGGCAACCGCAACTTCGAGGGCCGCATCAGCCCCGACGTGAAGATGAACTACCTGGCCTCCCCGCCGCTGGTGGTCGCCTACGCGCTGGCCGGCTCGATGAACTTCGACTTCGAGACCGACCCGCTCGGCAAGGACCAGAACGGCGATGACGTCTTCCTGAAGGACATCTGGCCCGCCCCCGACCAGGTGCAGTCGATCATCGACGCGTCGATCTCGCGCGAGCAGTTCATCCAGCAGTACGCCACCGTCTTCGAGGGCGACGAGCGCTGGAAGAACCTGCCGACCCCGACCGGTCCGGTCTTCGAGTGGGATGCCGACTCCACCTACGTCCGCAAGGCCCCGTACTTCGACGGCATGTCGATGGAGCCGTCGCCGGTCACCGACATCAGCGGCGCACGGGTCATGGCGACCCTCGGTGACTCGGTCACGACCGACCACATCAGCCCGGCCGGCAACATCAAGGCGGGCACGCCCGCCGCGCAGTACCTCACCGAGCACGGCGTCGCGCAGAAGGACTTCAACTCCTACGGCTCGCGCCGCGGCAACCACGAGGTCATGATCCGCGGCACGTTCGCGAACATCCGCCTGAAGAACGAGCTGACCGCCGCGGTCAACGACGGCAAGGTCGTCGAGGGTGGGTACACCCGCGACTTCACGCAGCCCGGCGGCCCGCAGTCGTTCATTTTCGACGCGAGCCAGAACTACCAGGCGCAGGGCACCCCGCTGGTCATCTTCGGCGGCAAGGAGTACGGCTCCGGCTCGTCGCGCGACTGGGCGGCCAAGGGCACGAACCTGCTCGGCGTGAAGGCCGTCATCACCGAGAGCTTCGAGCGCATCCACCGCTCGAACCTCATCGGCATGGGCGTCGTCCCGCTGCAGTTCCCCGCCGGCGAGAGCTGGAAGTCGCTGGGTCTCGACGGCACCGAGATCGTCTCGATCGAGGGCCTCGAGCAGCTCAACGAGGGCGTGACCCCCAAGACGGTGAAGGTCACCGCCGAGCCGAGCGAGTTCTCGCCCGAGGGCAAGCAGACCGTGACGTTCGACGCCGTGGTCCGCATCGACACCCCCGGTGAGGCCGACTACTACCGCAACGGCGGCATCCTGCAGTACGTGCTGCGTTCGCTCGTCTGACCCCGCCTCGACCGCGCCCCGGGAGCCTCGGCCCCCGGGGCGCGGTTGCGTTTCCCGACACCATCGATCGCTCGCTGGCAAGCCATTGCCGGGCCTCTTCCCGGCGCCGAGACTAGAATCGACAGACGCGCAGACCTCTGTGCGCACCGCACGAGAGGAGTCACATGGCTCTCCTACCCGGCATCCACGGTCCCCGTGACCTCGACGGTCTCACCCCCGATCAGCTGCGCCAGCTCGCGGCCGAGATCCGTTCGTTCCTCGTCGAGAACGTCGCCCGCACCGGCGGTCACCTCGGCCCCAACCTCGGCGTCGTCGAGCTGACGATCGCCCTCCACCGCGTCTTCGACTCCCCGGCCGACCCGATCATCTTCGACACCGGGCACCAGTCGTACGTGCACAAGATCCTCACCGGCCGTCAGGACTTCGCGAACCTGCGGTCACGGGGTGGCCTCGCCGGCTACCCGCAGCGCTCCGAGAGCGAGCACGACATCGTCGAGTCCTCGCACGCGTCGAGCTCGCTGAGCTGGGCCGACGGCGTCTCGCGGGCGTTCACGCGCACGGGCCGTAAGGATCGCCACGTCATCGCCGTCGTCGGCGACGGCGCGCTCACCGGCGGTATGACGTGGGAAGCGCTGAACAACATCAGCGACGACAACGACCGCAACCTCGTCATCGTGGTCAACGACAACGGCCGTTCCTACGCCCCGACGATCGGCGGCATGGCCCGCTACCTCAACCGCGTGCGCACGAACGAGGCGTACCGGCACCTCCACCGCAGCTCCGACACGCTGTTCCGGCGCCTCGGGCCCGCGGCCCGCGCCGTCTACCGCGGCGTCCGCGGCGGCACGCACGGCTTCCTGTCGCGCTTCACGAACAACGAGGCGCTCTACAGCAACCTCGACATCAAGTACCTCGGACCCATCGACGGGCACGACTTCGAGTCGCTCATCGAGACGCTCGAGCTCGCGAAGTCCTACGGTGCACCGGTCATCGTGCACGCGATCACCGACAAGGGAAGCGGATACGCCCCGGCGCTCAGCGACGAGGCCGACCAGTTCCACGCCGTCGGCAAGATCGACCCGATCACGGGCGAGGCCCTCGGCTCGGGCGGCGGCCCCCAGTGGACCGACGTGTTCGCCGAGGAACTCACCGCGGTCGGGGCCGAGCGCGACGATGTCATCGCGATGACCGCGGCGATGCTGCGGCCCACGGGCCTGCAGTCCTTCGCCGAGCGCTTCCCCGAGCGCGTGTACGACGTCGGTATCGCCGAGCAGCACGCGGTCGCCTCGGCCGCGGGCCTGGCCTTCGGCGGTCTGCACCCGGTCGTCGCGATCTACGCGACCTTCATGAACCGCGCGTTCGACCAGGTCATGATGGATGTCGCCCTGCACAAGGCCGGCGTCACGTTCGTGCTCGACCGCGCGGGCGTGACCGGCCCCGACGGCCCGAGCCACCACGGCATCTGGGACCTCGCGATGCTGCAGCTCGTCCCCGGCATCCGGATCGCCGCTCCGCGCGACGCGACGCGCCTGCGCGAGGAGTTCCGCGAGGCCGTCGCCGTCGGCGACGCGCCCACGGTGGTGCGGTATCCGAAGGGCGGCGTCCCCGCCGACCTCGACGCGATCGAGCGCCTGCCCGACGGCGTCGACGTCCTCGCGCGCGGCACGTCCGACGACGTGCTGCTCGTCGGCATCGGACCCATGGTCCACCTCGCGATGGAGGTCGCCGAGCGGCTGCGTGCGCAGGGGATCGGCGCCACGGTCGTCGACCCGCGCTGGGCGATCCCCGTGCAGCCGTCGATCGTCGACCTCGCGCGCGAGCACCGGCTCGTGATCACCATCGAGGACGGCATCCGCGTCGGCGGCGTCGGCACCCGCGTCCGCCAGGTCCTGCGCGAGGCCGGCGTCGACACGGCCGTCGACGAGCTCGGCATCCCGGACGAGTTCATCGACCACGCCACCCGTGAGCAGATTCTCGAGGATGCCGGACTCACGGCATCCAAGATCGCCCATGACGTGGTGGCCCAGGTGCTCGGCACCCGCATCCCGATGGCGCGTCAGACGCCCACCGGCGCGATCCCGACGCTGCAGGAGTGGGAGAAGACCCGCCCGTAAGTACCGCACGGACGACAGCGGCGCCGCCCCCCTCGGGGACGGCGCCGCTGTCGTATGTCGGCTCTCAGCCGCCGATGCCGCGGATCGGCGGGTGGTGGAACGTGTCGCCGAAGGCGCGCTCCGACGCCCCCTCGCGGTCGAGGTAGGGCGACGCTCCGCCGTCGATGAACGGCCAGCCCGCGCCGAGGATGAGGCACAGGTCGATGTCCTGCACCTCGGGCACCACGCCCTCGTCGAGCATGATCTTGATCTCCTGCGCGAGGCCGTCCTGCACGCGGGCGAGGATCGTCTCGGGCGCGACCGGTGTCTTGCCGGTGACGAGCACCTTCTGCGCCGCCTTCGTCCAGCCGGTGACGCGGCCGCCCTTGTCCTTCTCGACGACCTCGGGAAGAGCCGCGAGCTCGTGGAAGTTCTCGGACGCGAAGAATCGCTCCGGGAACGCCCCCGCCATCGTGTCCTGCACGTGCGCGGCGACCTTCCAGCCGACGAGGTCGATGAGCTGGAACGGCCCCATCGGGAGGCCGAGGGGCGCGAACGCCTTCTCGACGACGGGAAGAGGCGTGCCCTCGTACACGGCCCGCGCGGCCTCGCCCATGACCTTCGCCAGCAGGCGGTTCACGACGAACCCGGGTGCGTCCGCGGTCAGCACGGCGTTCTTGCCGAGCCCCTTGGCCACGACGAACGCCGTTGAGAGCGCGGCGTCGGAGGTGGCCTCCGTCTTCACGACCTCGATGAGTGGCATGACCGCGACGGGGTTGAAGAAGTGGAAGCCGACGAGCCGCTCGGGGTGCTCGAGCGCCGAACCGATCTCGGCGACCGACAGCGACGAGGTGTTGGTGGCGAGGATCGTGTCCTCGGCGACGATCTTCTCGATCGCGGAGAACACCTCCTGCTTGACGCCCACCTCCTCGAACACGGCCTCGATGACGAAGTCGCAGTCGGCGAACTCTCCGCGGTCGGTCGTTCCGTGCACGAGCGCGCGCAGCTGGTTCGCGGTGTCGGCGTCCACGCGGCCCTTGGCTTCGAGCTTGCCGATCTCCTCGCGGATGGATGCCACGCCCTTGTCGACGCGTCCCTGATCGAGGTCGGTGATGACGACGGGCACCCGCAGCTTCCGCACGAACAGCAGCGCGAACTGCGAGGCCATGAGGCCCGCACCGATGACGCCGACCTTCGTGACCTTCTTGGCGAGCGCCTTGTCGGGGGCACCGACCGGCCGCTTCGCGCGCTTCTGAACGAGATCGAAGGCATACATGGATGCCGCGAACTGATCGCCCGCGATGAGGTCGGCGAGAGCCTCGTCCTCGCGGGCGAAGCCCTCGGCCTTCGTGCCGCTCTTGGCCTTGTCGAGCAGATCGAGCGCGACGTAGGGGGAGCGGGGGACCGTACCGATCTTGGACTCGAGCATGCCGCGCGCGACCTTGATCGCGATCGGCCACTTCGTGAGGCGCTCGATCTTGCCCGGCTCGTTCTTCCGCTCGACCTTGACGCGACCCGTGAGGACGCCGTCGGCCCAGCGCAGCGAGTCCTCGAGGTAGGACGCCGCCGGGAAGATGGCATCCATGATCCCGAGGTCGAAGGCCTGCTGGGGCTTGAGCATCCGGTTCTGCTTGAGCGGGTTCGACACCACGACCTCGAGCGCGTTCTCGATGCCGATGAGGTTGGGCAGCAGGTACGCGCCACCCCAGCCGGGGATGATCCCGAGGAACACCTCGGGCAGCGCGATCGCGGCCGCGGAGGCGTCGACGGTGCGGTACGTCGAGTTCAGCGCGATCTCGAGACCGCCACCGAGCGCGAGGCCGTTGACGAACGCGAACGACGGGACCCCGAGCTCGGACAGCGACCCGAGCACCTGGTGCCCGCGCTGCGCGATCAGGCGCGCGATGTCCTTGGACGGCAGGTTCGCCACCTCGGAGAGGTCGGCGCCGGCGGCCAGGATGTACTGCTTCCCGGTGATCGCGACGGCGTGGATCTCTCCGGCCGCGGCCCGCTGCTTCAGCGTGTCGAGCGTGCGACCGAGCTCGGCGAGGGTCGCGGGACCCAGCGTGTTCGGGCGGGTGTGGTCGCGGCCGTTGTCGAGCGTCACGAGCGCGACCACGTTGCCCGAGGGCAGGCGCACGTCGCGCACGGGGGAGTGGGTGACGACCTCGTCGGCGCTGAGTCCGTCGAGGGGCGAGAAATCGATCGCGGAGTAGTCGGTCACTTGCGCTTCTTCTTTCCGTCGAAGAACGGGTTCTCCCAGATCACCGAACCGCCCTGGCCGAGACCGACGCACATGGCCGTGAGGCCGTACCGCACGTCGGGACGCTCGGCGAAGTGCGCTGCGAGCTGGATCATGAGACGGACACCGGATGCCGCGAGCGGGTGACCGAGCGCGATCGCGCCGCCCCACGGGTTCACGCGCGGGTCGTCGTCGGCGATGCCGAAGTGGTCCAGCAGCGAGATGACCTGGATCGCGAACGCCTCGTTGAGTTCGAACAGACCGATGTCGTCGATCGTGAGCCCGGCCTTCTTGAGCGCCTTCTCGGTCGAGGGGATCGGGCCGATGCCCATGATCTCGGGCTGCACGCCGGCGAACGCGAACGACACCATCCGCATCTTGGGCGCGAGGCCGAATTCCTTCACGGCGTCGGAGCCCGCGAGCAGGCTGATCGTCGCGCCGTCCGTGAGCGGCGAGGACGTCCCGGCCGTCACGCGACCGTGCGGGCGGAAAGGCGTCTTGAGGGATGCCAGACCCTCGAGGGTCGTCTCGGGGCGGCGCCCCTCGTCCTCGGTGGCGAGGCCCCAGGCGCCCTCGGCATCCTTGATCGCGACCGGAACGAGGTCGGGCTGGAACTTGCCGGCCTCGTACGCGGCCTGCGCCTTGTGCTGGCTGGCCATGCCGAACCGGTCCGCACGCTCCTTCGTGAGGTGCGGGAAGCGGTCGTGGATGCGCTCGGCCGTCACGCCCATGTTCAGCGCGCCCGGGTCGACGAGCTTCTCGGCGACGAAGCGCGGGTTCGGGTCGGCGTTGGCCCCGATGGGGTGCCGGCCCATGTGCTCGACGCCGCCCGCGAGGGCGAGGTCGTACATGCCGACGCCGATCGAGGCGCCCATCGTGGTGACGCTCGTCATCGCACCGGCGCACATGCGCTCGACCGCGAGGCCCGGCACGGTCATCGGCAGACCCGCGAGGATCGCCGCCGTGCGTCCGAGGGTGAGGCCCTGGTCGCCGGTCTGCGACGTCGCGGCGATGGCCACGTCGTCGATCCGGTCCTTCGGCACGTCGCCGTTGCGCTCCATCAACCCGATGATCGCCTTGACGACCAGGTCGTCCGCGCGGGTGTTCCAGTACATGCCCTTCTCGCCGGCGCGCCCGAAGGGGGTACGCATACCGTCGACGAAGAAGACGTCCGACATCTCGGCCACTCTGCCTCCATTGTTTGGGATGCAGCCAGCCTAGGAAACGCGCCGCGGCGCGAAGAATCGGTTGTCCGAACCTACGAAGTCGGTTCCGACTGGTCGGGATCGGCGTTGAGGGAAGCTACAAAACTATCCGCGATCACCTGTGCAGTCTGCTCAATCTGCCACGGCCGCGTACCGAGCTCCGCGAGGGCGCCCGAGATCGACTCGGCGGTGACCTCGGCCGGGGGAGTCCACGCCACGCGGCGCAGCGTCTCGGGGGTCAGGAGGTTCTCGGTCGGCATCCGGAGCTCTTCCGCCCGCGCCTCCACCGCCGGTCGCGCGGCCTTGAGACGGCGGTCGGCCTCGGGGTTGCGATCGGCCCATGCGCGCGGCGGCGGCAGCGTGTCGCTGGGGACGCGGTCCGGCGGCAGGTCGGTGGACTCGCGCCCGGCGACGATCGCGTTCCACCAGCGGTCGAGCTGCGTGCGGCTCGCGCGTCCGTTGAACTCCTTCACGCCCGCGAGCGCCTGCTTGCTCTGCGGATCCGCCAGCACGGCAGCGACGAGCGCACGGTCGGGCACGAGGCGGCCCGGGGCGACGTCCTGCTCGCGGGCGTAGTCCTCGCGCGCCTGCCACAGGGACCGGGCGACCGCGAGCGAGCGGCGACCGCGCACCGTGTGCAGTCCGCTGAGGCGACGCCACGGGTCGTCGCGCGGCGGCTTCGGGAGCCGCTCGAGCACGGCTTGGAACTCCTGCCGCGCGAACTCCGTCTTCTGCTGCTCGTCGAGTTCGGCGGCGAGCTTGTCG
>NZ_BADA01000309.1 GCF_000333395.1 Microbacterium sp. B19
TGGAGTCCGCCGCGACGGGACTGACCGTGCGCACCGTCGCCCGCGACGACACGGTGTTCGTTGTTCCCGCGGACCATCCGGTCGCGGGAAGCGACCCCGTCGACCTGTCGCGGCTCGTGGGGGAGCGGTGGATCGCCGGCTGTCCGCAGTGCCGGGGTCACCTCCTCGAGGCGTGCGGTCGCGCCGGATTCACGCCCGACATCGCATTCGAGACCGACAACTACGTCGCCGTCGAGAACCTCGTCGCCCAGGCCGTCGGCGTCGCCATCCTGCCGGGGATGGCCGTGGCATCCCTCCCGCTCGTCGCGGGGATCGCGGTGCCGCGCCTCCCTCCCGCCGAGGCGCGCACGCTGCACGTCGTCACCGCCCGCGGGGCCGAGCGCGTGCCCGCCGTCGGGGCGGCTCTCCACATCGTCGACGAGGTGCTCGCGGATCATCCCCATCCGACCCCCGGGCACCCGGGTCGGGTCGGCGCCGCCGAGTAGGATCGGGGGGTGTCTGCCACCCCCGATCCCCGCACCACGACCGCCACCGGCGCCGACGTCCGCGTCCGCTTCTGCCCCTCACCCACGGGGCTGCCGCACGTCGGTCTCATCCGCACCGTCCTGTTCAACTGGGCCTACGCGCGCCACAACGGCGGCAAGCTCGTCTTCCGCATCGAAGACACGGATGCCGCGCGCGACAGCGAGGAGAGCTACCAGCAGCTGCTCGAAGCGCTGCGGTGGATGAACATCGACTGGGACGAGGGCGTCGAGGTCGGCGGACCGCACGCGCCGTACCGGCAGTCGCAGCGCCACGAGATCTACCGCGAGGTGCTCGACAAGCTCATCGCCGCCGGCGCCGTGTACGAGAGCTACTCGACCGCCGAGGAGATCGACGCGCGCAACGAGGCCAACGGCCGTGCGAAACAGCTCGGCTACGACAACTACGACCGCGATCTCACCGACGAGCAGAAGGCGGCGTTCCGCGCCGAGGGGCGCCAGCCCGCCTGGCGCCTGCGCGTGCCCGACCACGACCTGAGCTACGTCGATCTCATCCGCGGCGAGGTGACCTTCCCCGCCGGGTCGTTCCCCGACTTCGTCCTCGTGCGGGCGGGGGGAGTGCCGCTGTACCCCTTCGTGAACCCCGTCGACGACGCGCTCATGGGCATCACCCACGTCATCCGCGGCGAAGACCTCATGCCCTCGACGGCCCGGCAACTCGCGCTGTATTCGGCGCTCGTGGATGCCGGTGTCACGACGTTCATCCCGCGTTTCGGTCACATGCCGCTGGTGCTCGGCGAGACGGGCAACAAGAAGCTCTCGAAGCGCGACCCTCAGGCCGACCTGTTCCTGCAGCGCGAGAAGGGCTTCATCCACGAGGGCCTGCTCAACTACCTGTCGCTGCTCGGATGGTCGCTGTCGAGCGACCGCGACGTGTTCTCGCTCGACGAGATGATCGCGGCGTTCGACATCGCCGACGTCAACCCGAACCCCGCGCGCTTCGACCAAAAGAAGGCCGAGGCGATCAACGGCGATCACATCCGGATGCTGGATGCCGA
>NZ_BADA01000308.1 GCF_000333395.1 Microbacterium sp. B19
CGCTGCAGCCCTCGAGCATCGAGCAGCTCTGGATCATCGACGTCTACCCGCTGGTGCTCGCGGGGCTCCTCGTGACGATGGGCACGCTCGAGACCCGGTTCGGCCGTCGGCGTCTGCTGCTGATCGGCGCCACCGGCTTCGCCGCGGTGTCCGCTCTCTCGGCGTTCGCACCCACCGCCGCGCTGCTCATCGCGGGTCGCGCCCTGATGGGCGTGTTCGGCGCGATGCTCATGCCGTCCACGCTGTCGCTGCTGCGGAGCATCTTCCGCGACCGCGACGAGCGTCGCCTCGCGATCGCCGTGTGGGCGTCGGGCTTCTCGGCCGGTGCGGCCCTCGGCCCGATCGTGGGCGGGTTCCTGCTCGAGCACTTCACGTGGGGCTCGGTCTTCCTCATGGCGGTGCCCGTGCTGGTTCCGCTGCTGATCCTCGCGCCGTTCTTCGTGCCCGAGAGCCGCGACCCCGCGCCGGGGCGTTTCGACCCGCTCAGCGTGCTGCTCTCGCTCGCGACGATGGTGCCGATCGTCTACGGCATCAAGAAGCTCGCGGTCGACGGACCGACGATGGTGACGCTCGCGCTGTTCGTGACGGGCGTGGTGTTCGGGTGGCTGTTCGTCCGGCGCCAGCGCGCTCTGCCCACCCCGATGCTCGACATGTCCCTGTTCCGGCGTGGGACGTTCTCCGGAGCGATCCTCGTCAACCTGTTGAGCGTGGTCGGTCTCGTCGGGTTCCTCTACTTCGTCGCGCAGCACCTGCAGCTCGTCGTGGGTCTCACCCCGATGGTCGCGGGCTTCGCGCTGCTGCCCGGCCTCGTGCTGATGATCGTCGCGGGCCTGGCAATCGTTCCCGTCGCACAGCGGTTCGCGCCGCGCCGCGTTGTTCCGGCTGCTCTCGCGTTCTCGGTCGTGGCCTACGTCCTGGTGGCCTTCTCGACCGCCGACCTCCTGCTGCTCATCGTGGCGTTCGGTCTGCTGGGTATCGGCATCGGCGCGGCCGAGACCGTGTCGAACGAGCTGATCCTCTCCAGCGCCCCGCCCGCGAAGGCCGGTGCCGCGAGCGCCGTCTCCGAGACGGCGTACGAAGTGGGCGCGGTGCTGGGCACGGCGGTGCTGGGTGGCATCCTGGCAGCGTTCTATCGCGCGCAGCTCGTGCTGCCGGCGGGACTCCCGGATGCCGCGGCCGACGCGGCCCGCGAGACTCTCGCCGGTGCCGTCGCGGTGTCGCACACACTCGACGACGCGGCGCTGGGGGAGTCGCTGCGGCTCGCCGCGGCGCAGGCGTTCGACTCGGGCGTCGTCGTCACGGCACTCATCGGCGCGGGGCTCATCGTCGTGGCGGCGCTCATCGCTGCCACTACCCTGGGAGGATCCCGCGGCGCATCGACGAAGTGATGTGCCCTGAGCGCTGAGGAGTGCGATGTCGCGCGTCGTGAAACTGGCTGTCATCCCCGGTGACGGCATCGGTCCCGAGGTCGTCAGCGAGGCCGTGAAGGTCCTCGACGCGGTCACCGCCGAGTCCGGCGTCACGTTCGAGAAGACGCCGTTCTCGCTCGGCGCCGCACGGTACCTCGAGACGGGCGACACGCTCACCGACGCCGACCTCGCTGCGATCGCCGAGCACGACGCGATCCTCCTCGGCGCGGTCGGGGGAGTGCCCGGCGACCCGCGCCTGAAGGACGCGAACATCGAGCGCGGCCTCCTGCTCAAGCTGCGTTTCGAGCTCGACCACTACGTCAACCTGCGGCCGTCGAAGCTCTACCCCGGGGCGACCGGTCCGCTCGCGAACCCCGGCGAGATCGACTTCGTGGTCGTCCGCGAGGGCACCGAGGGACCGTATGTCGGCAACGGCGGGTCGATCCGGCGTGGCACCCCGCACGAGGTCGCCAACGAGACGTCGGTCAACACCGCGTTCGGGATCGAGCGCGTCGTCCGCTACGCCTTCGACCTCGCCGAGCGTCGGCGCCGGAAGCTCACGCTCGTGCACAAGACCAACGTGCTCGTCCACGCCGGCGGCATGTGGAAGCGCATCGTCGACGCGGTGGCGACGGAGCACCCCGAGGTCGACGTAGACTACCTGCACGTCGACGCGGCCACGATCTTCCTGGTCACGAACCCCAGCCGCTTCGATGTGATCGTCACCGACAACCTCTTCGGCGACATCTTGACCGACTTGGCCGGCGCCGTCACCGGTGGCATCGGCCTCGCCGCTTCGGGCAACATCAACCCCGACGGCGCGTTCCCCTCGATGTTCGAGCCCGTCCACGGATCGGCGCCCGACATCGCGGGCACCCAGAAGGCCGATCCCACGGCCGCGATCCTCTCGGTCGCCCTCCTGCTCGACCACCTCGGGCTCGAGAGCGAGTCCGCCCGCGTCACCCGCGCGGTGGAAGACGACATCGCCGCCCGGGACGCCACGCCGCGCAGCACCGCGCAGATCGGCGACGCGATCGCCGAACGCGTCCGGGCGTAACCTGGACCGATCGGCCCGCGCCGCCGCCCGCGCTCCCCGACACCGTGTGAGAGAGACCATGACGACCATCGACACCGACCCCGACACCGGACTCGACCCGCTCGAGTTCGCCGTCACCCGCAACCTCGCCGCGAAGAGCCCGGCTCAGCGCGACGAGATCCTCGCCAACCCGGGCTTCGGGCAGCACTTCACCGACCACATGGTCGACGTCTGCTGGTCGATTCGCGGCGGCTGGCACCGTCCGCGTGTCTCGCCGTACGGTCCGATCTCGCTCGACCCCGCCGCGGCCGTCCTGCACTACGGTCAGGAGATCTTCGAGGGCATCAAGGCGTACCGTCACGCCGACGGGTCGGTCCACACCTTCCGCCCCGACCAGAACGGTCGGCGCCTTCAGCGTTCGGCCCGCCGTCTCGCGCTGCCCGAGCTTCCCGTCCCGTACTTCCTGCAGTCGCTGCGCGAGCTCATCGCGGTCGACGGGGCGTGGGTGCCCTCGGGCGACGACCAGAGCCTCTACCTGCGTCCGTTCATGTTCGCGAAGGAGGCGTTCCTCGGCGTGCGTCCCGCGCACAAGGTCGCGTACTACCTCATCGCGAGCCCCGCGGGCGCGTACTTCAAGGGCGGCGTGCAGCCGGTGTCGATCTGGCTCAGCGAGGACTACTCGCGCGCCGGCAAGGGCGGCACGGGCGCGGCGAAGACCGGTGGCAACTACGCCGCGAGCCTGCTGCCGCAGTCCGAGGCATACGAGAACGAGTGCGACCAGGTCGTGTTCCTCGACCAGGACCGCAACATCGAAGAACTCGGTGGCATGAACATCGTGTTCGTCTACAAGGACGGCACCATCGTCACGCCGCAGTCCGACTCGATCCTCGAGGGCATCACGCGCGACTCGCTGCTGCAGCTCGCCCGTGACCGCGGCCACCACGTGGTCGGTCGTAACGTCTCTCTCGCGGAGTGGCGTGAGGGCGTGGCATCCGGGGACATCGTCGAGGTGTTCGCGTGCGGCACCGCCGCCGTCGTCACCCCGATCGGCACGCTCAAGGGCAAGGACTTCATCGACGAGCAGCCTTCCGGCACGCTCGCCCTCGAGCTGCGCCAGGAGCTCACCGACATCCAGTACGGCCGCGCCGAGGACAAGCACGGCTGGCTGTACCGCCTCGACGCCTGATCGCGTCGCACACGGAGGGGTCCCCGCTTTGGGGGCCCCTTCGTCGTTTCCGCGGGCGTGGGGAGAGGGGGATGCCGGCCGCACTCCGACGAAGCAGAACCCCGGATGCCACGTCCGAGGCCCCGGATAGGGTGGAAAGGTGAAGATCGCTCGGTTCAGCCACCAGGAAACCCTCCGCTACGGGATCGTCGACGACGCCGAACTGGTCGTCCTCGCGGGCGATCCGCTGTTCGCCGGCTTCGAGACGACGGGGGAGCGGATCCCGCTGTCCGAGGTGACGCTTCTCGCGCCCGTCATCCCACGCTCGAAGGTCGTGTGCATCGGCAAGAACTACCACGACCACGCCGCCGAGATGGGCGGCGAGGCTCCCGCCGAACCGCTGATGTTCCTCAAGCCGAACACGTCGGTGATCGGACCCGACGACGTCATCGTCCGACCGACCGCGCTCAGCTCCCGTACCGACTACGAGGGCGAACTCGCCGTCGTGATCGGCCGCATCGCGAAGAACGTTCCGGCCGAGCGCGCCGCCGACTACATCTTCGGCTACACCGTCGCCAACGACGTCACGGCCCGCGACCTCCAGAGCCGCGACGGTCAGTGGACCCGCGCCAAGGGCTTCGACACCTTCTGCCCCGTCGGGCCGGTCATCGAGACCGAGCTCGACACCGATGCCGCGACGATCACGACCCGCGTGAACGGCGAGGTGCGGCAGAACGGCCCGATGTCGGACATGATCCACAAGGTCCCCGACCTCATCGCCTACGCGTCTGCGGTGTTCACGCTGCTCCCCGGCGACCTGATCCTCACCGGCACGCCGGCCGGCATCGGCCCGTTCGAGGCCGGCGACACCGTCGAGGTCGAGGTCAGCGGAATCGGAGTGCTGCGCAACACCGTGCGCGATGCCTGACCTCGCGGCGGGTGCGGCGGTCGACGTCGCGCTCGTGCAGCGCCGCACGGTCCGCGTCCTCGCGGCCGGGCAGGTGCTCGCCGGGGTGGCGTTCGGTTCGACGCTGTCGCTCGGCGCTCTCCTGGCCGCCGACCTCTCGGGGCAGGAGGCGCTCTCGGGCTTCGCGACCGCGTCCGTCACGCTGGGCGCCGCGCTCACGGCGATCCCGCTCGCGCGCCTGGCGTCCCGGCGCGGCCGTCGCTTCGCCCTCAGCACGGGCAACGTCATGGCGCTGGCCGGAATCTCCGTCGTCATCGCGGCAGCGGCACTCCGGCTCTTCCCCCTGCTGCTCGTGGGGATCGCCCTCATCGGGGCAGGAAACGCGGGCACGCTGCAAGCGCGTTTCGCCGCGACCGATCTCGCGAGCACCGCGCGGCGCGGGCGCGACCTCGCGACGGTCGTCTGGGCGACCACCGTCGGGGGCGTCGTCGGGCCGCTCCTCCTCGCGCCCGGCGAGGTCCTGGGCGCGAGCATCGGGATGCCACGCCTCACCGGCGCCTACCTGTTCTCGTTCGCGGCCCAGGCGTGCGCCCTCGCGCTGTACGTCCTCGTGCTGCGACCCGACCCGCTGCTGCTGGCGCAGCGCCGCGACCGCGAGAACGCGGCGGCCGCCGTCGCCGACGCGGTGACGGACCGACCCGCCCTGGCCCGCTACGCGATGTTCGCCGTCGCCGCCTCGCACGTGACCATGGCATCCGTGATGGCGATGACGCCCGTGCATCTGTCGCACATCGTCGCTCCGGATGCCGTGACCCTCGCGGTGGGCGTCACGATCGCGCTGCACGTCTTCGGCATGTACGGCCTGTCCCCGGTCTTCGGCGTCCTGGCCGACCGCATCGGGCGGATTCCAGTCGTGGTCCTCGGGCAGGTTCTGCTCGCGGCCGCGCTGGCGGTCGCCGCGACCCTGTCGTGGTCGCAGGCCGGCGTGCTCGTGGCATTGGTCCTGCTGGGCCTCGGGTGGAGCGCCGCGACCGTCGCGGGCTCCGCGCTGCTCACCGAGGCGACGCCGCTCGCGGCATTTCCGCGCCGACAGGGGCGGAGCGACACGCTCATGACGGCGTGCGCGGCGGTGGGCTCGGTGCTCGCCGGCGTCATCCTGAACGGCGCGGGATACGGCGGGCTCGCGCTGTGGGCGCTCCTCCCGGTCGCGGCCGTGTGCCTCGGAGCGCTGTGGGTCAGACTGCGAGCTTGAGCGGCGCGGCGCGCAGAGCGGAAAGTGCCCGATCGACGTCGTCCTCGTCGTTGAACACGTGGAAGGCGACGCGCGCGCGACCGGCGCGCCCCGACGCGATGATCCCGGATGCCGTGAGTCGGGCGAGCGCGCAGCCGTCGGCATCCGGCCACGTGACGATCGCCGAGGGGCGTTCCGGCTCGGCCAGGCCCATCACGGCGCGGAAGTGCGCCGCGAGTCCCGTCGCGTGCGCGTGGATCGCGGCCGGGTCGGCGGAGGCGAAGAGCGCGAGCGCGGGGGCAGCGCCCACGAAGGCCTGCCACGCGGGCGAGACGTCGAAGCGCCGGGCATCGGCGGCCAGCGGGGCCGAAGCGCCGTAACAGGACGCCCAGGGGTCGTCTCCCGAGTACCACCCGGCCTGCACGGGCCGCAGCTCGCTCGCGAGGGCGGGGGAGAGCGTGAGGAACGCGACCCCGCGCGGGGCGCACAGCCACTTGTAGGCGTGGCACACCGTGGCGTCGAAGAGAGTGGCATCCACGGGCAGCCATCCGGCGGCCTGGGTCATATCGCACAGTGTGCGGGTGCCGGTCCTCGCCGCGGCGGCGGCGATGGCGGCGGCGTCGGCGACCTCGCCGGTCGCGGACTGCACGAGTGAGAACGCGACGAGCCAGGTGTCCGCGGTCATCTCGTCGGCGAGGCGCCTGAGCGGGACGGACCGCAGGCGGACGCCGCGGCCCGCGTGCGCGAACGGAGCCACGAGCGACGCGAAGTCGCCGTCCGCGCAGAGCACCTCGGCACCGTCGGGGACCGCGGCGGCGATGAGCGAGACGGCGACCGACGTCTGCGCGGCGATCGCGACGCGCGACACGGGAGCGCTGACGAGCCGTGCGTACGAGCGCCGGGCGTCCTCGACCGCGCGCGTGGCGGCCCCGACGTCCGGACGACCGGATGCCGCGGCCTCGAGGTCCGCGGTCACGGCCGCGACCGTGGCGCGCGGCGGGAGCCCGAGCGTGCAGGCGGCGAGGTAATCGCGGCCTCCGGCGAAGTGTGCGGCGAGGGTCATGCGTCCAGGGTCGCGCGTTGACCGGACATTGCACTACGGGAGGTTTTGCATGAAAAGCATCCATGATGGTTATGTATCC
>NZ_BADA01000307.1 GCF_000333395.1 Microbacterium sp. B19
CGCGCCCGTCGGCGAACCGGTCCCGCCCCCGCGCTTGCCCGCCGACCTGATCGTGCCGCCGCGTCCGCCGCTCCCACCGACGGTCGAGGCGGAGGTTCCGGCCGGCGACCCGACCCCGGCGGATGTCGCGGTCGAAGAACCGCCGGTCGCGGACGACGCAGCAGCGGACGAAGCGCGCGACGGGCAGCTCGCGTCCGCTGCTCCGGAGGAACCGCTGAGCGCGGAGCCCGCGGGCACGGAGATCGCCGCCGATCCGATGGACGCCGAGACGGTGGCTCCCGCGCCCGCGCCCGCGCCCGCGCCCGCGCCGGAGCCTGAGCCCGCGCCGGAGCCGGAGCGCGCGCCGGAGCCGGAGCCGGAGGCGGAGCCGGCGCCTGAGCCTGAACCCGCGCCGGAGCCTGAGCCGGAGCCCGCGCCTGGGCCCGAGCCCGAGACGCGTGTCGCGGACGAGCCCCCCGCCGAGGCGCCCGCGGAGGAGGAACCTCACGCGGAGCTGCCCCCGGTGCGGGATTCGTCCGCCGGAGAGACGGTCGTCGCGGAGCAGCCTGTCGACGAGGCAATCGGCGAAGAGCTCCAGGAGCCCGCCGACGACGGGGTCACGGAATCGGCCCCGGCGGTCGAGCCGGCCGACGATGGCGCGACGACCGACGAGCCGCTCGCCGACCTGTTGGGGACGGACGAAGCCCCGGTCGAAGATCCGGACGCCGAGCACCCGGCGATCGTCGAAGACCCGACGCCCGCGGACGTCGCGGTGGAGGAATCGGTGGCCGTCGAGGCGGATGCGTCCGCCTTGCCCGCGCTCAAGGTGCGCAACGTCACGAAGACCTTCGGCGATGTGCGCGCCGTCGACGGCGTCGACCTGACGGTCCCGGCAGGCTCGTTCTACGGTCTCGTCGGACCCAATGGCGCGGGCAAGACCACCACCCTCTCGATCATCGCGGGGCTGCTCCGGTCCGACGGCGGCACGGTCGAGATCAACGGTGTCGACGCGAAACGGCAGGCGCGCGCGGCGAAGAAGCTCATCGGTGTGCTGCCCGACCGTCTGCGCACCTTCGACCGGCTCACCGGTCGACAGCTCCTGCACTACTACGGCGCGCTGCGCGGACTGCCGTCCCCGGTGGTCGAAAGCCGTGCCGCCGACCTCGCTCGGGCCTTCGACCTCGTCGAGGCGCTCGGTCGCCCGGTCTCCGACTACTCCGCCGGTATGACGAAGAAGGTGATGCTGGCGGGGGCCATGATCCACTCGCCGCGCCTCCTCGTGCTCGACGAGCCGTTCGAGGCGGTCGATCCGGTCTCCAGCGGCGTCATCCTCGACATCCTCCGCGCGTACGTGGAGCACGGCGGGACCGTGATCCTGTCGAGCCACGGCATGGAACTCGTGGAGCGCGTGTGCTCGCGTGTCGCCGTGATCGTGTCCGGCCAGGTCCTGGCCGAGGGCACCGTCGACGAGGTGCGCGGGGAATCGACCCTGGAGGAACGGTTCCTCGAGCTGTCCGGTGGCCTGGGCGACGTGGAGGGACTCGAGTGGTTGCACACGTTCTCCGCCTGAGGCTCGCGATGATGCTCGGCGCCCTGCGGGGCGACCGGGATCACGTGCTTCGCCGGGCCGTCGGCCTGTTCGTCCTCGTCTCGGGCACTGTCTTCGCCGCGATCAACGTCGCGGCCCTCGCCGACTCCGACCGTCTGACGACCTCGGTGGTCACGGTGCTCGCCGGGTCCGCGGTGACGCTCGGCTTCGCGATCGCGCCGCCCCTCACGGCATCCGTCGACCCTCTCGACCCGCGCCGCTTCGCCGTCGTCGGCCCCGAACCGCGGCCGCTCGCGGCGATGCTGCTGCTCGCGGGTCTGGTGAGCGTGCCGGTGCTCGTGGTCATCGTGCTCGCGATCAGCCTTTCCGCCGCGTGGTCGGCGCACGGCGCCGCGCCGGCCGCGAGTGTCCTGTCCATTGCTCTGGCGGTCGTCACGTGCGTGCTCCTGGCGAGGGTGAGTATGGCCCTCGGTGCGCTCGTGCGCCGCCCCCGGCAGTCGCGCGAACTCTTCGGCGTGTACATCGTCGCGGTGCTCGTCGTCGTCGTTCCGGTCGGCATCTTCCTGGGTTCCCTGGAGTGGCGCGGGGCGGTTCCGTCGCAGCTCGAGGCCGCGGCGGAGGTGCTCGCGTGGACGCCCATCGGCGCGGCGTGGAGCATCGCTCTCGCCCCCTCCGCGGGCTCAGCGGTCGGAAGCGTCGTCGTCGCGCTCGCGACGGTCGCGCTGCTCGCGGCCGCGTGGTTCGTCCTCGTCCGGGTGCTGCTGACCACGACGCCGCGACCCGCCACCGTCCGCGAGCGCGCCGGCCTCGGATGGTTCGCCCTGCTCCCGGGGACGCCGGGTGGTGCGGTCGCCGCGCGCAGCCTGTCGTATTGGCTCCGCGACCGCCGCTACATCGTCAACGTCGTGGTGGTGCCGATCGCGGCGGTGCTCTCGACGTTGCCGCTCGTGGTCGCCGGCGTCCCGATCGAACTGGCGGTGCTTCTGCCGGCACCGATCATCGCCCTCTTCCTCGGGTGGATGCCGCACAACGACTTGGCCTACGACTCCACGGCGCTGTGGATGCACATCGCGAGCGGTGTGCGCGGCCTTTCCGACCGCCTGGGCCGGCTCGTCCCCGTCGTGTTGATCGCGCTGCCGCTGCTCGCGATCGCGATCCCGCTCGCCATCGCCGTCCACGGCCGGTGGGCCTTCGCCCCCGCGCTCGTCGGCGTGTGCGCCGCGCTGTTCCTCTCGGGGCTGGGACTGTCGAGCATCGCCTCGGTCGCCGCGCCGTATGCCGTCTCCCGTCCCGGAGACAGCCCGTTCCAACAGCCGCAGCGCACGGGTTCGGGCGGCGTCATGGCTCAGGGCCTGGTCATGCTCGGCGCCCTTCTCGCCGCGGCCCCCGCGATCTGGCTCGCCCTGCAGGCCGTGACATCCGACACCGTCGATGCGCTCCCGGCCCTGTGGGTGGGGATCGGGGTGGGGCTCGCGGTGTTCGCGATCGGGATCGCCATCGGCTCCGCGGTGTTCGAACGGCGCAGCACGCGTCTGATGGAGTTCGCCGAAGCGACCTGAGGCCGGGGCGAAGCGGTTCCCGTGGAACCGTCCCCGCCCTGCGGACCGCGGCTACACTGGCAGACCATGAGCACGCCTCTCGACCGACCGGACAGCGGGGGTCTCGCGACTCTCGATCGCGAGCTCGAGGAGCTCATCCGCGAGGAGAACATCGAGCCGGGCGACCATGAGCGGTTCTCGCACTACGTCAAGAAGGACAAGATCCTCGAGTCCGCACTGACGGGCAAGCCGGTCCGCGCGCTGTGCGGCAAGAAGTGGACGCCGGGTCGTGACCCCGAGAAGTTTCCTGTCTGCCCGCAGTGCAAAGAGATCTACGAATCACTCAACAGCTGAACGCTCATGTCACGGTGATCGATGTGCTCTTCGAGGTCGATCCGTCACTGCCGTACAGGGTCATCGTGAAGGCATAGGTTCCGGCTGGGATCGGGTAGCCGGTCTCGCTCGGGTACCAGCGCACGTCCTGCGCGTAGCCCCCGATCGGGATGCTCAGCGTGCCCGACAGGGTGCTCGCGCCCAGGGGACCCGACACGGAGACGACGTAGGGGAGAACGGCGACGCTCGGATCCGGGGTGGGCCACCAGACGACGTTCTGGTCGTACAGAGCGGTGACGTACACGACGAGCGGCCCGCGATTCGTCTGGGTGGAGGGGTCGTACTGTCGTCTGTTCTCGACGGCGAAGTCGGGGCCGATGCGGAGCTTCGAGATGGGGACGCTCCCGCCCGATTGCGCTGCGGCGGGGACGAAGGTCGAGGCGATGGCCGGGGCGACCCAGGCCGCTGTCGCGATGAGCGCGCGGCGGGCGGGATCGGCGGGTCGGTCATGCCGGGCATCGGCGGCCATTGGTGCTCTCCGTTCGGTGCGCGCCCCGCGGACGGATCGAGGAGCCACGATCCGGCCGCGAGGATTTCACGCTAGGCAACGCAGGCATGCGCACGGGCCACTCCGGGCCCGACCTCGCCCGATTCGAGAGCGGCTTCACCCGTGTTCGGAGCGTGTGGCCCTCGGCGGGGTGTCGGAGTCCCGTACCCTTCTGCCGATGAACGCTGCTCCCGCGGAGAGACGTGCTGTCGTCGCGTTTCTCCCCGTGGATCGCGTTCATGGATGCCAGGAGGCACAGACAGCGGCGACCGCCACGCCCGAGGGCCCCGCGCGATCGCGCCCCCCGCGACTCAGGCCTCGACGTACTCCGTCGGCAGCGCCGGCTCCGATCGGCTCAGCGCGAGTGCGCGCACGGGCAGCTCTTCGCGCACCCGCGCGTGGTGGGCGCGCGCGGCGGCGACGCCCTGCGGGCCGAGGGCCGCGGCATCCGGTTCCCCGTCCACGACCAGCGGAACCTGGAGCGCGCGGGCGTCAGGGTGCTCCGCGGCGGTGGCGAGCTCCTCGAACCCGTCGCTCACGACGATGAGCTCGGAGGTCGCCGTGCCGCCGTCGAGCGTGCGGAACGCGGCCTTCCGGCCGCCGTGCGAGGCCTTCTGCGCGGACGCCTTGGCGACGGCGACCCAGGATCCGTCCGCGGCGGCGCGCGCCACGAGTTTGAACACGAGACCGGCGGTGGGTGCACCCGATCCGGTGACGACCGAGGTGCCGACGCCGTAGCTGTCGACCGGGGAGGCGGCGAGGGCGGCGATCGCGTACTCGTCGAGGTCGCTCGTGACGGTGATCCGCGTGCCGACCGAGGTCGCGCGCGAGGCGGAGGTGCACCTCCCCGTGCGGCCGGGCACGAACCTCGCCCTGATGAACGGGCTCATCCGCGAGCTGCTCGCGAACGACTGGATCGACCACGACTACATCGCCGCCCACACGATCGGCTTCGACGAGCTGAAGGCCACGGTCGAGCCGTGGACGCCCGAGGCCGTCGCCGAGACGTGCGGGGTGGATGCCGCCGACGTCCGCGCCGCCGCCCGGATCTTCGCCGAGTCGCCGCGCGTCCTCTCGACGGTGCTGCAGGGGTTCTATCAAGCGTCGGATGCCACGGCATCCGCGTGCCAGGTCAACAACCTGCACCTGCTCACCGGACGGATCGGGCGGCCGGGGTGCGGCATCCTGCAGATGAACGGCCAGCCGACGGCGCA
>NZ_BADA01000306.1 GCF_000333395.1 Microbacterium sp. B19
CTCCGCCGCCGCCGCGGTGGCGTCGATCTCGGTGGTGAACACCGCAGCGACGAGAGCCGCGCGATTCGGGAAGTGCCGGTACAACGTCCCGACTCCGACTCCGGCTTCGGCGGCGATCTCGCGCGCCGGCGCATCGACAACCCGCCGGTCCCGCCGGTGACATCGGCAACCTCGGCGGCGGCAGCTGGGTCGTGAACAAGGACAGCAAGAACGCCGCCTCGGCGTGGAAGGTCGTCCGCGAGATGGCCGACGAGAAGAC
>NZ_BADA01000305.1 GCF_000333395.1 Microbacterium sp. B19
CGGTCGACCTGACCGCCGCCGTGACGGCGAGCGACCTGTGGTCGCTCAACGCCGAGGCCACCAAGGTCGACTTCGGCAACGTCGCGCGCAACGCGAGCGTCACCAAGAAGCTCGGCAAGGTCACCGTCGTCGACGACCGCAACGTCCTCAAGGGCTGGAACCTCACCGCTGCCGTGAGCGACTTCAAGAACGCCTCCAACGACGTCATCCCCGCCACCGATGCCCACGCGCCCGGGCAACTCTCGCTGCTCGACCATGGGGCGGCACGTGCGGAAGCGGCCGGTGTGCCCGCTGAGCGGATCATCACGACATGGCCCCTTCCGCGGCTGCGGGAGTGGCTCGCGCGCGAGCGCTGAGGTCAGGCGCGCAGCGCGGCCAGTGCCCGGGTCATGGACGTGCCGAGGTTCCAGCGCGCGGCGAGCTCGGTGGCGGCCTCGGCACGAGCGTCATCGAAGGTGATCCGGTCGTCGGCGGGCGCGAGGTCGAGGTCGCGCACGACCCGGACGACCGTCGGCGCGACGTCGAGGTAGTCCGCGGCGGCCAGGATCTTGGCCCGCTGCGCCGGAGATCCAACAGTGCCCTCCGCGGCGGCGGAACGGATGCCGCCGAGGTCGCCGCCAGCTGCCAGCAGCGCGGCCGCCGACTTCTCGCCGATGCCCGGCACGCCCGGAAGGCCGTCGGACGGGTCGCCGCGGAGCGCTGCGAAGTCGGCGTACTGCGCTGCCCGGATGCCGTAGCGGGCCTGCACGGCCGCGTCGTCGATGATCTCGAGATTGCTCATTCCACGAGCCGTATAGATCACTCGGATACCCCGGTCGTCGTCGACGAGCTGGAAGAGGTCGCGATCCCCGGTGACGATGTCGACGGGCACGTCCGCGCGCGTGGCGAGGGTTCCGATGACGTCATCGGCCTCGTGCTCGGGCGCCCCGACGATCGCAAGGCCGAGCGTCTCGAGGGTTTCGCGGATCAGCGGGATCTGCGCGGTGAGCGCCTCCGGCACCTCCTCGACGTCCGGCGCGCCCGTCACGGCCTCGACCACCCGATGCGCCTG
>NZ_BADA01000304.1 GCF_000333395.1 Microbacterium sp. B19
TGCCTGCAGGCATACGCCGATGCGGCGCAGGAGTGCAGGGGGCAAGACGACCTCCGGTCAGTCATGACCGAAGACGGGTAGGGGTGTCCTCGGCCTGGGCGGGCCGAAGGTCTCGCTCGTCCGGTGACGGATGCCATCCGGATGGAATGCCGGGCCGTCGCCATGACGGCCAGTGTGTCGACATCTCCGCGGGCCGATCACCGGCCCGGAGCTACTCCCCTTCGCTGGGAACGAGCCTGGCCAACACCGAGTGGCGCTGCAAACCTCCCCCGAGGATTCTGAGCATTTCGGGCCGCCGAACCGCGTGTTTCCGGGGGTCGTGCGGCGGCTCACTCAGGGTTTCGAGGCCCCGAAAGTCCGGCGCCGCCGCGCTCACGGCCTCAGCGCAGCACCGACGCGCCGAGCTCGACCGGGCTGCCCTCGATGTTGCCGACGATGCCGCGGATGACGCATGGGCTCTCCGTCCGTCGGCGCTCCCGTCCCGGCATCCGAGCGGGCCGCCCCCAGGCTAATCGCGCCCCCGCCGTCGCTCATGTGAAGAGCACGGTGTAGACCTTCGCGAGGAGGCCGTCGCGCAGGATGCCCATGTCGGCGCCGTGCAGCACCGGCGCCCCCTCCGGACCGAAGGCCCACGCGAGGTAGCCGAGGTCCTGCACCTGGTAGAACGGCCCGTCGGGTACGAAGACGAAGTCGGGACCCGCACCGTCGAGGATCTCCTGCGCCTTGGCGTCGAGCGCGTCGTG
>NZ_BADA01000303.1 GCF_000333395.1 Microbacterium sp. B19
GCCCGTCCGGCGTTGGCCGGACCGGGCGAGGACGCGATCAGTGGTTCGAGGCCTTCTCCGCACCGAAACCGGTGAGGGAACGCACGTCCATCTCGGCGGCCTTGCGAGGATCCTCGGTCTGCTTCGACGTGATCGAGCCCAGCCAGCCCAGGAGGAAGCCGAGCGGGATCGACACGATGCCCGGGTTGTTCAGCGGCCAGATCGCCACACCCGTGTTCGCGAACACGCTGGTGGGGCCTCCCCAGAACACGGGCGAGAGGAGGATCAGCACGAGCGCCGACCCCAGGCCTCCGTACATGCTCCACACGGCGCCGCGCGTGGTGAAGCGGCGCCAGAAGAGCGAGTACAGGATCGTCGGGAGGTTCGCCGACGCGGCCACGGCGAAGGCGAGCGCGACGAGGAACGCCACGTTCTGCCCCTGCACGCCGATCCCGCCGACGATCGCGAGGATGCCGATGACGATGACCGTGCGCCGCGCGACCTTCACTTCGCCGTCGGGCGGGACGTTGCCCTTCTTCACGACGTTGGCGTAGATGTCGTGCGCGAAGGACGCCGCCGCGGTGATCGTCAGGCCCGCCACGACCGCGAGGATCGTCGCGAACGCCACCGCCGAGATGAACCCGAGCAGGATCGGTCCGCCGAGCGCGAGGGCCAGCAGCGGCGCCGCCGCGTTCACACCGCCGGGCGCGGCCAGGATGGCCTCGGGCCCGACGAGGGCACCGGCTCCGTAGCCGAGCACGAGCGTGAGGAGGTAGAACACACCGATCAGCCAGATCGCCCACACCACCGAGCGACGTGCCTCTTTCGCGGTGGGCACCGTGTAGAAGCGCATCAGAACGTGCGGGAGCCCCGCCGTTCCGAGGACGAGCGCCAGCGCGAGCGAGAGGAAGTCCCACGGGTTCGCGCCGTACTGCAGGCCGGGTCCGAGGATCGCCTCGCCCTTCGGGGATGCGGCGACCGCAGCCTCGAGCAGCGTGTTGAGGTTGAACCCGTTGATGGCCAGGACCCAGATCGTCATGACCACGGCTCCGCCGATGAGGAGGAACGCCTTGACGATCTGCACCCACGTGGTGCCCTTCATGCCGCCGATCAGGACGTACACGATCATCAGGATGCCGACGACCGCCACGACGATCGACTGGCCCACACGCTCGGTGATCCCCAGCAGCAGCGACACGAGACCACCCGCGCCCGCCATCTGCGCGAGCAGGTAGAAGAAGCACACCGCGAGGGTCGTGATGGCCGCAGCCATCCGGACCGGCCGCTCCTTCAGGCGGAACGACAGCACGTCGGCCATCGTGAACTTGCCGGTGTTGCGCATGAGCTCGGCCACGAGCAGCAGCGCCACCAACCACGCCACGAGGAACCCGACCGAGTAGAGGAACCCGTCGTACCCGTTGATCGCGATCGCCCCGCAGATGCCGAGGAACGAGGCCGCCGACAGATAGTCGCCGGCGATCGCGAATCCGTTCTGCGGTCCGGTGAAAGAACGCCCGGCCGCGTAGTAGTCGGCCGCCGTCTTGCTGTTGCGGCTCGCCCGGATGACGATGAACAACGTCACGGCGACGAATGCGCCGAAGATCGAGATGTTCAGGACCGGATTGTTCTCGACCGTCTGGACCGCCGCGTGGACGGTGGCGAAGACCTCGTTCACGACTCACCCCGCTCGGCCCGCTCGAGTTCGACGCGCAGGCTCTCCGCGCCGGGGTCGAGTCGCCGGTTGGCGTACGCGACGTAGCCCATCGTGATTGCGAAGGTCGTGACGAACTGCCCGAGCCCGAAGACCAGGCCGACGGTGACGGCGCCGAACACCGGCTGCGCCATGAAGTCGGGAGCGAAAGACGAGAGCAGAACGTAGACGAAGTACCAGACGAGGAACGCCACGGCCATCGGGAAGATGAAGCTGCGCTGCCGTCGCTTCAGCTCCCGGAACGGAGCGGACTCCTCGACCGCGATGTAGTCGACGCCGCGCGGGGCGCCGTCGATCCTGTTATCCGTCATGTGGCCTCCTTGCCTCATGAGACCGGCGCATCGGCGCACCGGAAGGGGGGAAAACACCGGGTCGGAGCGCCTTCCCGGTGGTAGGGTCGACGCTACGAAAGGCGGCGACGCAGCCGTCACCCCCGGAAGTAGGTAGTTCGTGGGAACACCGGTCGCACTCCGAGACGACGTGACGCTCGTGTCGCACGCCGTGACCGAGCTCGCGCGGCGCACGCACTTCCCCGTCGCGTTCGGTGGTCTCGAACACGACGGCGCCGTCCACGTCTCCACGGTCGTCGGAGCCCGCACGCGCAGCATCGAGGGGCTGGTCGTCCACGCCGAACGCGGTCTCGGCGGTCGGGCACTCGTGGAACGGCGCCCCCGATTGGCGCTCGACTACCGCACCGCGCGCACCATCACGCACGACTACGACCGCGCCATTCTCGGGGAGGGCATCGCGACCCTGTTCGCCGTGCCCGTGCTCGTCCGCGGCAGCGCGCGCGGCGTTCTCTATTGCGGCTCCTGGGCACAGGCGCCCCTCGGCGAGCGCGAGGCGCGCCCCGCCTTCGACATCGCGGGCGAACTCGGCACGGAACTGCGCGTGCGGGACGAGGTCGACCGCCGCCTCGCATCCCTCAACCCCGGTGACGACGGCCTCAGCGCGGGCGCGCGCGAGGAGATCCGCCAGAGCTACGCCCAGCTGCGCAGCATCGCCGCCACCGTCCCGGACGAAGGGGTGCGGCGCCGCCTGGAAGAGCTGGAGTCCCGCCTCGCCGCGCTCTCGGGCGACGCCACGATCGAGCCCGAGGTCACCGGCATCCACCTCTCCCGTCGCGAACTGGACGTCCTCTCGTGCGCGGCCGTCGGGGCCACGAACGGCGAGATCGCGGCATCCCTCCATCTCCGCGAGACCACGGTGAAGTCGTACCTCGCGTCGGCGATGTCGAAGCTGGATGCCTCGACCCGCCACGCCGCCGTGGCCCGGGCGCGCCGCGCGGGCTTGCTGCCCTGACGGCGGTGCGGAGTGCCCTGAGTGCTCCGTGAGAATCCCCTGGCAATGGCGCCGTGAGGTTGAGACCGCGCCCGATTCTCGGAATCGTGGCTGGCCCCTGACGTCGACACAGAAGGAGAGTCACCCATGCTGACGCTCACCGAAGAGGCCACCACCGCCGTCAAGACCATCGCCGCCCAGCTGCCGGATGCCGCCCAGGGCGGTGTGCGCATCGAGGGCGCCGGCTCGCCGGAGTCGCAGTTCCGGCTGTCCGTCGTCGACGGCCCCGAGCCCGAGGACGCCGTCGTGGAGAATTCCGGCGCCCGCGTCTTCCTGGACGCCGACGCCGCCCAGGTGCTCGACGACCGCGTGCTCGACGCACAGCTGGACGGACAGGGTTCCGTGCAGTTCGCGGTGACCACCCAGGCCTGAGTCCTGATCGACGATGCCCCGGCCGCGCGCCGGGGCATCGTCATGTCCGGGCGGGAGCATGTCTCACTTCGTGCTGCCCGAACGAACCGTGGGCAGCAACGATCGGGACGCGCACCGGCAACAAATGGGACGAGGTGTGACTGCGCTACACGACTTCTCCGGCGGGTCCGCGCCGGATCCAGGCGACGACGAAGATCACCAGTCCCGCAACCAGGGCGGCGAGTACCCACAGGACGACGAGGTAGTCGATCCACGAGCCGATCGGCGGGGATCCCGGCAGGAAGTTGCGCAACGGAATCGTCGCGAAGAGCATCGCGCCCATCCACCCCAGGGTGGTCACCTCGACCTTGCGCCGTCCCCGCAGCACGAGGATCGCCACGACGAGGACGAGCGCCGGGATGACCACCATGAGCGTGAGCAGGACGATCCCGAACGCGATCGTCGACCCTGATCGCGATACCGAGATGCCGGTTCTCGTGGTGCACACCACCGGTGATGCCGCGCGACGGTCCCTCGACGACCCGGACGCCGCGATCGCACCGGTCGTGGCGGCCACGCGGCGACTGCTCCGGATCGACGCCGAACCCGTCGCGACGCACGTCCACCGGTGGACGTTCGCGCGCCCGCTCCGCGCGACCGGGGAGCCGTTCTTCCGCTCACCGGGGCTGTCGCTGTGCGGGGACGCGTGGGGCGAGTCGCCCGCCGTCCGCACGGCGTGGGCGTCGGGCGATTCCCTCGGCCGCGCGCTCGCGGCATCCTGAACGGTCGCCCCCAAACCCCGGGGCGGTCGGAGCCGC
>NZ_BADA01000302.1 GCF_000333395.1 Microbacterium sp. B19
CGGGGGCCGACCGGGCCGGGCGCAAGCCCTGGCATCGTGGTGGGCCTGCCGCTACCTTCCCGGCATGCACACCGTTCCCCTGGGTCCGCGAAGGACACGCGTCTCGCTCTTTCTCGGCCTGATCCTGGCCGTCATCATGATCGTCGTCGGCATCGTCGCCCTCCTTGAGGGCCGACGCCGTCCACCGATCCATCGACAGCGTCGACCAGTAGTTCACGGTCGCGGCGATGGCACCGGCGGTGACCTTCTTCTGCGTCGACCCGCTCGACAGGTCGTTGGACACGGGAACGGGAACCGGCACGGCCGATGACGACGGGGTCGGCGACGGCGTCGACTCTCCCCCGCCCTGAGCCCACGGTGGCGCTCCGCACGCGGCGAGCGCGAGAACCATCGCGACCGCGCCGGACGCGGTGAGCGCAGCCCTGCCGCGTCGCACCCGATCCCCCATGAATCCTCCTGTGATGTTCTGTCGAGTCTAGGCGTCCGACCGGTCGGTGGCACTGCGGGTGGATGTGACGGCCTAGGGTGCTCGCGTGACGCCTCGCCCCTCGCGCCGCTCCGTCGGCTCCGCCGAACGGGTGCTGGTCGCCCTCACCGCGATCCTCCTGATCCTGGGGCTCGGCGCAGCCGCCTGGATCGCCGTGCGCGGGGCGATGGCCTACCGGCACCTCGCGGCCGCACGTGAGGCCCTGGGCGCTGCGACGTCCGCGGGCGACGACCTCATGGCGTGGTCCGGCAGGCTCGGGACGAGCGCGGAAGACCTCGCCGCGGCCCACGCCCTCACGGACGACCCGGTGTGGTCCGCGGCCGAGGCCGTGCCGTGGATCGGCCCCCAGCTGACGGCCGTGGCGGGGGCGGCCGCCGCGGGCGACCGGGCCATGGATGCCCTCGACGGCCTCCGCAACGTGGCATCCGCTCTGTCCTCGGGTTCTCTGCGCACACCGGACGGCGGGTACGACGCGGACCTGCTGGCCTCCTGGGAGCCGAGCGCCCGAGCGGCCCGCGTGAGCCTCGCGGATGCGATGGCGGAGATGTCGTCCGTCGATGTCGCCGACGCGCTCCCGTCGGTCGCGGACCAGTTCACCCGTGCCCGCGGGATTCTCGCGGAGGCGTACGACGCCGCCGACGCGCTGCATCGCACCACACTGCTCCTGCCGAAGATGCTCGGGGCCGAGCGACCGAGGTCGTACCTGGTGGTGTTCCAGAACAACGCCGAGTGGCGTTCGTTGGGAGGCGTCGTCGGCGCCGTGGCGCAGATCGACGCCGATCACGGACGCCTCTCCCTCAGCGCGCAGGCATCGTCGACCGACTTCCGCGAGTCCGGCGGCGAGCCGGTTGCGGCGCTCCCCGAGGGTCTGCGGCCCCTCTTCGACGATCGCCCGGCTCAGTACATCCAGGACGTGACACAGGTGCCCGACTTCGCCCTCGGTGCCCCGCTCGCCCGCGAGATGTGGCGACGACAGACGGGGACGGAGGTCGACGGAGTGATCGCCGTCGATGCGGTCGCCCTCTCCTCGCTGTTGGCAGCTACCGGTCCGGTTGCCCTGCCCACGGGCGATGTGCTGACCAGCGAGGATGCCGTTCCCCTCCTTCTCGACCAGGTCTACCGGCGCTATCCCGACCCGAAGAGTCAGGATGCCTTCTTCCAGGCCGCCACCGCATCGGTCTTCGCGGCACTCGCGGAGGGGCGCGCCGACACCGCCGCTCTCGTGGACGCGCTCACCCGCGTCGGCAGCGAACGGCGACTGCTCGTGTGGAACGCCGCCCCGGATGAACAATCCGTGCTCGACGGAACGACTCTGCAGGGCGCACTCCCGGACAGCGACGGTCGGCGCACCTCCCTCGGGGTGTACCTCAACGATGGAACGGGCTCCAAGATGGACTACTACATGCGGACCGGCACGGCTGCGACGTGGTGCGCCGACGGCATGGTCGACCTCCGCATCACACTGCGCAACGACGCCCCGGACCCGGCGACGCTGCCCGAGTACGTGACCGGCGGCGGCGCGTACGGCGTGCCCGTGGGTCGAACGCTCTCCGGTGTCTACGTCGTCCTCCCGCCGGATGCGCGCGTCGAGAGCCGCACAGCCTCGGGGAGCGGCGCACCATCGGGATTCGCGGGCGGGGACGACCGGGGAAGACAGGTGCTGAAGTGGTCGGTGCTGCTCGCCCCCGGTAAGTCCGCGACGCTGGATCTGAGGATCGCGACGCCGCCGACCCTCGGCCTGGAGGTGCTCTCGACACCCAGGCTTCACGCAACCGAAATCCCCGTCGGTGGCGCCCCCTGCGCGAATGCGGGATAGTCGAAGAGGCGGCTCGCGCTGGGGGCGTCACCGCTGGCCCGTGGCACGTGCCGTGCCCGGACTTCTGTCCTCGACGCGTGAGGGTGCACATGAAGGCAACGATCGTCCGTTCACTCGCGACCATCGCGATCGTCGCGGGCGCCGTGTTCGCGGTTCCGTCCGGCGCAATCGCATCGACGGCGGAGTCCCCCGAGGATGCCCCTGCGCACGCTGCGGTGAGCACGACCGGCGGCGGCGCGCCCGTCCTGGGTTTCTGGATCGGCGGGGGCACGCTCGCCCTCATCGGAGGTGCGGTCGCCGTCGGCACGACCGTTCGCCGCCATCGGCGCGACCTCGACGTCTGACACGATCTCGACGTCTTCTGCGCGTGCGCCATGCGGGGGCACGGCGCACGGGTGATTTCCGGCATGCCCCGGCGTGAAAGGCCCCGGGTCGGCGGGCCGTCTGCGTGATGCCCCGGGAAACTGGCTGCACGAGCGGTGTCCCCGAAGACCCGGTCGTGATCAGCCACCCGACCATACCCGCCACCGAGATGGGGCCCACCATGAAGAACACGATCCTCCGTGCCGCCGCAGCGCTCTCGCTGGCGGCCGCCGCGTTGATGGCCCCCACGGCCGCCCACGCGTACACCGACCCCGCCGTCGTCGTCGCCACGCCGAGCACGATCACCGCGGGCGGTACGAGCACTTTCACCACAGACCTCGCACCGTTCGCGACCGCGGAGAGCATCCAGATCTCGATCACGGGTGAGAGCGCCGGCGGCGCCAAGCTCGCCTTCGTCAAGGCCGCGGTCGAGACCAACGCCTCGCTGACGACACAGGCGGTGCAGGGCAAGCTCAACGTGCCGATCACGTTCCCCACGAACGGCCTCGGCACCTACAACCTCACCTTCACCGGTGCGACGAGCGGTGTCGTGCTGCACTCGCAGATCACGGTCGTCGCCCCGAGCAGCGCCTCCGGGTCGAAGGCGGGTCTCGCCGTCACGGGCATCGACGCCGACAACACGCTCGGCCTGTGGCTGGCCGGGGGTGCCCTCGTGGTCGCGGGAGCAGCGGTGGGGATCGGGGCAACCGTCCGGCGTCGCCGCACTGCCGCCTGACATCCGCCCAGTTTCGCAGCGGGGGTCGTCTTCGGACGGCCCCCGCTGTGTCGTGAGGGACGATTCAGGCCGCGCCGGTGGGCTGCGTCGTTGCCGTGGCCGAAGCCGTCGCCGTGATGAGGATGGGAAGGTGGTCGCTGAGGCCCTGCGGAAGGGTGCGGATGTGCGCGATGTCGAACCCGATGGACGTGGCGAAGTCGTAGTGCCCCCGGAAGAAGCGATACCGCGTGTAGGTGCGGGAGTCGCTCAGCGTCAATTCGTAGCCCTGGTCACGGACGGCTTGCCCGAGGTTCTCCTTGAAGACGGGGTAGTTGTAGTCGCCGACCATGAGCGCCGGAAGGCCAGGCCCGAGATTCTGCAGTTCCGCGAGCGCGGTGCGGATCTGGTGCCGCCGGAGCGAGTTCAGAGCCGTGAGGGGTGCGGCATGGAAGGAGGCGACGATGATCTCGTGGCCGTCATCGATGTCGCGCAGGCGGACGCCGAGCATCCGCTCCTCCGCGGGCTTCAGAACGTAGTCGTGAAGCGACTTCTTCAGCGCGATCGCTCGCACCTCCACCGCCCGGAACGTGTTCTCCCGGTAGTACACGGCCAAGCCGAGGCGGTTCCGCTGGGTGGCCTCCGCCAGTCGCAGCCCCGAGATCTCCTCCGGGATGTCACGTGTGTCGCACTCCTGCAGGCAGAGGACATCAACGGCATGCGCGTCGACGAGAGCGGCGAGCTCCCCCGCCGCGCGATGTTTGCGCAAGTTGTACGAAATGACCTTCATGGCGATGCCAGCCTAGGGCGGTGCACCCTTGCGGGGCCTGAGGGTTGCGGAACGCTCAGGAACCGATCTCGTCCGCGTCGCGGCGGTTGCGGGTCTGTTCCGCGCGGGCGGCCAGAAGATCGTCCGCGGGATATCCGACCTCGGCGAGAACGAGACCACGCGCAGCCAGGACCTTCGTGTCGGGCGTGCGCGCAGCGGCATCCCGGATCGCGAGCACGCGGTCGGCCTCCAGTCGGCCTTCACCGACCGCCACGCACGCTCCCACCAGCGCCCGCACCATGCTGTGGCAGAACGCGTCGGCGCGGACGTTCGCGACCACGGCACCGTCGGCAGCGCGGTGCCAGTCGTACTCCAACAGCGTTCGGATCGTCGTCGCCTCCTCCCGCGCCTTGCAGTACGCCGCGAAATCGTGGAGACCGATGAGGCTGCGGGCGGCGGCATCCATCGCCTCGACGTCGAGATGCGCCTTCACGGCCGTCGTCCTCGCGCGTTCGAGGGGGTCGTAGCCCGTGGTGAGATCAGCGATCCGGTAGGCGTACCGTCGCCACACCGCGGAGAAGCGCGCATCGAACCCGTCCGGGGCGGCAGTGGTGCCGGTCACCGTCACATCGGGGTACGCGCCGAGGACGCCGCGGATCCGTCCCGCGAGCGCGCCCACGGCGTCGGTCTCGTCGCCATCGCGCCGACGTCGCGGGAGACGGGCCTCCTGCTCTTCGTCGAGGTCGACGTGAGCCACCTGCCCTGAGGCATGTACGCCGGCATCCGTGCGTCCGGCCACGACCAAACGCGGATCCCCGCCGACGATGCGGGCGAGGGCGTCTCNGAGCACGCCCTGAACAGTGCGGAGACCGGGCTGCCGGCCCCACCCACGGAAGTGCGTGCCGTCGTAAGCGATGTCGAGACGGATGCGCACCCGTCTACCCTATTCGCACCGTCCGCGAACGACTGAGGCCCCCTCCCGGGCGGGAGAGGGCCTCAGTGAGAGAGGGGCGGGATTACGCCTTGGCGTCGTCCTCGACCGCGTCCGCGGCGGCAGCCTCGGCGGCGGCGCCCTCCTCCTGCGACTCGGCGCCGGCGTCGGCGGCCTCATCGGCGGCGGCGGTCTCGTCGGCGGGGGTCTCCTCGACGGAAGCCTCCTCCGCGGGAGCCTCTTCGGCGGCGGGAGCGGCGGCCGGAGCGGCAGCAGCCTTCGACGCGGACGGCTTCTTCGTGACGGGCTCGAGGACGAGCTCGATCACGGCCATCGGGGCGTTGTCACCCTTGCGGTTACCGACCTTCGTGATGCGGGTGTAGCCGCCGTCACGGTCGGCGACCAGCGGAGCGATCTCGGTGAAGAGGGTGTGGACGACCTCCTTGTCACCGATCACCGACAGGACGCGGCGACGGGCGTGGAGGTCACCCCGCTTCGCGAACGTGATGAGGCGCTCAGCGAGCGGACGAAGGCGCTTGGCCTTGGTCTCGGTCGTCTTGATCGACTTGTGGGTGTACAGGGCCGCCGCGAGGTTCGCGAGAAGCAGGCGCTCGTGGGCCGGGCCGCCGCCGAGGCGGGGTCCCTTCGTGGGCTTGGGCATGTCGTGTTACTCCAGTAGGAAGGTTCGGTCGGGTCCGACGGGTCAGACGGTCTCGTCGTCGTAGCCGCCGAAGAACTGAGCGCCGTCGAAACCGGGCACCGAGTCCTTGAGCGACAGGCCGAGGGAGGTGAGCTTGTCACGCACCTCGTCGACCGACTTCTGACCGAAGTTGCGGATGTTCATCAGCTGGGTCTCGGAGAGGGCGACCAGCTCCGAGACGGTGTTGATGCCCTCGCGCTTGAGGCAGTTGTACGAGCGCACCGAGAGGTCGAGGTCTTCGATCGGCATCGACAGCTCGTTCGAGAGGACGGTCTCGACCGGCGCCGGGCCGATCTCGATGCCCTCGGCCTCGACGTTCAGCTCGCGGGCGAGACCGAACAGCTCGGTGAGCGTACGGCCGGCCGAGGCGACGGCGTCACGCGGGGCGATCGACGGCTTCGACTCGACGTCGAGGACGAGCTTGTCGAAGTCGGTGCGCTCACCGGCACGGGTCGCGTCGACGCGGTAGCTGACCTTGAGCACGGGCGAGTAGATCGAGTCGATCGGGATCTGGCCCGCCTCGGCGTACTCGTTGCGGTTCTGGGTCGCCGACACGTAGCCGCGGCCGCGCTCGATCGTGAGCTCGAGCTCGAACTTCGCGGTGTCGTTCAGCGTGGCGATGACCAACTCGGGGTTGTGCACCTCGACGCCCGCGGGAGCGGAGATGTCCGCCGCCGTGACCTCGCCGGCACCCGTCTTGCGCAGGTAGGCCGTGATGGGCTCGTCGCGCTCGCTCGAGACCACGAGCTGCTTGATGTTCAGGATGATCTCGGTGACGTCTTCCTTCACACCCGGGATGGTGCTGAACTCGTGGAGGACGCCATCGATGCGGATGCTCGTGACGGCCGCGCCGGGGATCGACGACAGGAGGCTGCGACGCAGCGCGTTGCCGATCGTGTATCCGAAGCCGGGCTCGAGCGGCTCGATGACGAAACGGCTGCGGAACTCCCCGATCTTCTCCTCGGTCAGAGTGGGACGCTGTGCGATGAGCACTATGTGTTCCTTTCGATCACGTGCCCGCTATATGACACGTGTAATGGGGTGAGGTGTTGAGTTGTACTCGCAGGATGCCGATGACCGAGCGGCCAGTGGCATCCGGATGTCTGTGAGTGCGCGGGAGCGCGAACGTTCCCGGAGAGTGACGAGCACTCCCCGGGAACGATGCGTCAGACGCGGCGGCGCTTCGGCGGACGGCAGCCGTTGTGGGCCTGCGGCGTCACGTCCTGGATCGAGCCGACCTCGAGGCCGGCGGCCGTGAGCGAACGGATCGCGGTCTCGCGACCCGAGCCGGGGCCCTTCACGAAGACGTCGACCTTCTTCACGCCGTGCTCCTGCGCCTGGCGGGCAGCGGACTCCGCGGCCATGCCTGCGGCGTAGGGCGTCGACTTGCGCGAGCCCTTGAAGCCGACACCGCCGGACGAGGCCCAGCTGATGACGGCCCCGGAGGGGTCGGTGATCGAAACGATGGTGTTGTTGAACGTCGACTTGATGTGGGCCTGACCCACGGCGATGTTCTTCTTCTCCTTGCGGCGCGGCTTGCGCGCGGCGGACTTGGCCTGTGCCATGTGCGGTTCTCCTGGATCCTGCGCCGGCGGAGGCCTAGCGCGCCTTCTTCTTGCCGGCGACGGTGCGCTTGGGGCCCTTGCGGGTACGTGCGTTCGTCTTCGTGCGCTGACCGCGCACCGGGAGGCCGCG
>NZ_BADA01000301.1 GCF_000333395.1 Microbacterium sp. B19
GGACGACGTCGGCGCACGTCAGGCTGATGCGCTCGAGCACCTCGCCGGTGTCGACGGACGGGGCGTTGTCGAGCGCGCGCTGCATGCCGATCGCGGTGCGCATCGTGGCGAACATGTCGCCGCCGTTCGAGCTGCACACGTCGATCGAGAAGGTCGCCTTGCGGGCACCGGTCGCGATCGTCACGGCGCCCGCACCGGACAGCGACGGCACGTTGAACGAGAACGCCTGCGAGGAGCCGACGTGCGGCTGCCCGAGGCGGCTGAACAGCACGCGCAGCATGGCGTGCACGTCGCTCGCCGTCCCCACGGTGGAGCGCGCATTGGGCGACATCCGCTCCTGGTCGACGCG
The DNA here is from genome assembly GCF_000333395.1 of Microbacterium sp. B19. Classification (GTDB taxonomy): domain Bacteria; phylum Actinomycetota; class Actinomycetes; order Actinomycetales; family Microbacteriaceae; genus Microbacterium. The sequence continues at coordinate 350 of NZ_BADA01000301.1, forward strand.
GATCGTCGCGCTGAGGTTCTCGAGGGCATCGACCTCGGGCCGCGAGGGCTGACCCATGAACTGCTGGACGAACGTCGG
>NZ_BADA01000300.1 GCF_000333395.1 Microbacterium sp. B19
CATCGTGATAGACCGACGCCAGTTCATGGCGAATCCGGTCAAGGTCGGCTTTGGTGATCTCGCCCATTGCGCCCTCCTCGTTATATCAGAAGGTTTCCCATAGCTCATCCGAATTGGCAGGGCCGGCAATGGCGCTGGGCGCGGGCTTGGCCTTGGGGCTGGCGGCAACGCTGGGCGCAGGCGAGGCGGCAGGACGTGGCCGGGTCGCGGGCTGCGCTGCCTCGGCCAGCGCTGCGCCAGTTGCGTGCACCGCCCCGCCCGGCAGGCGGAACACCCCCACCAGCTCGGACAATTGCCGGGTCTGGTGCGACAACGATTGCGAGGCCGACGCCGCTTCTTCCACCAGGGCAGCGTTCTGCTGGGTCACTTCATCCATCTGGGTGATGGCCAGGTTGACCTGCTCGATGCCCTGGGTCTGCTCGCTGCTGGCAGCCGAAATCTCGGTCATCACATCGGTGACGCGCTGCACGCTGGCGACCACTTCGCCCATCGTCGCCCCGGCTTGCTGCACCAGGGTGCTCCCCACGCCGACCTGCTGCACCGAACTGTCGATCAAGCTCTTGATTTCCTTGGCGGCCGTGGCCGAGCGCTGGGCCAGTGAGCGCACCTCGGTGGCCACCACCGCAAAGCCGCGGCCCTGCTCGCCGGCCCGGGCCGCTTCCACCGCCGCATTCAAGGCCAGGATATTGGTCTGGAAGGCGATGCCGTCGATGACGCTGATGATATCGACGATCTTCTTGGAGGAGGCATCGATGTTACCCATGGTCTCGATGACCTGGTGCACGACCTTGCCGCCTTCTTGGGCGATGGACGAGGCGGTCAATGCCAGTTGGTTGGCCTGGCGCGCATTTTCGGCATTCTGCCGGACTGTGGAGGTCAGTTGCTCCATGGCCGAGGCGGTTTCTTCCAGCGAGCTGGGCTGCTCTTCG
>NZ_BADA01000299.1 GCF_000333395.1 Microbacterium sp. B19
CCTTGGTTAATCCGGCATCAAATGGCCCCCCGCCCCGCAGCCCTTTCGGGGACCCGCGCCGCCGGAGGGAATCCCCACGCACGTCCACACAATGAAAGGCAATCCCATGCGTTTCACTTCACGCGCAGGCCGCACCGTCGCGGTCGTCGCCGTCGCCGCGGCCGTCCCGGCCCTCCTCGCCGGTTGCTCCTCGACCGGAGGCGGCGACGCCTCCGGGGAGAAATCCATCACCTACTGGCTCTGGGACAGCAACCAGCAGCCCGCCTACCAGCAGTGCGCGGACGACTTCCAGAAGTCGTCGGGCATCACGGTGAAGATCGAGCAGTTCGGCTGGTCGGACTACTGGCAGGGCCTGACGACGGGCTTCGCCTCGGGTACCGCCCCGGACGTCTTCGCCGACCACCTTTCGTACTACCCGCAGTTCGTCTCGCAGGGCCAGCTGCTCGACATCTCGGACCGCGTCAAGAAGGACGGGCTGGACCTCGGCATCTACCAGGACGGTCTCGCCGACCTGTGGACGAACCAGGACGGCGGCCGCTACGGCCTGCCCAAGGACTTCGACACCGTCGCGACGTTCTACAACGAGAAGATGGTCACGGATGCCGGTTACACGGCCGACCAACTCGCCGACCTCGCGTGGAACACGACCGACGGCGGATCCTTCGAGAAGCTCGTCGCCCACCTGACCGTCGACCAGAACGGCGTCCGCGGCGACGAAGCCGGATTCGACAAGAGCAAGGTCGCCGTCTACGGCCTCGCGCTGAGCGGCAACGGCCTGAACGCGAGCGGCCAGCAGACGTGGTCGCCGTACGCCCTGAGCAACGACTGGTACTACGGCGACAAGACCCCCTGGACCAGCTCGTGGAACTTCGGTGACAAGTCCTTCGCCGACACCCTCGCCTGGTACAAGGGTCTGATCGACAAGGGCTACATGCCCAGCGTCGACATCGCCCTCTCCGAGCAGGACCCGCTGAACGGTTACCTCGCCGGGCGCTACGCGCTCGTCACCGACGGCAGCTGGATGAACGGCTCCTACCTCGGGCAGGACAAGGTCCCCACGAAGGTCGCTCCCACGCCGGAGGGCCCGAGCGGCAAGCGCGCCAGCCTTTTCAACGGTCTCTCCGACGGCATCTGGGCCGGAAGCAAGAACCAGGATGCCGCGTGGGAGTGGGTGGCCTCCCGGCCGACTGGAACAGCGGCAACGTCATCGCCGAGCAGGTCGCCCGCATCCGCGAGCAGGTCGGCACCGGCCGCGTCCTGTCCGCGCTGTCGGGCGGCGTCGACTCCGCCGTCTCCACGGCGCTCGTGCACGAGGCCGTCGGCGACCAGCTCGTCGCGGTGTTCGTCGACCACGGGCTCCTCCGCAAGGGCGAGCGCGAGCAGGTCGAGAACGACTACGTCGCCTCCACCGGCGTCCGGCTCATCACCGTCGACGCGCGCGAGACGTTCCTCAACGCCCTCGCCGGGGTCAGCGACCCGGAAGAGAAGCGCAAGATCATCGGCCGCGAGTTCATCCGCGCGTTCGAGAAGGTGCAGGCCGACCTCGTCGCCGAAGCCAAAGCAGACGGCGAACCCATCCGCTTCCTCGTCCAGGGCACGCTGTACCCGGACGTCG
>NZ_BADA01000298.1 GCF_000333395.1 Microbacterium sp. B19
GGGGAGCTTCTTGCCTTCGAGGAACTCCAGGCTGGCACCGCCACCGGTGGAGATGTGACCGAACTGGTCGTCGGTGAAGCCGAGCTGACGCACGGCCGCGGCAGAGTCGCCACCGCCGACGACG
>NZ_BADA01000297.1 GCF_000333395.1 Microbacterium sp. B19
TGAAGGGTGCAGCCGACGAGGTCCTCGAGGCGCTCGGCGTGAGCGACCCGCTGCTCGACCTCGCCAAGGAGCTCGAGCAGATCGCGCTGGAGGACGACTACTTCAAGGAGCGTCGCCTCTACCCGAACGTCGACTTCTACACCGGCGTCATCTACAAGGCGATGGGCTTCCCGACGCGCATGTTCACGGTGCTCTCCGAAAACTCAGGAGTTTCGCACGCGACGCCGGGCGGCCGGAGCCGCCGCGGTCCCGGCAAACGCATAGCCGTCCGGCCTACCGTGACGGCACGCCTCCTCTGACCGTTCTCCTCACCACCTGGCACGCCGCGCCCGTTCCGCTCGGCGTGCTCGTCGTGGCATCCGCTCTCTACATCGCCGGGGTCGTGCGGGTGCGGCGTCGCGGGGAGAGATGGCCGGTGCTCCGCACGATCGGCTTCTTCGCGCTCGGCCTCGCCCCCTACGCCGTGATCGAACTGGGCTTCCTCGGGGTGTACTCGTCCGAGCTTCG
>NZ_BADA01000296.1 GCF_000333395.1 Microbacterium sp. B19
GCCTGGCCGCAGGACGGCTCCTCGGTGACACCCGCAGGGCATGAGAGCGGCGGGGCGGCGGCGTCCGTTCGCTAGGGGACGCGAGTGTCGAGGAGATGCTGCGTGATCTCGGCCAGGGCGTCGTGGCGGGCGGCATCCGCGGCGAGACGTCCCGCCGCCGCCCGATAGGAGGGGTTGGCCAGGACGGCATCCACCGCCCGGGCGACGTCGGCAGGCGCCGGGGTCCCCGTCCGCAGGTCGATGCCCGCGCCCGTCCACCCGACGCGCGCCGCGACCTCCGGCTTGTCCTCCGTGTCGCCGGCCACGACGACCGGAACGCCCGCAGCGAGAGCCGCCTGCACTCCCCCGAACCCGCCGTTCGTGACGAAGACGTCCGTGCGCGGCAGCAGAGCGTCGTAGGGCAGATAGCTCGCGGCCCGTGCGTTCACCGGTAGCGGGCCGAGATCCTCGACGGCGCGTCCGCCGGCGCTGACGACCACGACCACCGGGCGGTCGGCCAGCGCCGCCAGGGTCGAGCCGACCAGGCGGCCGAAGTCGTGGTTGTCGATCGTGCCCTGCGTGACGTGGACGACGGCCTCCGCCGCGTCGAGATCGCCCCACCAGGAGGGCACGGGCACGTCGGATCCCGCCTGCGGCAGGACGCCGACGAAGTGCGTGTTCGCGGCGAGATCGGGGCGCGGATACTCCAGGCTCGCCGGCCCGGTCTGCAGAAATCGATCGAACCGCCGCGACAGATCCATGACGAATCCGTGCGGTCGCGTGCCGCAAGCGGCGAGCGCCCGCACGGCGGCCCGCTGCGTGGGACGGAACACGAGTCGACGCGCGACGACATCGAGGGCCGCGTACCGGGCGCGGTCGAGCGCTCCCCGTGCGGGCGGGAGCGCCATCCCGTACGGTCCGAGCGCGCGCGACGACTGCGACAGAGGGGTGACCCCCAGAGCGAGCACCGGCGGCCTCGCCTGACCCCGATCGAGGACCGGCAGGATCCCGGCAAAGGCACCGTCGACGAGCACGGCGTCCGGACGGGTCGCGTCGATCGCGGCATCCACCGCCGCGTACTGGTCGGGGATCGTGTCGATGAAGATCGTCCGGATGTCGTACTGCGCCTGCCGCACCCCGGAATACTTCGTCCTGTCGGGGAGGTGGAGGTCGGGGCGACGGTCGTCGTAGTCGGCCGCGCCGCCGAGGGGGACGGAAAGCCACACCCGCGGCCTCGACTCGCTCCCGGAACCGCGTGCCGGTGACCATCGTCACGTCGTGCCCCTCGTGCACGAGATGGCCCGCGACCTGCAGCATCGGGCCGACATGACCATGAATGGGGTTCGACGCGAGGAGGAGAGTCGCCATGAGCGGATCCATTTCGTTAGATTTGGACTCTAACGATAGTGGAAGGATGCCATGCCCCCGCGCCCCTATTCCTCCCCCGCCCGCCAGGCGGAGGCGCAGCGTACGCGCGCGGCCATCCTCGACGCGGCGGCGCAGCTCTTCGCCCGAGACGGGTACACCCGCACGACCATGAAGGACGTCGCGGTGACCGCCGGGGTGTCGGTGCAGTCGGTCCACCTCGCGGGGGCGAAAGCGGCCCTGCTCGTGGCGGCCTTCGAGCGGACGTTCGCCGGCGACGATGGCCCCCACAGCCTCGCGGAGCGTCCGGCGATCGCCGAGATCATGGCGCAGCCAGACACGCAGGATGCCGTGCGCGGATGGCTGGACTACGTCGCGGAGGCCAACCGGGCCACCGCCGGGATCGTTCGCGCCATGGCCGTGGCCGCGGAGACCGACGAGCTCGCCGCGGCGGCCATCGCCGACCTCGACACCCGGCGGCGCGCGGACCTCGGCCTCGCTGCCGCGTGGATGAGTCAGCGCGGCCTGCTCGACCCGCGGGACCGCGACCAGGCTGCGGACGAACTCAATCACCTCGTCGGCCCCGAGACCTACGCGTTCTTCGTCACCAAATCGGGGTGGACCGACGACCGCTACCGCGCGTGGCTCGAGACCGCGCTGCGCGGACTGTGGGCCCGGTGGGCGCAGGACCGCACGCCCGGGTGAGTCGCACGTCAGACGTCGGTGCTGCGATGCAGCTTGACCGTCAGCGAGTCCACGAGCACCGCGATGCGGTCATCGGCGGCCCAGCGGCGCGCGAGGCGGGCGAGAACGGCATCCAACTCCTCCTGCTCCAGACCCGACATCAACTGCAGGTGGACGACCAGCTCGGGGCCGCGGAGGCGACCCGTCGGGTCGCCCGGCTGGACGGCCAGGTCGAGGACCGCGAGCTCGCCGGAGATGCTCTCCTGCAGCCCCGTGAACACGGCCGGGGCCACATGGGCAGGCTCCCACGACTCGCCCTGCGCGATCGCCCACACAGCCGGGCGGCGCAGCACGAACTCCGTGTCGGAGGTCGGGTCGATCACGATCAGTTCGGTGTCCTCGGAGGCCGCGGCGAGGGCCGTCCGACGACCGTCGGCCGGGACGGGGCGTGCCGTCGCATCCCAGCGCTGCATCGCCGCGACGGAACTGAACACGGGCAGCACTTTGCGGCCGTCGGGCGCGGCGACCGTGACGATGGAGAGCTCCTGGGTCTTGTCGACCTCGAGCCCGTGCGGTCCGATGCCGTGGTCGCCCTTCTCCGCGACAAGCGGGATGAGCAGACGCGCGGTGCGGTAGGCCTCGACGACGTCGGTCGCGTCACCGGTCCCCGCGGAGAACGCCTCGAGCGCGGCGAGCAGCGCCGGGTCCGCGGAGCCGTCGTCGCCCGAGTGCGGGTTCGCCTCGAAACGCCGACCCTCCCAGGGGACGCCGGCCGAATCGGCGCGCGGACCGCCGTGATGCGGACCGTGGCCGTGGGGATCGTCAGTGTCCGGCGACATCCAGCGCCTCGGCCAGGGTGAACTGGCCCGCGTAGAGCGCCTTGCCCACGATCGCACCCTCGACACCGAGCGGCACGAGCTCGCGGAGCGCGGCGATGTCGTCGAGGCTCGACACGCCGCCCGACGCCACGATGGGCTTGGGAGTGCGCTGGGTGAGTTCGCGGAGCAGCTCCAGGTTCGGGCCGCGGAGCGTGCCGTCCTTCGTGACGTCCGTTACGACGTAGCGGCTGCAGCCGGCGTCCTCGAGTCGCTCCAGGACCGTCCACAGGTCGCCGCCGTCACGTGTCCAGCCGCGGGCGGCGAGCGTCGTGCCGCGCACGTCGAGGCCCACCGCGATGGCCTCGCCGTAGCGGTTGATGACGTCGGCGGCCCACTCCGGGTTCTCCAGAGCGGCGGTCCCGAGGTTGATGCGCGTCGCGCCGCTCTCGAGCGCGGCTTCGAGCGAACGGTCGTCACGGATGCCACCGGACAGCTCGACCTGCACGCCCTTGACCTGCTTGATGACCTTCCGCATCACGGCGGTGTTGTTGCCGCGACCGAAGGCGGCATCGAGATCGACGAGGTGGATCCAGGCCGCGCCCTGGCGCGCGAAGTCCAGGGCGGCATCCACGGGGTCGCCGTAGCTGGTCTCGGTGCCGGCCTCTCCCTGGGTCAGTCGGACGGCCTTGCCGTCGGCCACGTCGACCGCGGGGAGAAGGACAAGCTCGGGCGTGGACGCGAAATCGTTCATGGCTCCTCGTGCCGGCAGGCGCCTCTCGCCAGCCCCGGGCACGAGGTCACACAGTAGTCGCGCGCAGCCCGTCGATCCAATTCGCGAGGAGCCGGATGCCGGCTTCGCCCGACTTCTCGGGGTGGAACTGCGTCGCCGCGAGCGGACCGTTCTCGACCGCCGCGAGGAACGGCGCGCCGTACGTGCACCACGTGAGCACGGGCTCGGGGAACGGAGGTGTCACCTCGAGCGACCACTCCTGCGCCGCGTACGAGTGCACGAAGTAGAACCGCTCGTCGGCGATGCCGTCGAACAGTCGCGAACCCTCACCGGCGGAGACCGTGTTCCAGCCCATGTGAGGAAGCACGGGGGCCGAGAGCTCGGCCACGGTTCCCGGCCACTCCCCCAGTCCTTCGGTGTCGGTGCCGCGCTCGATACCGCGGCCGAACATGACCTGCATGCCGACGCAGATACCGAGCACCGGTCGGCCACCCGCGAGGCGCCGGTCGATGATCTCGCCGCCACGGCTGGCGTTGAGAGCTCCCATGACCGCACTGAACGCCCCGACACCGGGGACGAGGAGTCCGTCGGCGTCGAGGAGCAGCGAGCGGTCGGATGTCAGACGCGCGTCGGCTCCGGCCTCGATGAGCGCCTTGACCGCCGAGTGGACGTTGCCCGAACCGTAGTCGAGGACGGCGACGACGGGCTTGCTCACAGCGCGCCCTTCGTGCTCGGGATGCCGTCGACGAGCGGATCGAGAGCCTTGGCCTGGCGGAACGCACGAGCGAGCGCCTTGTACTCGGCCTCGGCGATGTGGTGCGGGTCGCGGCCCCCGAGGACGCGGACGTGCACGGTGAGGGCCGCGTGGATCGAGATCGCCTCGAACGAGTGGCGCACGAGCGACCCGGTGAAGTGGCCGCCGATGAGGTGGTGCTCGAAGCCGACCGGCTCGCCGGTGTGGACGAGGTATGGGCGGCCGCTGATGTCGACCACGGCCTGTGCGAGCGCCTCGTCGAGCGGGACGAGCGCGTCGCCGTAGCGCGCGATGCCGGACTTGTCGCCGAGCGCCTGACGGATCGCCTGACCGAGGACGATCGAGGTGTCCTCCACGGTGTGGTGCGCGTCGATGTGGGTGTCGCCCGTGGACGTCACACGCAGATCGGTGAGCGAGTGCTTCGCGAACGCCGTGAGCATGTGGTCGAAGAACGGCACACTCGTCGAGATCTCGCTCGCACCGGTGCCGTCGAGGTCCAGCGACAGCTCCACCCGCGACTCGCTCGTCTCGCGGACGATCGTGGCGGTGCGGGGCGTGACGGGGCCGGTCATGCTCGCGATCCTACCGAGGCCAGGGCGTCCAGGAACGCGGTGGTCTCGTCCGCCGTCCCCGCGGTGACCCGGAGGTGGTGAGGGATGCCGACATCGCGGATGAGAACACCGCGGTCGTACAGCGCCTTCCACGTCGCCGCGGGGTCGTCGACGCCGCCGAACAGCACGAAGTTCGTCCACGACTCGTGCGCGACGTAGCCCAAGGCCGCCACCGTGGCCGAGATGCGATCGCGCTGGGCCACGATCTCGTCGACCATGGACAGCATCGTCTCGGCGTGGCCGAGCGCAGCGGTCGCCGCCGCCTGCGTGAGGGCGCTCAGGTGGTACGGCAGGCGCACGAGGCGCAGCGCGTCGATCAGCGCCGGATCCGCGGCGAGGTAGCCCACGCGAGCGCCGGCGAAGGCGAAGGCCTTGCTCATGGTGCGTGAGACGACGAGACGCGGACGGCCCGGCAGGAGCGTCACCGCGGACGGCGCATCGTGCGGCGCGAACTCGTGGTACGCCTCATCGACGATCACGATGCCGTCGGTCACGGCGTAGACCGCCTCGATGACGTCGAGGCCGAGCGGTGTTCCCGTCGGGTTGTTGGGCGCGCAGAGGAAGACGATGTCGGGGCTCTCGCGCACCACCTGCTCGGCGGCGAACGCCGGGCTCAACGTGTAGTCGTGCTCGCGCTCGACCGCGACCCATTCCGCGCCGGTGGCGCGGGTCAGGATGGGGTACATCGAGTAGGTCGGGGTGAAGCCCAGTGCGCGTCGGCCCGGACCCCCGAACGCCTGCAGGATGTGCTGCAGGACTTCGTTGGAGCCGTTGGCCGCCCAGATCTGCTCGCGCGTCAGCCCGTTACCGAGGTAGTCGGCGAACGCCTCTCGGAGTCCGGTGAACTCACGGTCGGGGTACCGATTGACGTCGCGCAGCGCCCGGGCGACGGCATCCAGGATGTCGTCGGCCACCTCGGCGGGAACCGGATGCGTGTTCTCGTTCACGTTGAGAGCGACGGGAAGCGCAGCCTGGGGTGCTCCATAAGGAGTCATGCCCCGCAGGTCGTCGCGAAGAGGCAGGTCATCGAGGCGAACGGTCACCTCACCCATCGTAGGCGGCTCCGCACCCGGGGATCACCGACTCGGGGCGTACTCCGCGGGGATCGCGATGCGCTGGCCGGCGGTGACGGACCCGTTCTCGAGTGCGTTCAGCCGGGTGATCTCCGCCACCACGTCGCGGGGATCGGCACCCGGCGCGACGTCCTCGGCGATCGACCACAGGGTCTCGCCGCTCATGACGGTGATCTCGGTGAACGCGCCCGCCGGCGCGCCCGACTCGTTGGAGGCGAGAGCCGCGCCCCCGCCGACGACGGCGATGGCTAGCGCGACGACCACGGGCAGCGCGGCCAGGAAGGCGAACACGCGGCGCCCGCGCGCGGTCAGCCGCAGGCGGGTCGTGGGGGTGGTGACGGCAATGCTGCTCATGGTGTGCTCCTCAGTGGGGAGAGATTCGCACCCCGCCCTCGGCCGGGAGGGCGGTGGTGCGAATCTGTATTCCGAATCTATCTTCGATACTGTGAGAGTGTCAACACCGGGGTTCTCGGAGACCGATCGAACGCGACACGCGGAGCGCTCCGCCTCGTTCGAGTGATCCACCGGATACGGTTTCGACGAGGAGACCTCACCACGGACCTCCGACATTCGAATTTCCGCCGCATCGGAAGCGCGGCGCGAGGGGAGCACACATGACCGACGCGACGACCGCAGCCGGCCGCGAACGGCCGCAGACCCGGCGCCGGAAGAGCCTCAGCGACAAGCAGCTCGCGATCCTCGAGGTGATCCAGCGCTCGATCGCGCGGCACGGCTATCCGCCGAGCATGCGCGAGATCGGCGATGCCGTGGGGCTCAAGTCGCTCTCGAGCGTCACCCACCAGCTCAACCAGCTCGAGCTGAGCGGCTACCTGCGCCGCGACCCCGGGAAGACGCGCGCGATGGAGGTGCTGATCGACCTGCCCGGCACGGCCGCCGAGAACCCCGCCGACACCGCACCCGCCGTGGGCGACGCCGCCCTCGTGCCCCTCGTCGGGCGGATCGCCGCGGGCGTCCCCATCACCGCGGACCAGCAGGTCGAGGAGATCTTCCCGCTCCCCCGCCAGCTCGTCGGCAAGGGCGAGCTGTTCATGCTCAAGGTGTCCGGCGACTCGATGATCGACGCGGCGATCTGCGACGGCGACTGGGTCGTCGTCCGTGCGCAGTCGACCGCGGAGAACGGCGAGATCGTCGCGGCCATGCTCGACGGCGAGGCGACCGTCAAGACGTTCCGCCGCCGCGACGGCCACACGTGGCTGCTCCCCCGCAACTCCGCGTTCGAGCCGATCCTGGGAGACGAAGCCGTCGTCCTCGGGCGCGTGGTCGCGGTGCTGCGCACGGTCTGACGTCGGTACGACGATCCGGAAGGCCGGATGCCCCCTCGAGGCGGCATCCGGCCTTCGTGGTTCCCGGGGGCGCTTGTCCACAGGCCCGTCTCCGCCCCGGGCGAGCGGCCCCTAACATGACAGGACACCTCGAGAGAGCGAGTCCCGTGTCGTCGAACACCCCCGCCGCAGATCCCCCGCCCTCCGAACCGTCCGCCGGCGCCTCGGTACCGGCATCCCCCGCACCCGACCTTCCCGCCGGGCCGCCACACCCCGCACCCGAGCTCCCGACCGCAGCCGCACCGGACCCGGCCGCCGTTCCCGCACCCGCGGCGCCGAACGGTGAACCCTCGTCGACGGCACGGGCGCGGCGCCCGCAGACGGGCGTCGTGGTCCTGTCCGTCCTGCTCTTCGTCGTGGTGGTCGCCGGAGGATTCGGTTTCTTCTGGGTGGTGACGCAGCTGGAAGAGGCGCGGACGCAGATCCAGGATCAGCAGCAGAAGATCACCGATCAGCAGCAGCGCCTCGACGAGCAGCAGGAGATGATCGACCGCAAGGAACAGTTCGGTGCCGCGATGGACGACCTGTACGCGACGGTCGACCCGCTCGTGGGGCTTCCCTACTCCACCGTCGTCCCGTGGGACCGCGTCGAGAACCTCGCCGAGAGCGCGTGGAACCACCGCCGCAACGCCACCGGTCTCGGTCAGGACGTCGAGGTGCTGAAGGAGCTGACGACGGAGATCTCCGAACAGTCCGCGGGTGTAGCAGATCAGGCGGCGTCGAACGCGTCGGGCACCGCGTGGGAGGCCACGCTCGACAGCCTCGGACGGGGCTGGGTGTCCACCGTCTTCGACGACACGACACCCTGCGGCGCCACGGCCCTGGCGTGCGTCACGAGCACCGACCCCTTCACCGTCCACGTGCGGGCCGGCACACGAACGGATCCGACGATGACGGACTGGATCCGCACCGGTGCGGCGTACCACGAATACGCCCACGTCCTGCAGTTCACCAACCCGGGTCCGACGGATGCCGCCCTCGCGTCCTTCGGGGGCGACGTCGAGACGATGGCCGACTGCTACGCGCTGACGTTCCTCGACGGCTGGTCTCTCGACCACGAGGTGTCGATCGACGAGTACTCCTACTACGAGGTCAGCATCGGATACGGCTACACGTGCGATGCGGCCCAACGCCAGGTCATCCGCGATTGGGTGGGACGCCTGGGCGTGACGCGCCAGACCGTCGGCGGCTGAGCCGGAGCGGTCCGGCCGCCCCGGAGTCCGGCCCCCGACGCGGACCGCCCCCGGGATGTCGGACCCGATCCGTAGGGTGGATGTCATGCCCCAGACGCTCCCCTATGGATCCTGGCCCTCGCCGCTGACGCCCGAGGCCGTGTCGCAGTCCTCGCCGCGAGTGGACGGTGCCCGCTTCGTCGGCGACGAGGTGTGGTGGGGCGAGTCCGTCCCCAGCGAAGGCGGACGCGTCGCGGTCCGGCGACGCCGCGCCGACGGTTCCGTCGAGACCGTCCTCCCCGCACCGGCGAACGCGCGTTCGTCCGTGCACGAGTACGGCGGCGGCGCCTGGAGCGCATCCGACGCCGGTGAGCTCTTCTACGTCGAGAAGACCGACCAACGGGTCTACGCCCTGACCCCGGGAGGCTCCGCGCGGGCTCTGACGCCCGAGAGCGGCGACGCGCGCCACGGCGGACTCACCTGGCAGCACGGCGTGCTGCTCGCCATCCGTGAGACCCACGGGCGCGGCCGTGTGCCGACCCGCGCCATCGTCCGGATCCCGCTCGACGGTTCCGAGTCGGTCGTCCTCGCGGACGGGAGCGACTTCCTCGCCCACCCGGCGCTCTCCCCGGACGGTCGTCGCCTGGCGTGGATCGCCTGGAACCACCCCGACATGCCGTGGGATGCGACGGCCCTCCGCGTCCGCAGTCTGGACACCGGTGAGACGCTCGACCTCACGACGGGCGGACGACGCGCGCCCCTGCAGCCGGTGTGGATCGGCGACGACGAACTGCTCTACGCCGATGACCCCGACGGACGCTGGAACCTCTATCGGCGCGCACTCGACGGCGAACCGCAGCCCGTCGCCCCGGTCGACGCCGACACGGGCGGGCCGATCTGGATCCTCGGGACGCGGTGGTACGGCGCCACCACGGACGGTCGCATCGTCGCGGTGCGCACCGGCGGGGGCGACGAGGTGGTCGAGATCGCGCCGAGCGGCGTCCGCCCGACGGGGGTCCCGGCTGTGGCCGGCGCGGCCGTCGACGACGTCCGCGGGTCGCGCGCCCTGATCTCCGGCACGACCGCGACCGGGAGCGCGGGCCTGTGGTCGCTCGACCTCGACACCGGCGCGATCGACCTCGTCACGGGGGGCGCCGGTTCCTGGGGACCCGAATGGATGCCATCCGCCCGCGCCCTCACCACCGAGGGCCCGCACGGCCCGGTGCACGCCTTCGCCTACCCGCCCACGCACCCCGATGCCGTCGCTCCCGAGGGCGAGCGGCCGCCGTACGTCGTCTTCGTCCACGGCGGTCCGACCTCCCACGTCGGCCCGGCGCCCGCGGCGAAGACGGCCTTCTTCACGAGCCGCGGCATCGGCGTCCTGGACGTCAACTACGGCGGCTCGACCGGCTACGGCCGCGCGTACCGTGAGCGTCTCCTCGGCCAGTGGGGCGTCGTGGACGTCGACGACGTGGCGGCAGCGGCATCCGCTCTCGCCTCCGCGGGTCTCGCCGACCCCGAACGTCTCGCGATCGAGGGCGGGTCCGCGGGCGGGTGGACCGTTCTCGCGGCCGTGACGAACACCGATGTGTTCTCGGCCGGCATCTCGCGGTACGGCGTGGGGGACGCCCGCGCCCTCGCCGAGGACACCCACGACTTCGAGGCCCGATACCTGGATGGCCTCATCGGCCCGCTGCCCGACGCCGAAGCCGTCTACGTCGACCGCTCTCCGCTGTCGCACCCCGAACGCTTCCGCGTGCCGCTCCTGATCCTGCAGGGCTCGGAAGACCGGGTGGTGCCCCCGTCCCAGGCCGAGGCCATCCGCGACTCCCTCGCGGCGCACGGCATCCCGCACGCCTACGTCCTGTACGAGGGCGAGGGGCACGGCTTCCGCCGGGCCGAGACCGTCGTGGACTCCCTCAGCCGCGAACTCGGGTTCCTGGGCGCCGTGTTCGGGTTCGAGACGCCCGGGATCGCTCCGGTGTCGCTGGGCTGAGACCCGCACCGAGTACGCGAAGACGCCCCGCCGGTGCGGCGGGGCGTCTTCGGGGAACGTGCGTCAGCCGGCGAACGGCGCGAGCTCGGCGGCGAGGCGAGCCCCGACGTGCGCGTGCAGGAACGTGCCCTGCTCGCGGTGCTCCTGCGCGACGATGAGGCCGGTTTCGTGCACCGCCGACACGAGGTCGCCGCGGTCGTAGGGCACGACCGCCTGGACCTCGACGGCGGGCAGCGGCAGCGCCGCCTCGATGGCGGCGCGGAGCTCGGCGATGCCCTCGCCCGTGCGCGACGACACGAACAGCGCGGCCGGCGCGAGCCCGCGCAGCACGAGCCGGTCATCCGGGCTCAACAGGTCGGCCTTGTTGAACACCACGATCTCGTGACCGAAATCGGCATCCACGTCGCCCATGACGTCGCGCACCGTCGACAGCTGCGCGGCGGGGTCGGGGTGCGACCCGTCCACGACGTGCAGGATGACGTCGGCGCCGCCGACCTCCTCCAGCGTCGACCGGAACGCCTCGACGAGCTGGTGCGGCAGGTTCCGCACGAAGCCCACGGTGTCGGTCAGCGTGTACACGCGGCCGTCCGTGGTCTCGGAGCGGCGGACGGTGGCATCCAGGGTCGCGAACAGGGCGTTCTCGACGAGGACACCGGCGCTGGTCAGCCGGTTCAGCAGGCTCGACTTGCCGGCGTTGGTGTACCCGGCGATGGCGACGGACGGGATCGTGTGGCGCTTGCGCTCGGCGCGCTTCGCCTCGCGGGCGGGCGCGAAGTCCCGGAGCTGCTTGCGCAGCTGGGCCATGCGCGTGCGGATGCGGCGACGATCGAGCTCGATCTTCGTCTCACCGGGACCGCGCGATCCCATGCCCGCGCCGCCGGCGCCGACCTGTCCACCGGCCTGCCGCGACATCGAGTCACCCCAGCCGCGCAGGCGCGGGAGCAGGTACTCGAGCTGCGCGAGTTCGACCTGCGCCTTGCCCTCGCGGCTCTTGGCGTGCTGGCTGAAGATGTCGAGGATCACCGTGGTGCGGTCGATGACCTTCACCTTGACGACGTCCTCCAGGGCGCGTCGCTGGCTGGGGGCGAGTTCCGTATCGGCGATGACGGTGTCCGCGCCGACCGCCGCGACGATGTCGCGCAGCTCCTCCGCCTTGCCGCGGCCGACGTACGTCGCGGGGTCGGGGTGCGGACGGCGCTGCAGCACGCCGTCGAGCACGACCGCGCCGGCGGTCTCGGCCAGGGCGGCCAGCTCGCGGAGGGAGTTCTCGGCATCCGTCTGCTCCCCCTGGGGGTGGACGCCGACGAGCACGACGTTCTCCAGGCGCAGCTGGCGGTACTCGACCTCGGTGACGTCCTCGAGCTCGGTGGAGAGACCGGGGACACGCCGCAGCGCGGCGCGCTCCTCGCGATCCCACTGATCTCCGTCGCTCGATCCGCCGTACGCCGTCGAGGCATCCTGAAGGGCTTGCGCCGCCCCGAAGACCCGGACCCCCCGGTGCGCATCGGCGCGCGCGAGCACGCGGTCGACCGGGTCCACCGGCGACTCGTCGGTGCTCGGGGGTGTGGTCTGTTCGGTCATGTGTTCCTTTCGGCCGCGGGCTGTGCCGCGGCATCCTCGCACTTTAGTCGCCCCCGCGTCGGAGGCTCCGGTCCGGTACGCTTCCCGCATGGGGAGCGACCACTATTTCAGCGCGTCGCCGTCGAGTCCCGAACAGTTCCGCCGCCTCCGCGTCACCCTCGCCGGGCGTGAGCTCGAAGTCGTGACCGCCGGCGGCGTGTTCAGCCCCGACCGACTGGATGCCGGCACCTCGGTGCTGCTGGCCAACACCCCCGCTCCGCCCGCCGGTGGGGACTTCCTCGACCTGGGGAGCGGGTGGGGGCCGATCACGCTGAGCCTCGCCCTGGATGCGCCGCACGCCACGATCTGGGCGGTCGACGTCAACGAGCGAGCTCTCGACCTCGTGAGGCAGAACGCGGAGCGCCTCGGCCTCACCAATGTCAACGCCGCCCGCCCCGAGGATGTTCCCGAGGGCATCTCGTTCCGCACGATCCGCTCGAACCCCCCGATCCGGGTGGGCAAGAACGAACTGCACGGCATGCTCGAGCACTGGATCCCGCGCCTCGAGGAGCGCTCGGACGGATGGTTCGTCGTGCAGAGGAACCTCGGATCCGACTCGCTCCAGCGGTGGCTCGCCGCCACTTTCACGACCGGTTTCTCGATCCACCGCGCCGCGACCGGCCGCGGCTACCGCGTGTTGAGGGTCCGCCGCCACGGCTCACCGCCGAGCGAGCCGATCGACATCATCACCGACGGGGTCTGAGCCCCCGGCTCCGAAGGCCCTCAGGCGAGCGCGACCTCGCCGGTGAAGACGAGGGATGCCGGTCCGGAGAGGAACACGTGCCCCTCGGCGACGCGGACGCCCAGTGTTCCGCCCCGCGTCTCGACGATCCACGAGTCGGGCGCGGCCGGCCCCGCCCAGTGGCGCACGGCCAGCGCCGCGGCGGCGACGCCGGTGCCGCAGCTCAGCGTCTCCCCGACGCCGCGCTCGAACACCCGCATGCTGATCGCCCCCACCCCGTCCCGCACGAGCGGGTCGGCGGGGACCACGAACTCGACGTTCGCGCCGCGGGCCGGCGCCGGGTCGAGCACCGGCTGGTAGGCCAGCTCGAGCCCGTCGAGCTCGTTCTCCGACGAGAGGGCGACGACGACGTGAGGGTTGCCGACGTCGATCCCGACGCCCGGGCGCGCCACCGGCAGCCCCTTGGCACGCACGAGGACCTCGCCCGGCTCGATACGGAACTCGCCCAGGTCGACCTCGAAGCCGCGATCGCTGCGCGTCAGCGTCTTGACGCCCGCGCGGGTGCCGATGCGGAGACCGCCGGAGATGTCGGCGAGCCCGGTGTCGGTCAGGTAGCGGGCGAAGACCCGCGTGCCGTTGCCGCACATCTCCGCCTTCGACCCGTCGGCGTTGCGGTAGTCCATGAACCACTCCGCGCCCGAGGCCGTGGCATCCGCTCCCTCATCGATCGCGGACGAACGCACGACGCGTAGCAGGCCGTCCGCGCCGATGCCGAAGTGGCGGTCGCAGAGGATCGCGACCTGCTCGTCGGAGAGGTCGAGTTCGCCGTCGGGGTCGGACACGACCGGTGAAAGGGACGGCGGGCAACGTCAGCGTGCGTGTCGACGGAGGGATCGCGATCACCGCGACCGGCGTCGTGTTCGCACAGGCGACCGCCGACGACGTGTCGGTCGTCGACCGTGACGGGCGGGTCGTGGTTCGTTCGCTCGCGCCCAGCTCGGAACTCGGGCTG
>NZ_BADA01000295.1 GCF_000333395.1 Microbacterium sp. B19
AAATCTCGCGGACGCTCAGATACCGAGCAGCTCTTGGCGACCTTCGCGTCGCCCGGCGCGAGGATCTGTCCCGCCGACAGACGACGGGTGCGCTGGTNNGGCTNGCCCTCGAAGTGTGGGCGGAGGTTCGCCTGCTGCTTCTTGATCTTTCCGCTGCCGGTGACCTTGAAGCGCTTCTTGGCACCCGAGTGGGTCTTCTGCTTCGGCATGTCTCTTCCTTCGTTGTGTTTCCCGCCGGGCGGGAGTTCGGGGAGCCTTACTCGGCCGGTGCCGAGGTGGGCTGTTCCGCAGGGGCCGAGTCACCGCGGGCGGCGCTGCGGGCCGCTTCACGGTTCGCAGCACGCTGGGCGTTCTGCTCGGTCTTGACCTCGGACTTGTTCTTGTGCGGCGCGATCACCATCACCATGTTGCGGCCGTCGATCGTGGGGTTCGACTCGACCGTGCCGAACTCGGCGACGTCCTCGGCGAACTTACGGAGCAGGCGCACACCCTGCTCGGGACGGGACTGCTCACGACCACGGAACAGGATCATCGCCTTGACCTTGTCGCCCGCCTGGAGGAACCCCTCAGCGCGCTTGAGCTTGGTGATGTAGTCGTGCGCCTCGATCTTCAGACGGAACCGGACCTCCTTGAGGACGGTGTTCGCCTGGTTGCGACGCGCTTCCTTGGCCTTCTGAGCTGCCTCGTACTTGAACTTGCCGTAGTCCATGATCTTGACCACGGGCGGCCTCGAGTTCGGCGCGACCTCGACCAGGTCGAGGTCCGCTTCCTGGGCCAGACGCAGCGCAGCTTCGATGCGGACGATGCCGACCTGCTCGCCGTTGGGTCCGACGAGGCGGACTTCCGGAACTCGGATGCGCTCGTTGGTGCGGGGATCGCTGATGCGGAACTCCTCTTGTCTGCGGATGACGGCCGCCGCGATCCTGGTGGACCACGGGCGAAGAGGAGTACACGCCACCCGGCACGGTGCCCTGAGCACCGGCTTCTGCACCCGAGCAACCCCGTGCGACACGGAGCGGAGTGCGGGAACCCGGTAGCCTGGAGCGGCAAGCGCGGGTGGGATGTGATCCTCTTTCGTACGGAGCAGAACGCTCCGAAGCCCGCCACAGTCTAGCAGAGAGAACCACGTGGACACGACTTCCCCCGACGACGCCCGAGCCGCACAGGATACCGAGCGCCTCGCGCGATGGGAGGAGCAGGAGCGCGCCTCCGCTTCCGCCACCCGCGACATCGCCGACGTCCCGGCCGTCGAGGTCATCACCACGACCGCCGTCCACCTCATGAGCGCCGCCGCGGTCAAGGTCGGACTCGCCGACGACCCGCAGCAGCAGACCGACCTCGACGAGGCCCGGAAGCTCATCAACGCCCTGGCCGGACTCATCACCGCCGGCGCGCCCGAGATCAGCGACATGCACGCCCGCTCGCTCCGCGACGGCCTCCGCTCCCTGCAGCTCGCCTTCCGCGAAGCCTCCGTCATCCCCGACCCGATCGGTAAGGGGCCGGGCGAAAAGTGGACGGGTCCCGTCAACTAGGTCGCTCGTTCTGGGGGTACCGGCTCCGGGGGCG
>NZ_BADA01000294.1 GCF_000333395.1 Microbacterium sp. B19
CGTCGGGGAGCGCACGCGAGTAGATGACGGAGTACGCGTACTCGAGGAACGACCCCTGCATCTCGGCCGAGACATCGACGTCTTCGATGCGCTCGGGTGCGGGGGAAGCGGCGGAACGGGAATCGGGCATGGATGCGGCCTCGGGTCGGGCGGTCGTCGATCTCGACGGGGGCGGAAAGTCGTATGGAAGACTG
>NZ_BADA01000293.1 GCF_000333395.1 Microbacterium sp. B19
GCGGGCGGGGAGACCCGTCGCTCCGGTGATGAGGTCGCCGATCGCGGCATCCGTCCACTCCAGGTGCGGGGCGGTGCGGACGAGGCCGTCGGCGGCGCGCACCGGTCCGGGCACGGCGACGCCCACGCCGACCGTGCGGCGCCCGCGCAGGGGGCCGTCGGCCCAGGCGGTGAGGCGTTCGTCGACGAGTTCGGCCGTGCGCTCGGGAGTCAGCAGCTGGGTCTGGGGGAGGCGTTCGCGCGCCACCGGGGTTCCGTCCAGGGCGAAGGCGCCGATGTCGAGCGCGTCGACCTCGGGATTGACGCCGATCGCGACGACGCGCGGATCCGGGGCCACCGTCGGCGACGGGCGGCCGACGCGGCCCACCGGGTCGGGGGCGCGCTCCACGACGAGGCCGTCGCCCACGAGCTCGCCCACGAGGTCGGCGATCGTCGAGCGGTTGAGGCCCGTCGCCTCGGTCAACGCGGCGCGGGAACGCGGGCCCTCGCGGTGCACCGTGCGCAGCACGAGCGCGAGATTCGCGCGGCGCATGCCGTCGCCCCTGCTCGCGGTGACCATCCGTCAACTGTGCCACGGCGGCGGGTTCCGTGCGGGATCGTCCCCGCGCCCGCGCCCGCGCCCGCGCCCCGCGTCCCGCGTCCCGCGCCCCGCGTCCCGCGCCTGGCGCCCCGCGCCCGCGCCATAAACGCTTCGGCTCGGCAGAAACGCCCGGAGACAGCGTTTCTGCCGGGCCACGGCGTTTATGGACCGTTCACGCCACCCATAGCACTCGGTGCCAGAATCGGAACATGGACCTGTCTGGCATCCCGATCACCACCATCCGTGGCGAGCAGACCACCTTCGGTGCCCTCACCGAGGGCAAGGCGGCGCTCGTCGTCAACGTCGCCTCCCGCTGCGGCCTCGCGCCGCAGTACGAAGCGCTCGAGGCGCTGCACAAGAAGTACGCCGACCGCGGTTTCACGGTCATCGGCTTCCCGAGCAACCAGTTCCTGCAGGAGCTCAGCGACGAGGAGAAGATCGCCGAGTACTGCTCCGCGACGTGGGGCGTGACCTTCCCGATGTCCGAGAAGGTCAAGGTCAACGGGCGGAGCGCCCACCCGCTGTACCAGGAGCTCACGCAGACCCCGGATGCCGAGGGCAAGAAGGGTCGCATCTCCTGGAACTTCGAGAAGTTCGTCGTCTTCCCCGACGGTCGCGTCGTGCGCTTCAGCCCCCGCACGCAGCCCGACGCCCCCGAGGTCGTCGCCGCGATCGAAGAGGCGCTGCCGAACTGACGCGGCGCGCGGCGCGGTGGACGCCGCGTCGCGTTTCGGTGTCCAAGACACGCCGCATCGACCACGGTGCGGACGGCGTGTCTTGGACACTCAACGTGTAACCGCCGGTCGGTAATCTGAGCGACATGACCGATGCCGTCGTCCTCGTCTCCGGCGGAGCCGCCGTCACCCCCTACACCGACCCCGACCACGCGGCCGCGACGGGTCTCGCGGCGGGCAACACGATGACCGCCCTCCGAGCGCACTTCCTTGCCCGTGGCATCCGCGTCTTCTCGGCTCCCGCCCGCATCGGTGCGGGAGAGGTGCGGGAGGATGCCGGATGGCAGGGCTTCGCCGACGTGTCGGTCGTGCTGCCCGCCGAGGTCACGATCAACGCCGTCGGCCGCGTCGACGACGCCGGCGTCGCGCTCGCCGGATTCCTGCGGCACCTCGCCGCGGAGGAGGGCGTCGGCAGCGTCGCGCTCGTCGGGCACTCGATGGGCGGGCTGTTCTCGCGCGCCGCGATCCGCGAGCTGGGTGGCGACGGTCCGCGGGTCGAGCGCCTCGTGACGCTCGGCACCCCGTGGGACGGCTCGGTGCTCGGCGACTTCCTCGACGACGAGATCTCCGAGGCCGACGCCCACGGCGACCCGGCGACGCTGAAGATCTTCGCCGAGGCGCGTCCGTACGCGGATGCCAACTCCCAGGGCGCCGCGGCCGAGGTGTCGCGGCGGTTCCTGCGGAACTGGAACGACGCGCAGGCGGGCGTGCTGGACGGCATCCCGGTGACCGCCATCGGCGCGGGCTACTTCGCCGCCGCGACCGAGCCGGCGCAGCTGTGGCCGCACGACGGCCTGGTGTCGATGACCAGCGGTCGCGCGGACGAGGTGCCCGCCACGGTGCTGCCCGACGCCGAGCGCCACTCCTTCCCCGACCACGTGCACAGCATCTTCTTCGCCGAGGGATTCGGTCTTCCGTGGGAGCGCGCGCTGACGTGGGACCCCGCGGTGTTCGCGGTCGTGGACGGAGCGCTCGGACTCTGACGCGGGGGCTGGACGCCGTGGCATCCGGGGTATATGTTGTGAGGACCAACAAAACCTCGTGCGGCGGCGAACCACCGTGCGCATCCATGCGAAGGAGCAGGAATGCCCACCCCCACCCGTGACGACAAGTTCTCGTTCGGTCTCTGGACCGTCGGATACAACGGCACCGACCCGTTCGGCGGACCCACCCGCAAGCCGCTCGATGTCGTCCACGTCGTCGAGAAGCTCGCCGAGCTCGGCGCCTACGGCCTGACGTTCCACGACGACGACCTGTTCGCCTTCGGCTCCACCGACGCCGAGCGCCAGACCCAGATCGACCGTCTGAAGGGCGCCCTGGATGCCACGGGCCTCATCACCCCGATGGTCACCACCAACCTCTTCTCGGCTCCGGTCTTCAAGGACGGCGGCTTCACGTCGAACGACCGCCAGGTGCGCCGCTTCGCGCTGCGCAAGGTGCTGCGCAACCTCGACCTCGCCGCCGAGCTCGGCGCGAAGACGTTCGTCATGTGGGGTGGCCGCGAGGGCGCCGAGTACGACTCCGCGAAGGACATCCGCCAGGCGCTCGAGCGCTACCGCGAGGCCGTCAACCTCCTCGGCGACTACGTCACCGACAAGGGCTACGACATCCGCTTCGCGATCGAGCCGAAGCCCAACGAGCCCCGCGGCGACATCCTGCTGCCGACCCTCGGTCACGCCATCGCGTTCATCGACTCGCTCGAGCGCCCCGAGCTCGTGGGCCTCAACCCCGAGGTCGGGCACGAGCAGATGGCGGGCCTGAACTTCGCCGCGGGCATCGCCCAGGCGCTGTACCACGGCAAGCTGTTCCACATCGACCTCAACGGTCAGCGCGGCATCAAGTACGACCAGGACCTCGTCTTCGGCCACGGCGACCTGCACAACGCGTTCGCGCTCGTCGACCTGCTGGAGAACGGCGGCCCCGGCGGCGTCCCCGCCTACGACGGCCCGCGCCACTTCGACTACAAGCCCTCGCGCACCGAGGACGAGTCGGGCGTGTGGGACTCGGTCTCGGCGAACATGAACACCTACCTGCTGCTCAAGGAACGCGCCGCGGCCTTCCGCGCCGACCCCGAGGTGCAGGAGGCCCTGGAGGCCGCGAAGGTCCTCGAGCTCGCGCAGCCGACCCTCAACGAGGGCGAGTCCTACGACGACCTCCTCGCCGACCGCTCGGCCTACGAGGACTTCGACACCGACGCGTACCTCGGCGGCAAGGGCTTCGGCTTCGTCCGTCTGCAGCAGCTCGCGACCGAGCACCTGCTCGGCGCACGCTGATCCCGGGAGGGGCCTGGATGCCATGGCATCCGGGCCCCTCTTTCCGTCGAGTGTCCAAGACACGCCGCATCGCTCCCACGTGAGACGGCGTGTCTTGGACACTGAACGGGATGCCGCACCGCTGCGGCGCGAACAGAGGGAGTGAGCATGGCGCTCGTCGTGGGAGTCGATTCGTCGACGCAGTCGTGCAAGGTCGTCGTGGTCGACGCCGAGACCGGGCGGGTGGTCCGGGAGGGGCGCGCGTCGCACCCGGCCGGAACGTCGGTCGATCCCGAGGCGTGGTGGATCGCGCTCCAGGATGCCATCGCGCAGGCCGGCGGCCTCGACGACGTCGCGGCGGTCTCGATCGCGGGACAGCAGCACGGCATGGTCGCGCTCGACGCGGCGGGGCGTGTCATCCGCGACGCGCTGCTGTGGAACGACACCCGCTCGGCGCGGGCCGCGGCCGACCTCATCGCCGAGGTGGGCGCGGAGGCGTACGCCGAACGCACGGGCGTCGTGCCCGTGGCATCCTTCACGGCTACGAAGCTCCGGTGGCTGCGGGATGCCGAACCCGAGAACGCGGCGCGCGTCGCCGCGGTGGCGCTGCCGCACGACTGGCTGACGTGGCGGCTCCGCGGCTTCGGTCCGGGCAACGCCGACTTCGCCGAGCTGACCACCGACCGCTCGGATGCCTCGGGCACCGCGTACTGGGGTGCTGACGGCTACGACCGCGAGCTGCTCGTGCGCGCGCTCGGACACGACGCGGTGCTGCCGCGCGTGCTGGAGCCGTGGGAGAGCGCCGGGACGCTCGCGGGCGGCGCGCTCGTCGGGCCCGGCGCCGGCGACAACGCCGGCGCGGCGCTCGGTCTCGGCGCGGGTGTCGGAGATGTCGTGGTATCCCTCGGCACGTCCGGCACGGTGTTCGCGGTGACCGACCATGTCGTCCGGGACACCTCGGGTGCCGTCGCCGGATTCGCGGATGCCACGGGCCGGTTCCTCCCGCTCGTCGCGACGCTCAACGCCGCCCGCGTGCTCGACGCGTTCGCCGGGCTCCTCGGCGTCTCGCACGACGAGCTCGGGGCGCTCGCGCTGCAGGCGGAGCCGGGTGCCGACGGTGTCGTGCTTGTGCCGTGGTTCGAGGGCGAGCGCACCCCGAACCTGCCCCACGCGAAGGCCTCGCTGACGGGTCTGACCCTGGCATCCACGAATCGCGCGAACTTCGCCCGCGCGGCGATCGAGGGGATGCTCAGCGGCCTGGCCGTGGGTCTCGAGGCGATCCAGGCGCAGGGCGTCGAGGTGCGGCGCGTGCTGCTGATCGGCGGGGCCGCGGCGAACGAGGCCGTCGCGCGGATCGCCGCGCAGGTGTTCGACGCCGAGATCGTCGTGCCGGCCGCGGGCGAGTACGTCGCGCTCGGCGCCGCGCGCCAGGCTGCGGGCGTGCTCGCCGGTGGTCCGGTGGACTGGACCGTCGCGACGGCCCGGGCCGTCGACCCGGACTTCCGGCCCGCGATCCGCGCGCGCTACGACGAGATCGCCGCGCTCCGCGCCCGCGAGTAGCCCCGCCGTCCGGCTCGGGTTTCCCTGACGCCGAGACTGCATCCGCCTGACGAAACCGCCGCACGCCGCGGCGCTCTCGTCAGCCGTGTGCAGTCTCGGCGATTTTCGTGTGCGCGGAGCGCGGGCGCGGAACCCGTGGCGATGAAACTGTACGTACAGACTGGACGATATGGACGTTACGTATTACGCTGACACCGAAGCGGGCACGGCTCGCTCACGGAGGGGCGCGGGGAGCCGATCGGGCTGAGCGCCCTCCGTCGCCGTCAACGGAAGGAAGCCGATGGCACTGGTCAGCGGTCACGAAGTCGTCCGAGAGTGCACCGCCCGCGGCCTGGTCGCGGGAGCGTTCAACACCACGAACATCGAGACGACGATGGGCATCGTCGACGCCGTCGAGCGGGTGGGCGTGCCGACCTTCATCCAGGTCGCGCCCACGAACGTGAAGCTGTCCGGTTACGAGTACATCTACGACACCGTCGCGCGTCGTCTGGCCGACTGCCCGGTACCGGTGGCGCTGCACCTCGACCACGGCAAGTCGCTGGATGCCGTCGAGGCGGCGCTCGCGGCCGACTTCACGTCGATCATGATCGACGCTTCCGAGGAGCCGTTCGCCGAGAACGTCGCCGTGTCGGCGCGGGCGCGCGAGATGTGCGGCGCGGAGGTCTCCCTGGAGGCCGAGCTCGGCAGCATCGGCGGCAAGGAGGACGACGTCGCTCCCGAGTTCGCCAGCACGACGAACCCGGCCCAGGTGGCCGAGTTCGTCGCGGCGGTGCGGTGCGACATGCTCGCCGTCTCGGTCGGCAACGTGCACGGGTACGCGCCGAACGCCCGCATCGACTTCGACCTCCTCGCCCGCGTGCGCGAGCAGAGCCCCGTGCCGCTCGTCATCCACGGCGGGTCCGGGCTCCCCGCCGAGCAGCTCGGGCGGCTCGCCGAGTTCGGTGTCGTCAAGGTCAACGTGGCCAGCGACCTGCGCAACGCCATGATCCGCTCGTTCGGCGAGGCCTACGCGGCCAACCCCCACGAGAACTCGCTCATCCGTGTCTCGCTCGACGCCGTCGCCGCGATCACCGATGTCGTCGAGCGCCGCATCCGCATGCTCAACCCCTCGGTCTGAGTCCCCATGACCCCCACGATCACGGTCGACATCGGTACGACGAGCATCAAGCTCTGCCTGTTCGACGCCGAGGGCGGCCTCCAGGCCGCTGACCGCTGCGCCACGCCCACCCGGCGCGACGCGTGGGGGGAGGTCTACGATACGGACGCGGTGATGGATGCCGTGCGCTCCTTCGTCGACGCGCTCGATCCGGCCGCGCGGCGGGCGGTGCAGTGCATCGCGATCGCCGGCGTCGGGGAGTCCGGCGGACTCGTCGACCCCGACCTGTCGCTCGTGTCACCGATGATCCTGTGGCACGACCACCGCGGCGCGGATCTGCTCGCGGGTCTGTCGGAGGCCGATCGCGCGCGCATCTACGCGGTGACCGGGCTGCCGGTCAACGCGAACTACGCCCTGTCGAAGGTGGCCTGGGCGCTCACGCACGCCGAGCGTTCGACGGTTGCCGCGCAGTGGCTGAACGTCTCGGAATACGTCGCGGCGCTCCTCACGGGGCGGCGCTGGGCGGAGCCGTCTCTGGCGAGCCGCACGATGGCGCTCGACCTCGTCGGACGTCGGTGGTCGCGCGAGGTGTGCGGGCTGTTCGGCGTCGACCCGGGCGTGTTCCCGCCATTGCGGGCGGCGTCCGAGGGCGTCGCGATGGATCCGGCGACGGCGCGGGCCTGGGGCCTCGACGAGGTGAC
>NZ_BADA01000292.1 GCF_000333395.1 Microbacterium sp. B19
AAGGTGTCGTACTACGTCAACGGCCAGCTCGACGGCGGAACGCCGAAGCGACCGGCATCGGTCACACCATCGACGCGGCCCTCGGGCAGAACGGTGTGGGCGGCTACCTCGGCCGTTCGTTCTGGGACGACCCGTACTACGCCGGCGCCCTCGACGACGTCCGCATCTGGACCACCGCCCTCTCCGCCGACGAGATCCGCACCGCCGGTGCCGACCAGTACGCCGCGCTCCTGGCATCCGAGTCCGTGTCTCTCGGCGACACGTCGCACGTCGACCGCGACCTCACGCTGCCGATGACCGCCGACGGCGGATCCACCGTCACGTGGGCCACGAGCGACGCGAGCGTCGTCGCCGCGGACGGAACCGTGACGCGTCCCTCCGCTTCGGACGGGGATGCCACGGTCCAGCTGACGCCCACCTTCGCGCTCGGTGGTCGGACGCGCACCGGTGCGCCGATCGACGTCACCGTCGTCGCGCTGTCGGGAACCGCGCAGGAGGAGGCCGTCCGCCAGGTCGCCGAAGCACTGCCCTCCCAGGCGGGTCTGTCCGGTGACGTCCGCGGCTCGGTCCGGTTGCCCGAGACGGGCGCCGATATCGCCGGGCTGCCCTCCGCGGAGGCCAGGAACGTCGCGATCTCGTGGGGATCGTCGGACACCGCCGTCATCACGGACAGCGACACCGGCACCGAGCCCGACGTCATCCGCAAGGGCAGCGTCACCCGCGGCGCCACCGACCGTGAGATCACCCTCACGGCCACGGCGACCCTCGGCGCGGCGACGCGCACCGTGCAGCTGCCCGTGAAGGTCCTCGCCGCCGCCGAGCACACGCGTGACGACGAGCAGGCGTACATGTTCGTGTACTTCCGGGACAACTCGATCGACGGCGAGAAGATCCGGTTCGCCGTCTCGCAGGGCAATGACGCAGTGAACTGGCGCACGGTCAACGATGCGAACCCCGTGCTCGAGTCGACGATGGGCGACCAGGGGCTGCGCGACCCGTTCGTGCTGCGCTCCAAGGAAGGCGACCGCTTCTTCCTGATCGCCACCGATCTTTCGGCTGCGCGGAAGGGCTTCCCGACCGATTACGGCAGCCGGTACCTCGAGATCTGGGAGTCCACCGACCTCGTGAACTGGGGCCAGCAGCGCCACATCCTGGTCTCGCCGCCGACCGCCGGCATGACCTGGGCGCCCGAGGCGCACTACGACCCGACGATCGACGCGTACGTCGTGTACTGGTCGTCCCGCGTCTTCACCTCCGACGACGTCCACACCGACGCGACCGAGGACGGCAACGGCCCGCAGATCCTCATGGCCACCACGCGTGACTTCGTGAACTTCACGCCCGCCGTGCCGTACATCAAGTCGCGGGACATCGAGGGCCTCCGCAAGACCAACGCGGGCCTCATCGACACCACGATCCTGGAGCGCGACGGCGTCTACTACCGCTTCACGAAGGGGACGGAGCAGACCGCCTGCCGTCCCGACATCGTGGCGGAGAAGGGCACCGATTTGCGTGCTCCGTCGTCCTCGGGTGAGTGGACCAAGTTCGACACGTGCCTCTCGGCCAATGCCGGTCTTCCCGAGACCGAGGGTCCGTCGGCGTTCCGCTCGAACCCGGGCGACATCAACGGTGACCGCAACTATGTGTTCGTCGACTGGTTCGGCGGCGGCGGATACATCCCGCTCTACACCGAGTCGCTCGAAGACGGCAAGGTCGACTGGAAGGTGCCGGCGAAGTACTCGCTGCCGCCGTCCCCGCGTCACGGTGTCGCGTTCGGCATCACCCGCGAGGAGCGCGACCGCGTTCTGGCCAGGTGGAACCCGCAAGACGTGGTGACCTCGGTCGCCCCGGTCTCGCTCGAGGTCACTCCCGGCACGACGTCGGTCGTCCTCCCCACGACCGTCGATGCCACCCGAGGGACCGGCACCGCACCCGTCGGTGTGACCTGGGACGCGCAGGACCTGTCGTCGCTGAAGGCTCCCGGCGACAGCGTCCAGGTGCGCGGCGCGCTGAACGACGGGTCGGCGACCCCCGCGATCGCGACGATCACCGCGGTCGGCACCCGCGTGGCATCCACCTCCGTCACCCTCGGGTACGGCTCGAAGGTGCTCGCGCTCGGAGCAACGGCCCCCCTCACCGCGACGGTCGCTCCGGCGAACGCCGACCAGAAGGTGACCTGGACGTCGAGCAACGGCGCGGTCGTCTCCGTCGACGCCGCGGGCACGATCCGCGGCAACTCGGTCGGCACGGCCGTCGTCACGGCGACGACGTCGGACGACCGCACGGCGACGCTCACGGTCACCGTCACGAAGCCCGAGGCCGACCTGCTGCTGCACTACTCGTTCGACGGGGAGAACGCGACGACGGACGGCTCGCGGATCACCGACGTCTCGGGTCGGGGCCACGACGCCACGATCCGCGGCACGGGTGCCGCGGCGGTGACGGGCGCACGCGGAACGGCGGGTGACTCGGCGCTGTCCTTCCCGGGAGGCGCGCCGGACTCGGCGGGAGCGTACGCGGCGATCGGCGGAAACGTGATCCCCGACGGCACGCGCGACCTGACCCTGTCGACGTGGGTCAAGCGGGGGAGCGCGGGCGCGTGCCAGTG
Organism: Microbacterium sp. B19; assembly: GCF_000333395.1. Lineage (GTDB taxonomy): Bacteria > Actinomycetota > Actinomycetes > Actinomycetales > Microbacteriaceae > Microbacterium. Next base: position 2,609 of record NZ_BADA01000292.1, read on the forward strand.
GCCGCTGTCGCTGGGCGCCACCGTGACGAACTACCTCTTCACCAGCCCCGACTGCGGAGGCCTGGCCGCGGGAATCAAGGCGGGCTACACCGAGAACAAGTCGGGGGCCGCGGCGCTGCCGGTGGGAGCCTGGTCGCAGGTGACCATCGTGCTGACCGGTAAGAAGACACTGGTGACGTACGTGGACGGCCAGAAGGTGGCCGAGGTCGCGACGATCTTCGACGCCGCGGACCTGGAGACCGACGGCGGCATCGGCGGACTGCTGGCGAAGTCGCGCTGGGCGGCCGACCAGCTGTACGCGGGTGCCCTCGACGACGTGCGCGTGTACGGACGGGCCCTGGATGCCACCGAGGTGCAGACGCTCTTCACGAAGGGCTCGCTCGTCGACCCGACGCCGACGCCCACCCCGACCCCGACCCCGACGCCCACGCCCACGCCCACCCCGAAGCCCACGCCGACCGCGACGTCCACGCCGACGCCGCAGCCGACCGGCACGCCGACGTCCACGCCGACGCCGCAGCCCACGGGCACGCCGGCCCCGGCCGGACCGGTCGCGAAGGCGAGCGCCTCGCAGGTCGAGCAGGGCGCGTCGTTCACCGTCACGGTGACGGGGCTCGCCGCGGGCGAGCAGGTCACGGCGGTGCTCCACAGCCAGCCGCTCGTCGTGACGGGCATCCCGGCCGCGGGTCCGGACGGTGCCGTCACGTTCCGCGTGAACGTCCCGTCGGACTTCTCGACGGGGGCGCACACGCTGATCCTGACCCGCGGCAGCGGCACGGAGTTCGCTCAGCTCCCCGTCCAGGTCGTGCCGTCCGGCAGCCTCGCCGTGACCGGCGCGAACGTCTCGCTCGGACTCGGTATCGGTGCCGGGATAATGGTGCTCGCCGGAGCGCTGCTGGTCTGGTACCGCCGCCGCGTGCGCCGGGACTGACACCCCGGACGACGTCGGCCCCGCTCCCTCGTGGAGCGGGGCCGACCTGCGTCACAGGCCGAGCGTGCGCTGCAGGTAGGCGTTGCGGAACACGCCGCGGGGGTCGGCCTCCCGCGCCGCGGCGATGAAGTCGTCGGCGTGGGGGAGGGTCGCGCGGATCGTCTCGCCGGGCATCGTGAACGCCTTGCCCCAGTGCGGGCGGGCGTCGAACGGTGCCAGCGCGGCCTCGATCGTCGGCAGCACCGCGGCCACCCCCGCGTTGTCGTTGCGCCACGTGAAGTGGATCGCGAGCACGTCCCGCCGATACGCGGGGCTCAGCCACAGGTCGTCGGCCGCGACGGTCCGCAGCTCCGTCACGAGCAGAACGGGATCGATCGTGGATGCCACGGCCCGCACCGCCGCGAGCGCCTCGGCCGCGGCATCCAGGGGGACGAAGTACTCGGACTGGATCTCGTCGCCGTCGCTGGGAAGGGCTTCGGCGCGGAAGTGCGGGAGGCGCGTGTGCCACGGGCCGGGCGTTCCGCGCTCGGTGGTGTTGCCGACCGTGCGGATGCGCCCGAGGTGCAGGTCGTCGCCGATCGGGCGGCCGCCCAGGTCGGTCACGTAGCCCGGTTCCGCATCGGCATCCTTCGTCTTGATCCACACCAGGTCGTGCGCGGGGTCGCCCCACGTCGTGAAGACGCTGACGCTGCGCGCGCTCGCGAAGAGGCGTCGCGGGTCGGCGACGATGTCGTCCCACGCGACGCCCGTGTACGCCTCGGCGGTCACGGTGTAGGTCGGGACGGTGCGCAGTTCCACGGCCGTGACGACCCCGAACGCGCCGAGGCCGAGCGCGGCCGCCGGGAACCACGGGTGCTCGCGGTGGACGAGGTGCCGGTGGCCATCGGCATCCATGATCTCCAGGGACGTGACGGCGCTCGAGAGGTTGCCGTTCGCGGTGCCGGAGCCGTGGGTGCCCGTCGCGGCGGCGCCGGCGACGGAGATGTGGGGGAGCGAGCCGAGATTGTGGAGGGCGCGCCCCTCGGCCTCGAGGACGGGCGCGAGCTGTGCGAACGTGACCAGGCCCTCGACGCGGACGCGGTCGCCGTCGACCTCGATCCGCACGGGCAGGTTCTCGAGCGAGAGCAGCGCTCCGTCGGTGTCGCCGACGTCGTTGAACGTGTGGCGGGTCGCCTGCACGCGCAGCGAATCCGCCCCCGTGATCGCGGCCGCGAGCTCGTCGAGGTCGGCGGGCAGCAGCGTCTCGGCGGCGCGGTAGCGGTGGTTCCCGGACCAGTTCGTGCCGGAGGGGCGGGTGTGGCTCATGGGGTCCATCCTGCCTCGCGCGGATCGTGTCGGGGCCCGCGGAGTCAGGGTGTCGGGATGAGCTCCGCCTCGAACACCGCTTCGGCCGCCCCGACCAGCAGGCGGTTCTCGCC
>NZ_BADA01000291.1 GCF_000333395.1 Microbacterium sp. B19
CGCGAGAGTGTCGAGCCCGGCGCGGTACGCCTCGGGATCGGGCGGCAGGCCGTCGCGGCGCCACCCGTCGCCCTCGCCGCGGGCGAGTTGCGCGTCGACGCGCGCGGCGATGTCGATCGCGGGACCGTCCTGCGGCACGACGAGATCGGCGATCTCCCGCAGGAGCGTGAGCTGCGCGAGGTCGAGCACGCGCGGCGCGTACCCGCGGTCGTCGGGCACCGCCCGGCGGTTCAGGATGCCACGCACCCGGTCGTCCACGCGGTCGCCGGCGATGAGCCGCGCCCACTCCTCCGGCACGACGGGTCCCGCGAGCACCTCGTCCGCCGTGAACGCGGCGATGAGTTCGGCGGCCTCGGCCGGACGCTCGAGCGGGATCATGTGCCCGGTGCCGGCGAGTGTGTGGAAGCGGGCGCGCGGGTAGACGTCGGCCAGCAGCCCGGGCTGCGCGGCGGCACCGAGGTCGGCGTCGTCGTCGCCCGCCAGCACCAGCACGGGGAGGTCGAGCGTGCCCACCTCGGCGCGCGCGTCCACGCGGCTGCCGTCCTCGAGCCAGGCGCGCCACGCCGTCGGCGACGTGCGGCGGAGGTCGGTGAGGGCGAGGCTCTGCGCGCCGGGGTCGAGCGGCCGCGCGGTGTTCTGGTCGATGAAGGTCTCGGCATCCGGTTCCGAGATCGAGCCGTCGGCGACCCACGACAGCATGAGCGCGCGCCGCTCCTCGTCCATGGGCTCGGGTCGCGGCGGCGACGGTGCGAGCAGCACCAGCCCCGCGAGCCCGGTCAGCGGCGCCTCCCCGCCCAGCACCTTCGCCGCGACGAGCCCGGCCATCTTGCCGCCCATGCTGTGCCCGCCCAGGATCCAGCGACCCCGGGCCCGCTGATTCAGGATGCCGATGACGTGCGCGACCGTGGCCTCGAGCGACGTGTCCGACGCGGCGGTCTCCGAGCCGAAGCCTGGGAGGTCGATGCCCTGCACGTCCACGCGGCCCGCGAGGGCGTCGCCGAGCCGCTGGAACGACCCCGCGCTCCCCCCGAGGGCGTGCAGGAAGTACAGGGTGGGGACGTCGTTCGGGCTCGGCATGCCTTCACGCTTTCGCACCGCCGTTGCCGGAATGGGCCGCTTGCGTCCCGAGCCGTTTTGCGCAAGGCGGCGCCTTGCTGCCACTCGTGCCGCAGCGGCGCGCCGGCGACCGTGTCATCCCATGTCCCACTTTTGGTCGTTGCGGGGGCCGCAAACCAGCAAATTTCGGGACATGGTCCGCGATAAGTGGGACGAGGGTGGATGCCAGGCCCCCGCGCTACGGCGTGACCATGCCGCCGTTCACGTTCAGGGTCTCGCCGGAGACGTAGCTCGACTCCGCCGAGGCCAGGAACACGAACGCGGGCGCGATCTCGGCGGGCTGACCGGCGCGCTGATACGTGCTCTCGTCGTCGAAGTGCTCCATCTGGTCGTCCGAGACGCCGTCGCTCACCTGGAGCGCCGACCACGTCGGCCCCGGGGCGACGACGTTGACCCGGATGCCACGGGGAGCGAGCTGCTGCGCGAGGCCCTTCGACAGGTTGTTGATCGCGGCCTTCGTCGCGGCGTAGTCGAGCCGGTCGGGGGCGGGGACGTACGCCTCGAGCGAGGCGGTGTTGATGATCGTGGCACCCGCGGGCAGGTGAGGCAGCGCGGCCTTGGTGATCCAGAACGGGGCGAACACGTTCGTGCGGAACGTCAGCTCGAACTGCTCGTCCGACAGGTCGTCGACCTTCTCGACCATGATCTGCTTCCCGGCGTTGTTGACCACGATGTCCAGGCCCCCGAGCCCCTCGACGGCCTCGGCGACGAGCGCGCGGCACGCGGCGGGGTCGGTGATGTCCGTCGCGATCGAGACGGCGGTCCGGCCGGCATCCCGGATCTGCTCCAGGACGTGATCGGCGTCGCGCTGCTCGGCCGGCAGGTGCACGATCGCGACGTCGGCGCCCTCGCGCGCGAACGCGATCGCGACCGCGCCGCCGATGCCCGAGTCGCCGCCGGTGATGAGGGCCTTCCGGCCCGTGAGGCGCCCCAGGCCGCGGTACGTCTTCTCGCCCAGGTCGGGGACCGGCGTCATGTCGGCCTGCACGCCCGGCTCCGGCTGGTGCTGCAGCGGCGGCTCGACGCGGGCGTAGCGGGTCACGGGGTTGTCGAAGGTGAACTGGTCGCGATCGGTGGTCATGCGCCCGACGTTAGGCACACGTCGCGCCGTGCCGCCCGGCCTTGACGGGTGCGGCCGAAGCGCTCAGCGCGCCTGTTCGACCTGATCGAGCACACGCGACACGCGCTCGGCCGACTCCCTCCACGAGTACCGCCGTGCGTTGCGCAGCCCCTCCGTGCGCAGCCGTCCGCGCAGCGCATCGTCCTCGACGATCCGCGTCATGGCGCGAGCGATGTCGTCGACGTCGTAGGGGTCGATCAACAACGCCGAGTCGCCGAGGACCTCCGGCAGCGAGGCCGCCCGGGCGGCGATGACGGGGCACCCGCACTGCTGCGCCTCGAGCGGAGGGATGCCGAATCCCTCGTACAGCGACGGGAAGACGAACGCGAGAGCGCCGCGGTACAGCGCCGTGAGCTCCGCGTCGTCGACGCGCCCGACGAAGCGCACGCGCTCGCCCGCGGGGGCGTACTCCTGTCGCGCGAACGCGCGCGTCTGGCTGCCGACGACACGCAGCTCGACATCGGGGTGCGCCGAGGAGAACCGCGCGAACGCCGTCAGCATCCGCGCGAAGTTCTTGTGCGCGTTCGGGGACGACACCGCGAGCAGATAGCGTCCCGATGCCACGTCGCCGGTCGGCCGGAATCGCCCGTCCGCGGCGTTCGGCACGACCGTGAACTTCGCGGGCGACGCTCGGAAGTGCGCGGAGATCTCGCCCCTCGAGAAGTCGCTCACGGTGAGGAGGTGGTCGCTGCGGGCGATGAGACGTGGCACGACGAACGTGTACAGGGCGCGGAAGCGTCGTCCGAAGCTCTCCGGATGCCGCAGCCAGGTGATGTCGTGGTGCGTCGACACCTGCGGGCGATACCAGACCGGGCCGGTGCTCGTGAGGTCGAGCAGCACGGCGTCCCGTCGCCGGGCGAACAGCGGAAGCTCGATCTGCTCCCACGCGTGGCCGGTGAGCCGACCCACACGGACGATGCGTCGCTCGTCGAACCCCGCCGTGTCGATGGGGCCACGAGGGACGGCCAGGACGACGTCGGACCGCTGGTCGAGCAGCTCGCGCGTGATCTCGACGGCGAATCGCTGGATGCCGGTCACCCCCTGCGTCAGAAACCGGGCGTTGACGACGATCATCGGGGTCGGACCCCTTCCCGCACGGCCGCGAGCCGGTAGAGAGCCAGCGAGTCGCGGCCGATCGCATCGTCCGTCAGGGCCCGCCGGGCCCAGGCGAGCGCCGCCGCCGACATCCGCTCCCTGAGCTCGTGATCGCGGAGGAGTCGCGCGGTCGCGTCGATCAGGGCGTCGTCGTCGCGGCATACGAAGCCCGTCACACCGTCCTCGACGCTGTCGCGATTCCCGACGACATCCGAGACCACGGCCGGGATCCCCTGCGCCTGCGCCTGGATGAGCGAGAGCGACATCCCCTCCCACAGCGAGGGGAAGAGCAGCACGTCCATCGAGTCGATGAGCTGCGCCAGCTCCGGCGGCGACACCCACCCGGTCACACGCACCGGCGCATCGCCGAACCAGCGTCGTTCGTCAGCGCTCGCCCCTTCGCCGATCCAGACGAAGTCGGCCTGGGCCGCAAGCGCGCGGGCGGCCGCGGCGAAGCGCCACGGGGCTTTCTGATGCACGACCCGTCCGACCATTCCGACGGTCGGGCGCCGATCCGGATCGCCCTTCCGCGGATTCCGCGACACGGACTCCGAAGGGATGCCGGTCTGCAGCAGGTGTGCCCGCGGGGCCCGCAGCGCTTTTCGGGCGATCGCGAACTCCGAAGGCGAGGTGAGGACGAGCGTGGATCGCTGCGCGAGGACCCGCTCGAGCATCCGGACGCCGTGGCGGACCGGCGCGGGCAGGTCGAGCCGGAGGAAGGCGAATCCGTGCGGTGAGAAGAACACGCGCTCGGCGGGGAGTCGGCGGCCGAGTGCCAGGCGGACGACGGCTCCGGCGATGGTCGAGTGGGCGTGGACCGCGTCGGCCCCCTCGGCCGCGTCGACCACGGCCCGCGACAGCGCGCGGAAGTCGCCGAGCCGTCCGCCCGTCGTCACCCGCCGCAGCACGACGCGATCGTCGAAACGCGCGTGGAGCGCTTCGTCGGTCGGTGTCTCCGGCCGCGGCGTGAAGAGCACCTCGACGTCGGCCCCCTCTTCCGCCTGGCGGCGGCTGATGCTGTCTACGAGGCTGAGCACACCGCTGCCCATCGCCTCGGTCACGTGCAGAATCCGCGTCATGAGGTCGTCATCCTGGTCCAGGTGTCGGCGATCCCCTCGGTGAGGGTCAGGTCGGGTTCGCGGGTCACCGACGCAGGACGACGGCCCGGAGGGAGCGGAGGTCGCGGCGGGCTACGAGCGCGAGCGCCGTGCCCACGACGATCACCCACACGCCACCTGTCGCCGCGAGCCGTGGGAGGGCGTCGAGGAGGGTGAAGAAGGACCGGTCGACGACGGATGCCACCGCCGCTGCGGCGACGAACACCGCCACCGGCCGCACCGACGCGCGGAGCAGGGCGGCGGACGGCACCCCGGCCCTGGGCAGCACGAGGAACGCGGCGGCCCACAGCACGAACTGTCCGATCGCGATCGCGCCCGTGATCGCCAGGGGGCCGAGGCCGGCCACCGCGACGACGAGAACGATCATGAGGATCCGGCCGACCGCTTCGCACCACAGCAGCAGCCCCGATTTCCCGGTCGCGACGAACGCCCAGTACTGCGGGTAACCCAGGGTCTGGAAGACCGCGCCGACCGCGAGCACCGGGACGTACTCGGCGGCGGCGTCCCACCGTGCGCCGAGCACGATGTGGATCGCGGGCTCGGCGGTGACGGCGAAGAGGCTGAGGTACGCGAGCACGGGGTAACTCAGCACGGTCTGGTACTTGGCGAGGCGGTCTCCGAGCGGGGTGGGATCGGAGGCGTCCGCCAGCGACGGGATGACCACGCGCGTGAGCGGCGTGATGAGCTGGTCGATCGGGAGATTCACCAGTTGTGTCGCCCGGCTGAAGAGACCCACGGTGCGATCGTTCGCCACCTTCCCGACCGCCAGCGTCCCGATCACGCTCGACACGTAGTTCAACGCGTGGACGAGGAACGTGTGTCCGCCGAAGGTCAGCAGGCCCTTCATGTCCGCGCCGCGCCGCGGCCATCCCGGATGCCACGGAGTCAGGGCCGCGGTGAGCACCAGCGTCACGACCGCGGCGACGGTCCCCTGCGAAGCGAGCGCGAGAGCACCCCCGCCCAGCGACGCGAGGACCACCGCGGCGCCGAGCCCCGTCAGGTCGCCGACGAGTTCCGCGGCGGCCAGCCGGCCGAGGCGTCCGGAACGGTTCAGCTCCACGCGGAACTGCGCGCTCATCGACCGCAGGGCGAAGGCGGGGGCCAGGACCGCGAGCACCGGCACGAGGAACCCGTTGCCGAAGACCGCCGCGAACGGCGGAGCGAGGGCGATGACGAGACCCGTGGCGAGGATCCCGATGAGGGTGTTGACCCAGAAGAGCGACGTGCGCTGCGCGGCCGTGAGCGTCGGGGCCCGCAGCGCCGCCATGCTGAGGCCGAAGTCGCCGAGCACGGCGGCGAAGCCGGCGAGCGTCCCGGCGAGGGCGACGATCCCGGAGTCGGCGGGCCCGACCAGACGGGCGAGGAGGATCATCCCCAGGAGTTGCGCGAGGTAGCGCACCCACTGAGCGCCGAGCAGAAGAGCTGCCCCGCGTCGCCGGGGTGCGACGACGATGCTCGTGGTCATCGCGCTCTCCTGGGGTTGTACGGTGTCGGCCGTGAGCACGCTAGCCAGTCGCCGAGATCCGTTCGCCGCGGCACCGGCGCCCAGGTCCGGGTTAGGTGATTCCCCGGTCGGGCGGCGCCTCGTGGTGCTGGTGCTGGCCGTGTATTCGTTGCTCGGGCCGCTCGTCGAGACACTGCTCACCGACCGAGCGCACTACGTCGAGGGGAAGACCGCCACGAACCCCGTGGTGGCGGCGATCGACGACATCGGCGGCATGATCGTGCCGATCGTCGCGGCATCCACCGTGCTCTTCGTCCTGCTGTACCGGCGGGTCTCGGGTGCGAGCCTCTTCCTGGTGGTGCTGCCGGGCCTGATGCTGACGGCCAACGAGTTCGTGCACGGTCGGGTGCCGACGTTCGGTCTGCTCCTGACCGCCGCGGCGGGTGCACTCCTGGTGAGCGTCTGGGTGAAACCCTCGGATCTCGTCGTGCTCGGCCACGTCGCCGGACTGGTCGCCGCCGGGTCGATCATCGCGAACTACGCGTCGCCCGCAACCGTCACGATCTCGGGAGGAACCGGCACGTTCGACAAGTCCCTCACCGGAGCGCCGTTGCTGGCGGGGATCTTCTCGCACTCGAACATCTTCGGGATGTTCCTGGCTCTGTCGTTGCCGTGCATCTTCCTCGTGCCGCGCGCTCTCGTGCGCTGGCCGCTGCTCATCCTGGTCGGCTGGGCGCTCATCCTGACATCCTCGCGAACGGCGCTGGTCGGAGCCGGGGCGATGCTCGCGGTCGTCGTGCTCTCGCGGCTCCTGCCGCGCGCCGGCTTCGTCGCCGTCAGCGTCATCGGCGCGATCGTCGCCGTCATCGCGGTGATCCGGATCCCGTTCGTCGAGACCGATCCCGAGGCCTACACGTACCGGGGCTCGATCTGGATCTACAACCGGGAAGCGCTCGGCGACCACTTCCTCTTCGGGCTCGGCGCGCACTGGTACGCCGACAACTACGCGGTGCTCCGGCAGGTGCTCTCCAGTGCCGCCAGCCACGCGCACAACCTGGTCCTGACCACGCTCGTGCAGGGCGGCGCGGTCGTCCTCATCCCGTGGCTCGTCCTGCTCGGCTTCGCGCTTGTCGGTTCCGCGACCGATCCGGTTCGCGCCTCGTCGGTCGCCGGCATCGCGTTCGTCGTCGGGCTCCTCGCGATGGGCGCGACCGAGACTCCCTTCCCTCTCCTCGGATGGGGGCCGCTGTCGGCCTCCGCGCTCGTGCCGCTCTTCGTCTTCGCCACGCGGCACCACCTCGATCGGGATCGGGCCGCCTTCGAGCCTGGAGCGCCGCTCACCCGCGCCGCGCGCCGCGGTCGCTGGGCCTGAGGGGATCAGAGAGTCGCGCGGCGGATGCTGCGCAATCCCCGCGCGAGGCGGTGCCATCGTGCGGTCGAGGGCGAGACCCCGGAGTCGCCCGCGTGCCGCGCCGAGGCGAGGACGACGTCGTCCGTGGGCCACACGAAACGCCCCAGCACGCGCACGCGCGTCCGCAGGGTCTCGCCGCGCAGCGCGACCCAGTAGGCGCGCACGCGGTCGGGTTGCGCGCGCCACGCCCAGTCCCGCGGAACCCCCTCGCGATGGCGGGCGATCGTCTCGGCGGGGAGAACCCCTCGCAGCTCGTCGGCCAGGACCGGCACCGCGCCGAGGTCGATGGCGCGCTCGCCGCTCCCGTCGGCGGCCGCGAGCAACGCGACGGCGGTCGCCGAGGCCGCAGCCGACCGAGGTCCGGCGCCGATCTCGGGCCGCACGGCGTGGACCGCGGCGAGCACCGCGTGGACGTCGGCCCGGGGAATGGACGCCTCGACACCCGCGTACACGACGTTCTCGGACCGGCGCGCGACGGCCGCGAACGCATCGGCATCGGCCAGCGTCAGGCCCGGAACCCTGCGGTGCACGTCGATCTCGCACCCCCACGCGCCGGGGGTCATGGTGGCCGTATGGTGCACGGACGTCCCCCGCCAGGGGTCGGGCTCCCGGCTCCACCCCCACGCGGCGAGGGCTGCCGCGAGTTCGTCCCACCGGTCGGGCGGGCACCACACGTCGACGTCGCCGGAGTGCTCGCGGTCGCGCAGCCCCTGGTGGTGGAGCGCCGGGCCCTTGATGAACACGCACGGGATGCCGCGGGCGGCGGCGCAGCGCGCGGTGAGGGCGTACGCGAGCTCGTGGAACGGCGAGGACAGCCGCGGCGCGGCGAGATGCGCGACCCGGGCCGGGTGCGACGGGTCGGGGGAGGCGATGCCCAGCGCGGTCATCGCTTCGAGCATCTCCCGCTCCGCGGCATCCGTCGGGGTCACGACACCGTCCACGAGCCGCCGCCACATCCGTGCCCCCTCGCCCGTGAGGCAGAACGGTTCCGCCGGCTCGGCGGGCAGTACCAGCACCTCGGCGCCGTCGGCGAACATCTCGACGCCGGTGACGTCGAGAGCGCCGGAGGCGATCGCGACCCAGCCGGCCGGAGAAGGCGGCGCAGCGGTCATGGGGCCTCTCGGGTGAGGAACGGGCCCGTCCACTCTGACCCGCTCCCGGGGCCCCGCGCGGCGTCGGTCGCCGCGCGACCCGGGCCCGGCACGCGTCCTTCACCCGTGCGCTCGCCCGACACCCAACCGCCGGTCACGTGTGCATGGCTCCCACCGAGGTTCGGCCGGGGCCGTCGCTCGCGCGATCGGTCCGGGCCGAACCCGGTCGGGGTGGTGTCAGGACGCGCGGCGACGACGCGCCCGGATCAGGCCACCGGCGATCAGCGCGACGAGACCCGTGAGAGCGAGGGCCGCGGGTGCCCCATCGCTTCCCGTGGCGGCGAGGGCGCCGGAGCGGGTCTCGCCGCGACCCGCCGCAGCCGCGGGCGAAGCGGACGGCGTCGGGCTCGCGCTTGCGGTCGGACCCGGCGTCGGGCTCGCGCTTCCGGTCGGTTCCGGGGTCGGCGTCGGCGTTGGACCGGCCGCGATCGTCACGCGCGCGACGACCGTGCGGTTCTCCGGTGCCACCTCCTGGTCCTTCGACAGCGTCAGATCGAGCCGTCCGTCGGCGCGGACGTTCACCGACTGGAACCACGTGTTGCGGTCCGGGTCGAACAGCCCCCCGGCGCCGGCCGGGTCGGTCGCGGTGTGCGGGTCGGGGTACGGACGGGCGTGGTAGGCGAGCAGCAGGTTGCCGGTGGCATCCACGACGAACGAGTCGTGACCCGTACCGGCCGTCTCTTTCGTGGCCTTCGTCTCGTCGGCGGCGAGGCGACCCTCGAAGGTGTCGTTCGTGTCGAGGACCGGGAACGGCGTCTGCGCCCAGCTGGCCGGGTCCGTCAGTGGAGCGTCGGCCTTCGCCGTGAGCAGGCCGAGGGCGTAGTACTTGTCGACGGTCCCGCCGGAGTAGGTGAGATACACCCGTCCGCCGTGCTCGATCATGTACGGCGCCTCGACGACCGCCTGGTCCGCGCCTTCGTCGGTGTCGGTCGGGGTGGGCGCCTGCTTGCCCCGCTCCCACGGCTGGCTGGTCGTGTAGACCGTCGACAGCTGTCCATCGAGCAGGGGCACGACTCCGTCGCCCCCGCGCGCTTTGCCGACGAGGATGCGGTTGCCGTTCGGCATGACCCAGTACCCCTGGGTCGCGCCGTTCTCCTCGCGCTCGAAGTACGTCACGTCGAACGCCGCGCCGTCGAGGACGACCGGCTCGCCCCAGTTGCTCTCGTCGAAGAAGCCGCCGGCGGCGATGGATGCCGTGTCTCCGGTGTACGGGATCAGGACGGTGTTGTCGCACCAGCCGCCGGTCTGCGCGAAGCCCCGGTTCATGCCGGCGACGATCCACCAGCGCCCGTTGATCCTGTGGAACTCCTGCGCCCAGATGAAGCCGCCCCAGCCGAAGAACGTGTTCGGGTACTGCGCCTCTCGACCGACGGTGCCGTTGTCGGGGTCGATCACGATCTGCTCCGGAGCGTCGGCGAGGCCGTCCAGCGTCGTCGCGCGCTTCAGACCGATCTTGCGGTAGCTGCTCGCCTCGTCGATGCGGCCGTTCGACGGCTCACCGTAGTGCGAACCGGTGAGGTAGTAGTAGCCGTCGTCGGGGTTGAAGAACACGTGCGGATCGGCGCGGGCATCCGAGACCATGCGCTGCGCGTGCTGCTGCACCGTCCCGGTGATCTCGTACGTTCCACCCCCTCGCCCGGCGGCCTCGGCGATCTGCGCGGCATCCCACTCCACCGGCAGCGCCTTCGTGCTGCCGTCGTTGTAGGTCATCGTCACGGTTCCCGGGAGCGCGCCGCGGACATCGCCGACCGTCGCTCCGGTTGCGGCCTCGACCGCGACGGCATCCACGCCCGTGTTCTGCAGGTCGACGTACTCGTCGACGAAGGCGGAGTACTGCGGAGCCGTGAGGGGCACGGCGGTGACATCGGACGCCCACGCGGGCAGCCCGGTGCCGTCCGCGCCGAGGCGCCGCACGTCGGCGAGGGTCGGCGACGTCACGGTCGCCGACGCGTCCAGGGCCGACAGGGCGGCGCTGCGTCCCTCGCCGCTGCCGAGGTCGGTCCACAGGACGCGGTAGCCGCCGCCGGGTTCGACCACGATGCGCGGCGCGGAGACGATGCCTCCGCCCAGGTCGATCACCTGCTGGTCGTCGAACGTGCGATCGTCGGTCGAGCGCCAGACGTAGATGCGGCTGGTCGAGTCGTTCTGCGACGCCACGACGCCGAGGTGCCCGTCGGCGTCGCGGAAGAAGCTCGGTGTGCCCATCTGCGCCCAGGGTTTGGCGGCCTGGGTGTCGTCCCACCGACGGAGAGGATCGCCTGGCCGCGGTTGAGCGGCGTCCACGCCGTCGTGCCGGCTGCGCGCGCGGCGACGTACAGGGCGTCGGAACGACGGTCGTCGGCGTAGGCGAGGGGATCGTCCTTGACGCCGTTCGTCGTCGTCACGGTCTTGACGTAGGCCGCGATCTCGCCGCTCGGTCGCTGGAGGGTCACCTCCCACGTGAAGGGATCGGCGTCCCCGTCGACGCGGGCTTCGAGGCGCGCGGCGACACCGGCGTCGTCGAGACCGGCCGTATCGACCGTGCCGTCGGGCGCGATGCGACCCGCGCCCGGACCGGAGGCGGACCAGGTCACCGCGCGACCGCGCACCTCGTCGGGCAGATCGCCGATCACGACCGAGGGGATGCCGAGGGCCGCACGATCGTCGACGGGGGCGCCCGTGACGCCCAGCTCGGCCGGCGTGAGGGCGCGGTCGTAGACCCGGAGGTCGTCGATGAGGCCGGAGAAGTACTCTCCGCCGCCCCAGTTGCCCTTGCCGACCTGGAGCACTCCGCCGTCCTGCCCCAGGATCGCGCTGAGCGCTTCGCCGGTGAGGTTCGCGGCGACCAGCTCGTGATCGACGTAGAGCCGCCCGGTCTCGCCGGAGAGGACGAGATCGACGTGCTTCCACGCCCCGCCGGCGGGCGCGGTGAGGTTGCCCGAGGCGTCGCGCCCTGCCGTGTTCAGGTAGCGCTCCACGACGAGACCGTCGGCGCGATCGAGGACACCGAGGTAACGCTCTCGCCCGTAGGTCTGCGGGGTGTTCGCGGAAGCCGCGAACACCGCCCAGCCGACGTTGCCCTGCGCGTCGGGACGGCTGTCGTACGAGATCGTCACATTGTCGCGGCCGGCGAGCAGCGCCCCGCCGCCCGCGGTCTTCAGGTCGAGCCAGAACGCGGACGACAGTCGTGCGGCCGTGCCGTGACCCGGCTCGCCCGCCTCGAGGGTGGCGGTGCCCTGGACGTTCGCGCGCGCATCGCCGGAGACGAACGCGCCGTCCGTGGGGGCGGAATCGAAGTCGAAGGATGCCAGGGGTGCTGGCGCGACCGCCGGCGCGACCGCGCGCATCACGGGTGGTGCCGCCATGGCCGGGGCGCCGGCGGCCGAGGCTGCCAGCAGCCCGACGACACCGATGGCCAGGGGCGCGCACCGGCGCGCGGGGAGGGCGTTCCTCATCGGACGTTTCCGTTCTTCTCGTTGCGGCGCTGGCGACGGACGACGGCGAGGCCCGTCCCCAGGAACGCGAGCGTCAGACCCACCCACGCCGCCGCGAAGGGGATGTTGGCGCCCGTCGCGGCGAGCGATTCCGAGGTTCTCGCGGCGGACGGGCCTCCCGGCGCCTCGGGTGCGGGAGACGGGGCGCCGGGCGTCGGCGCGGCGCTCGAGGTCGGCTCGGGCGTGGGCGCGGGGCCGCCCTCCGGCACGATCGTCACCGTCATCTCCACCGAACGCAGCGCGGGGAGCACCTGCTCGTCCTTCGTCATGTCCAGGATCGGCCGATCGCCGGTCGCCCAGTGGATGCGCCCGATGCGGGTGTCGCGCCCGTTCCCCGCGACCCCGTCGCCCCACGTGTGGTAGACGAACAGCTCGTTGCCGTCGTCGTCCGTGGTGACCGCGCCGTGCCCCGGCCCCTGGGGGTAGGTCAGGTAGTCCCAGACCCCGGCCGGCATCGGCACGCTCTTCATGATCGGGGTGGTGAACTTGTGCCAGTTGTCGATGTCCGTGAGGTCGCTGGTGGCGTCCGCCCAGACCGCACCGACGACGTAGCGCGGGCTGACGCCGTCGCTCGAGTAGACGAGGTAGATCCTTCCGTCGCGCTCGACCGCGAACCCGCCCTCGGCGAGGCGGAGCTCCCACGACAGCGAGGGAGAGATGACGGGCTTCTCCTCGCCGAGGATGCGCGTGGGGTTCTGCGGGTCGACCTCCGCGATCCACGTGAGCGGGTCGCCGAAACCGGGGGAGATGTACCGCTGCGACCAGGCGTAGTACGCCTTGCCGTTCGCCTCGAAGTACGTCATGTCGAGGCTGATGTTGCGGTAGCCGTCCCGGCCGAGGGGCTGACCCGCGGCGGTGAGGACCGCGGCCGGCTTCGACCAGTCGTCGGGGTTGCCCGGGTCTCCGCCGTCCTTCAGCTGCATGATGTGCGACTGCACCGTGGTCCAGCTGCCGCCCTCGTTGGAGGTCGTGTCGTTCTCGTTGAAGCACGGGGAGAACAGGATCGACAGCTTCCCGCCGATCTCGTGGATCTCCGGTGCCCAGTAGCATCCGGCGATCGTCCGCCCGTCGGTCGTGGTGTCGCGCCGGGTGTAGCGATTCAGGAGGTCGATCTCGCGCTGCGCGCCGCCCGCAGCATCGGACAGGCCGTCGAAGGTGTCGGCGACGCGGATCGGCAGGTGAACCGAACCGATGTTGTCGTTGTTCGTGTCGTCGGTGGCGATGAACAGGTACTTCGTCGTGCCGTCGTGCTCGTAGCGGTAGATCGTCGGGTCGGCGCGGTTGGCGGCGAAGGGAACGGTGTAGTCCTTCTGGCGCACGGTTCCGCGCACCGTGACCGTGCCGTCCTTCGCGGCGCCCACGGCCGCGAGGTCGTCGGCGTTCCAGTCCACGGGCAGGTTCTCGGTGGAACCGTCCGAGTAGGTCAGGTCGGCGCGCTTCTGCCCGAGCGCCGCCGCTGCTGCGGTGTCGCCGGCGTCGATCGTGGCGGCATCCACCGAGACACCCGTGTTCACCACGCGGTCGTAGCGCTCGCCGAGCGCGGCGGCCAATGCCCCACTGATCGGCAGAGCCCCGGAGGGCTCGGCGTTGGCGACGCGGGTCCCGAAAGAGGTGAGCGAAGGCGTCGCCACGGTGGCGAGACCGCCGTCCGCGACGTCGCCGCGGTTCCCGGCCGACACGATCTGCGAGCGCCGGCCGTCGTTCAGCGGGGAGAACGGGTCGGCCACCAGCTCGGTCCGCGCGAGGTCGGTCACCGTCGTGCGGTGCGCGGCGCCGTCGTCGTCGCTCCACGACACGACGTAGAGAGACCGGGCAGAGTCCCAGACCGCCCGGGGCGAGATCACGCCGGCGGTGGTGCCGAGATCGATCGTGCCCAGTTCGTCGAAGTTCGAACCCCGGTCGTCGGAGGCGCGGAAGACCGTGGCTCCCGAGCGGGCCGTGGCATCCGGGGCTCCCGACGGGAACACCCGGGTGGCGATGAACCCGAGGCGCCCGTCGGCGAAGTAGAAGGGCGAGGGTGCGGCGATGCCCCGCTGATCGACGTTGTCGACGCCGAGGTACTCGCCCCGGGCGAAGACGACGCCGTAGTTGTCCTGCAGCGGCTGCGCCTCGTCGGGCGTCGCGCCGACAGCGAAGTGGATGCTGCGGGCCACGGTGTCCTGGTTGGCGTCGTGGTCGTCGGTGGGGGTGCGGGTGTACGCGACGAGGGCGCGTCCCGTCGCGGCGTCGAGCACCGACACCTCGAAGGTCTTCCGGAACGTGGTGCCGCCCCACGCCGCGCTCGCCGTGATCTGCGCCTTCGTGGGGGCCGCCCCGGTGTTCACCAGGGCGCCGTCCGACACGGCGTCGCCGGTCCACGTGAGATCGACGCCGGCGACGGTGGGGAGGGCGGTCCCGGATGCCACGACCGGCGGCACCACGAGGGTGTCGGTGAGGCGGGTGGAGAGCTCCGCGGCCGATTCGGCGAGGACGGTCACCTGCACGGGAGCGCCCGTGGTCTCGGTGCCCGCGAAGGAGGCGCGCGGGGTCAGCGTGACGGTCGCATCGGCCGAGCCGGGGGCGGGGCGGTGGACGGCTCCGGTCCCGTCGATCACGCCGGTGTCGCTCGAGGTCCACTGGATGCTCGATCCCTCGGCACCCGCCCGCGGGAGCGGGAGGTCTCCCGTCACGGCCGAGGTGTCGCCGAGGTCGATCGCGTTGAGGTCGCGCTGGACGATGGCATCCGCGGCCGGGGCTGCGATCTCCTGCACCTGCGCCGTCGAGAGCGCCGAGCGGTCGACGCGCACGTCGTCGATGGCCCCCGCGAACAGCGGATCGCCGGCGTAGAGGGACTTCCCGATGAGACCGGAGAACGTCGCCGTGCCGACGGTCGCCGCGCCCGTGGCGTTCGTCGGGGTGGATGCCACCCGCTCACCGTCGACGTAGGTTGACACGCTCACGCCGGACTGCAGGACGACGGCGACATGGGACCAGCGCGTCGCGGAGGCGGGACCGTCGTTCGTCGCGCGCTGCTCGCCGTTCTGCTTCACCGCGCCGATGAGGTTCCCGCCGCACTGCGGGGTGGCGAAGAGGTACCGCTGGTCGGAGCTGCCGAGGCTGTAGGCCCACGCGCACGACTGGTTGCCGCTCCATTTGATCCAGGCCGAGATCGTGACGTCGCCGGTGGCGGCGTCGGTGAGTCCGGGGGCGATCTCCGCGAACGCGGCTCCCGATCCCGCTGCCCCACCGGGCAGGGCGAGGGCACGGTCTCCGCCGCCGCGCGGACCCGCGACGATGGTCGCGCCGGTGCCGCGGACCGTTCCGGGATGGGTGCCGGCGCCGTCCGCGATCGTCGTTCCGGTGGGAGCGGCGCCGAGGGCGAGGTCGTCGAAGTCGTAGGAGAGGGCTGCATCGGGGGCGGCGGCGTACGCGGGGGCGATGCCGGCGACGAGACCGCCGCCGACGAGGGCGGCGGTCAGGGCGAGAGCCGCGGGACGGCGTGAACGCATCGGGGGGCCTTTCGGGCGCGAGGGGACGAGGGGACTCGTTCGCGTCGTGGGGGCGATCGCGGCCGCACGTCCTCGTGTCGGTCGGGGGGTCGAACGGGTTCGACGATTCGATTCCGACCGACCATAAGGACTTCACCGGGCCGAGCGCAAGGCGAATGTGAAGGCTAACGGGAATCTTTATC
>NZ_BADA01000290.1 GCF_000333395.1 Microbacterium sp. B19
TCGGAAGCGGCAACCTCTCGCGTTCGTCGAGGTGCTCTGCCACCCGGCCGGCCTCGGCGAGACCGTCGACGCACTGACGGTGATCCCCGAGGTGTTCAGCGTGCACGGCACCTCGGGTGACCGGCAGGTCTACGTCACGGTGGGCGCGGCCTCTCTCGCGGAGATCGATCGGTGCGTACGCTCGCACATCGCCACCGCACCCGGTGTCACGACGACACGCGCGCACTACGTGCGGCGGGTCTTCCAAGAGGGCGGGCAATGGCGCCTCGGGTTCGCCTCGGCGAACGTGAGGAAGTCCCGCGTGCGGGTCGACTGCCAGCGCGTGTCACCGTTGCCGGCGATCTTCGCCTGCGGGTAGACCTCCTTGATGGCCTGATAGACGGCCTTCCAGTCCTGGAGGTAGGTGTCCTTCATCGTTCCCCAGTCGGCGTACCAGTTGCCGCCGTCGGGTTCGTTGAAGGGGGTGAAGACGTACTTCTCCGGGTGGTCGGACTCGTCGACCACGCTCTTGACG
>NZ_BADA01000289.1 GCF_000333395.1 Microbacterium sp. B19
CGTAGCGAAGAATACAAACACTACCAGGAAGCTAAGTACGCCGACAATACTTAGCACCAGCAAGGGCACAC
>NZ_BADA01000288.1 GCF_000333395.1 Microbacterium sp. B19
GGAGCCGCGGGCTTCCACATCGAGTCGGGTCTGACCACCGACAAGGGCACGCTCGCCTTCAACAATGCGCGTGCGCCGCTCAGTGACCAGCGCGTGCGCGAAGCGCTGCGCCTCTCGATCGACCACCAGGCGCTCATCGACACGCTCGGCTCCGGCCAGACGCTGTACGGCCCGATCCCGCCGCTCGACCCGGGCTACGAGGACCTCTCCGGGAGCATCTCGTACAACCCCGACCGCGCCCGTCAACTCCTCGCCGAAG
>NZ_BADA01000287.1 GCF_000333395.1 Microbacterium sp. B19
CGAGCAGTTCCGCATCGCCGAGGGCGAGGAGCTGGGCTACGACGACCCCGCCCCGGTCGGCCACTCGTTGGAATTCCGCATCAACGGCGAGGACCCGGGCCGGAACTTCCTGCCCCAGCCCGGCCCGATCCACGTCTTCAAGACCTTCGGTGGCCCCGGCATCCGGCTCGACTCGGGCGTGACCGCGGGCGACAGCGTCTCGGGCGCGTTCGACTCGCTGCTCGCGAAGATCATCGTCACCGGCCGCGACCGCGCCGAGGCGCTGGAGCGGGCCCGCCGCGCCCTCGACGAGTTCGAGGTCGCCGGTCTCCCCACCGTGCTGCCGTTCCACCGCAAGGTCGTCCGCGACCCCGCGTTCACCGCCGAGGACGGCAGGTTCGGCGTCTACACCCGCTGGATCGAGACCGAGTTCGTGAACGACATCCCCGCGTGGGACGGCGAACTCGAATCGCCCGCCGAGGCGCCCGGCCGGCACACGGTCGTGGTCGAGGTGGGTGGCAAGCGCCTCGAGGTGAGCCTCCCCGACCGCCTGGGCGCGCCCGCCGCGAAGCCCGGCCGTCCGGCCGTCGCCCCGCCGTCGCGCCGCTCGCACTCGGCATCCCCCACGGCGGGCGCCACCGGCGACGCCGTGAAGTCGCCGATGCAGGCCACGGTCGTGAAGGTCGCCGTCGAGGAGGGCCAGCAGGTCGTCAAGGGCGACCTCGTCGTCGTGCTCGAGGCCATGAAGATGGAGCAGCCCATCCAGGCCCACAAGGACGGCACCATCGGCGGTATCGACGCCAGCCCCGGCACCACCGTGTCGGCGGGCCACCAGCTGCTGCTCATCAGCTGAGGCACCCGCTCGCGTCCGGCGCCGCGTCCCTTCGGGGGCGCGGCGCCGTCATGTTGCGTGCCCCGTAGCGTTGCGCGGCCGCGTGGCGCTGCGTGCCCCGCAGCGTTGCGCGTCCGCGTGGCGCTTCACGCCGTGGCTCCGGCCGCGGTGACTCCGTCCCCGGTCTCCGTCCGCGAGAAACGGCATCCACGGCGAGAAACGGCGGGACGCAGCGTTTCCCGCCGTGAATCGCGTTTGTCGCTGCCCGTCAGGGCACGGGCAGGGAGAGGGATGGATGCCGGGACGGCAGCCGGATCAGTCCTCGCCGGGGTCGTCGCGATCGACGATGTGCAGGGCGCGGGCGGCATCCGTGATGCTCGACGTGAGCGACGGGTACACCGCGAACACGCGGGCGACCTGGTCGACCGTGAGGCGCCGCTCGACCGCGATCGCGATGGGGTAGATGAGCTCGGACGCGCGCGGGGCGACGATGACACCGCCCATGACGGTGCCGCTCCCCCGCCGCGCGATGAGCTTGACGAAACCGTCGGTGATGCCCTGCATCTTCGCGCGCGGGTTGGCCGACAGCGGCAGCTTCTTCACGACGCCGTCGATCTTGCCGTCGGCGATGTCCTGCTCGCTGAAGCCGACCGTCGCGATCTCGGGCGCGGTGAAGATGTTCGCCGTGATGCGGCGCGTCTCGAGCGGGATGACGACGTCGCCGAGCGCGTGAAAGACGGCCTGGCGGCCCTGCATGGATGCCACGGAGGCCAGCGGGAAGAAGTTCGTGCAGTCGCCCGCGGCGTAGATGTTCGGCACCGACGTGCGCGCGACGCGGTTGACCCGGATGTGACCCGACGGCGTCATCTGCACCCCGGCCTGCTCCAGACCGATACCGGCCGTGTTCGGGATCGAGCCGACGGCCATGAGGCAGTGACTGCCCTCGATCGTGCGGCCGTCCGCAAGGGTCACGGTGACGCCGTCGCCGGTGTTCACGACCGAGTCGGCACGGGCCTTCGCCAGCAGCGTCATGCCGCCGCGCTGGAAGACGCGCTCGAGGACCGCCGCGGCATCCTGGTCCTCGCCCGGGAGCACCTGGTCACGGCTCGAAACCAGGGTGACCTTGGCACCGAGGTTCATGTACGCCGACGCGAACTCGGCGCCCGTGACACCGGAGCCGACGACGATGAGGTGCTGCGGCACCGACTTCATGTTGTAGAGCTGCGTCCACGTGAGGATCCGCTCGCCGTCGGGGCGGGCGGACGGCAGCTCGCGCGGCGAGGCGCCGACCGAGACGACGAGCGTCTCGGCTTCGATGCGGTCGAAGTCCGTGCCGCCGGCCTCGGTCGAGACGACGACGGCACCGGGGCCGTCGAGGCGGCCGTGGCCGGAGATGATGCGGACCCCCGCGTCGAGCAGCGACGCGCGCATGTCATCGGACTGCTGACGCGCGAGCGAGAGCAGGCGCTGGTTCACGGCGGCGAGGTTGATCGCGACCTCGGGCGTCAGCGGCTTGCCGTGGTCGTCCTTCGCGAACAGCTGCACACCCAACTCGCTGGCGCTGCGGATCGCGACGGCCGCGTCGGCGGTCGCGATGAGCGTCTTCGAGGGGACGACGTCCGTGATGACCGCCGAACCGCCGACGCCGGCGCGTTCGACAAGGGTGACGTCGGCGCCCAACTGGGCGGCCGAGAGAGCCGCTTCGTAGCCGCCGGGGCCACCGCCGACGATCGCGACGGACTGCTTGCGCTCGAAGCTCTGCACCATGGCATCCATTCTTGCCTAGTGCGGCGCGCGCCCCGTTCGCCTGGCCTCGGATGCCCTGGGTTTCTAGAGTGGGTCCATGGCACACAGCAACTCTCACCCGCTCGACGACCCGGCGGCCGACCCGTTCGAGATCGCCGCGGCGGCGGCCGCCGACATCGCGCGCCTCTCCGGCGTCGAGCGTCACGACATCGCGGTCACCCTCGGCAGCGGCTGGGGCCGCGCCGCCGAACTGATCGGCGAGGAGACCGCGGCGTTCCCCGCCACGGAGGTCGTCGGCTTCTCGAAGCCCGCCCTCGAGGGACACGTCGGCACCCTCCGCAGCGTCCGCACCCCCGGCGGCAAGAACGTCCTCGTCATCGGCGCACGCACGCACTACTACGAGGGGCAC
>NZ_BADA01000286.1 GCF_000333395.1 Microbacterium sp. B19
CGGTCTGCCTATCCGAAACCGGTGCGATGAGGCGGATGGCCAGGGTCACCTCCCAGCCATCCTGCAGCAGATACATTTGCCGTTGGCCGCGCCACAAGCGTGTGTTGCCAAGGCTTCCATTTCGACCTCCAGCGTCCCCCAGGGGCGTTAGCACTGCGTTCTGTCGAGCGTGTGCCGGGTCGGCAGGGTGTCCGGGTGGCGTGGCTCCGTGAGCCGCTAAGCGCCGGATCATGTTGCCGTAGCCGGTATGGGTTCAGTTGCCGCCGTATCCGGGCGCGCAG
>NZ_BADA01000285.1 GCF_000333395.1 Microbacterium sp. B19
AGCCGGNGCGCGAGCGCGCGCTCGAGCTGCTCGCAGACCCCGCCGAGCTCGACCGCGTCCTCGCGTCGAACGCGGAGCGGGCGGCATCCGTCGCCGAGAAGACCCTCGCCGACGTCTACGACCGCATCGGCCTCCTGCGCGTGCTTTTCTCGTCGGGGCTGGGTGAGTCCGGGGGCGCGATGGGATTCTCGTTCGGTCTGGTGGCCGTGAGCGTCGCTGTTTCGGCCGCGGTGCTGTTCGTCGCGCTTCCGCGGCTCGGCAAGCCGGGAGCTCCGACGCTGTTCCTGCGCCTCACCGCGGTCGCGGGCCTCGCGGCGGTCGGGTCGAGCGTGATGTACCTGATCTTCATCGCCGGTGGCGGGATCGTTCCGCGCGTGGTCGGCGACACTGCGATGGTGCTCGCTCCGGCGGTCTTCTTCATCGCGCTCCGCGTGCTGTCGGGTGATCGCGCGCGGCGCTGGTCGGTGGCCGTCGTCGCCGTCGGCCTGGGGGTCGCGCTCGTGTCAGCGGTCGCGCCGATCCCGGCGTCGGGCGTCGTCAAGGTCGCCGTGCTCGCCGTGGTGTCCGCGGCCTGCGGCGTGGCGGCCGCGCGTTCGGACGTCGAGCCGTGGGCACCGATGCGCCTGCTGATGGTGACGTGCGGCGGGTACGCGGTGTTCTGCGTCGTCCGCCTCCTCGTCGGCCTCCTCCTGGGGCTGGACTCGGCGGTCTATACCGCGGTGTTCTCATTCACCCCGGTGACCGCCGCGGGATGCCTCGCGGTGCTGTTGATCGGGATCGCCGTCGTCCGTCTCTTCGCGGGTCGTCGCACCGCACCCGCGCGTCCCGAGGATCGCCCCGCGGGAGCGGTCGTCGTCCTGGGGGACTGGGACCTCGCGTCGGCCGCTTACGGCACGGAATCGGATGCGCGGGCTGGTGAGCGACCTCCCGCGAGGCGGGACGCACGCTCGACCCGGACGCCGCGGATGTGCCGCGCGGGATCGAGGTGGGAGTCGCGCAGCCCGTGAAGGCCATCGCGCAGTGCCTCCGCTCGCAGTTCGGCTGGAGCGCCGA
>NZ_BADA01000284.1 GCF_000333395.1 Microbacterium sp. B19
GTCCACCCGAAGATGGGGCTGACGGCGAGGGCGAGCCCCCACGCGACAGCTCCGACGAGCAGAAGGGCGACCACACCGAGCACGGTCGAAACCGTGAAAGACGCGATCGCGCGCCACTGCCGCGGGTCGATCGCCTGGAGCCAGATGGGTGTGGAGCACGCCGACGAAGCCCGGCTTGGGGCTGCGCCGCACGCGCAGGGCGGGCAGCTCGAATGAGTAGAGCCCCTCGAGACGCGCCTGCTCGAACCACGCGACCGCGTAGAGCGCGTACACGAGACCGGCGAGCACGACGACGCCGATCAGAACGGCGAAGAGGAGCCCGACGCCCGCACCGAGCAGGCTGAACAGCCCACCGAACACGGCCGGACCGATCGCGCCGAGCGCGGCGAGCTGGGCGATGGCCCCGGCGACGTGCCCGGGCGAGGAGATGCGCACCGACGTCCGCGGCGCCGCGCTCGGGAGCGCGGGCAGCGGCGGCGGGGAAGGAGGAAGGACGGATGCCGTGGTCATGTGTCCCACGGTAGGACGCCGCCCGTATCCGGGTCAGCCGGGCCAGCCCGCCTCCTCGTTCGGGTTATCCCTAACGACCCCTCTTCGCGCGAAAGGAACACCCACGGGCGGTGCGATTAGCGTCATCTCCGCGTTCGAGCTGAGGCAAAACCCACCCGCGCCGCCGTCACGGCACGGAGCGCTGGTCATCATTGCGCACGGGGCACCGTGATCGAACGAGGAGTATCCATGCAAGACCCGCATGCCGGGCGGGCGTCTCACCACCCCAGCGCGACGCAGGGGTCGGCACGAGGGGTCGAGATCCGCACGCGGACCGTCCCGCCCCGTTCGTACGCCCGTGGCCTCGACGGCCAGCGCCGCTTCGCGCACATCCCGGGCGCCGTCCTCGACCTCCCGCGGATGAAGGAGTTCGCGGGCGAGGCCGACTTCCGGGTCCTGGAGGGCGATCCGGTCCGACTGGCGATCCACTCGGTGGCCTTGCCGGCGTACACGATCGCACACATCCGTTCGGCGCCATTCACCATCGAGTGGTCACGCGAGGACGCGGACGCGAGCAGTCGCTGCGTCTTCGTCTTCGTCCAGTACGGCGTTCTCGAGGTGAGCGGCACGGGGGTGGAATGGACGACCGACGGCGGCGGTCTGTGCGTCATCTTCCCCGGTCCGGACCCCGTTCGCATCCGGGGTCGTGAGGACAGCGAGATGATCTTCTTCTCCTTCGACAGTGCCGAGATCGAACCGCTCTCTCTCGATCCCCACACCATCGGCCCGCTCTCGGCGACCTCTCCCGTGTTCCGCTCGGCGTACGCGTACCTTCAGGCGGCATCCCTGGATCCGATGCCGACCCCCGACGACGCCCAGGAAATGGGCATCCTGCGCGCACTGACTCGTGACGTGGCCCGCTCGCTCGTCCTCGCTTCCGTCCGCACACGGCATCGGGATCGACTGCTCTCCGAGGCGCGGAGGATCATCGCGCAGGAGTACCGGGATACTCAGTTCTCACCCACGCGCCTGGCCGCAGAACTGCGCGTCTCACGCAGCACCCTCGAACGCGCTTTCCGCCATCGCTCGCTCCTCGTCGCACAGGAGATCCGGCGCCATCGCGCTCACCACGCGCTGTCCTTGATCGCCGGCGATCCGGCGATGAGCACCGAGATGATCGCACGAGTGAGCGGCTTCGGATCGCGATCGGCGATGAGCCGGGCCCTCCGCGAGATGGACGCCGTACCACCCGAGCGCGTTCGCGCGCTCGGACGCGACACCCCGCACGGTTAGCACCGCTCCCCGGCGAGGGCAGCCTCCGATGCCCCGCTCCCGCGGGCGGTCTACCATCGTGCGATGGGCAGGTCCGGCGACCCTTCGCCACCCGAGCCTCCCCTCTCGGTGTCAAGAAGCGACCACACGATGACGAACGACCACTCCGATCTGTTACCGCACGACCTCACCCTCGGGTGGACGGATCTGCAGGGACAGCATCGTTTCGCCCAGCGGAGCGATGCTCCCTCCGACCGTCTGCGCCTTCAGACCTTCGTCGAAGGGATGGGACTGCGGGTCGCGGAGGGTGACATCACGCGCCTGCGCATTCAGGCGGTCCGCTTCAACTGGTGCCTCACGGCCCACGTGGTATCCGGGCCGTTCGTCGTCGAGTGGTCGCGCCAGCGGGTCAACGCGCGCAACCGCTGCGTCTTCCTCTTCGTCAACCGCGGCGCAATCGAGATCACCGGGCCAGGATCGTATTGGAGTGCCGACGGCGGAGGCCTGCACCTCATCTTCCCCACCACCGACCCGGTCAGCGTCCGCGCCGTCTCGGACGTGGAACTCATCTTCTTCTCGTTCGACATGACGGAGATCGAACCCGTTCGGCTCGTGCCGGACGGCGTGGGTGACATCGCGCCGACGGACACGGTCTTCCGAGTCGCATACGCCTACCTGCAGGCGGCGGCGTTCCAGTCGCCCACCGGGGAGGAGGAGGACCTCGGCGTGCTCCGCTCGCTGACCCGGGACGTCGCGCGGGCGCTCGTCCTGGCCTCGACGAGTTCTCTGCCCGGCGCAGATCTGTTCACGCGCGCGCAGGCGCGCATCAGCCACGAGTACCGGAATCCGCAGTTCTCGCCGAGTCGACTCGCCCGGGATCTGGACGTCTCTCGAAGCACCCTCGAACGGGCCTACCGTGCGCGCGACCTCCGAGTGGCGCAGGAGATCCGCCGCCACCGCGCGCGGCACGCGATGGCGCTCTTCGCGAGCAGTCCCGACCTGGCTCTCGATCTGGTGGCGGCAGCCAGCGGGTTCGGCTCGCGCTCGTCACTCCAGCGCGCCTTCGAGGACGTCTACGGGACGCGGATCGACCGCACCCGCTTCGACGGCGCCGCGATCGGCTAGCCTCCAGCGAGCGTCATGCAGCCCGCTCTGCCCCCGGCACGACGGACGCCCCGCCGCACGAGGCGACGGGGCGTCCGAGGAGGGTGAGGATCAACCGCGGGTGCGGTTCTTGTTCCACACGTCGAAGGCCACGGCCAGCAGCAGCACGAGACCCTTGATGAACTGCTGGACGTCGGTGGAGATGCCCATGAGCGACATGCCATTGTTCAGCACACCCATGACCAGACCACCGGCGATGGCACCGACCACGCGGCCGACACCACCCTGGACGGCGGCGCCACCGATGAACGAGGCGGCGATGGCATCCAGTTCGAAGAGGTTTCCGGCGCCGGGACCGGCCGAGTTCAGGCGACCCGTGAACACGATGCCGGCGAGGGCCGCGAGGACACCCATGTTCACGAACAGGAGGAAGTCGACGCGACGGGTGTTGATGCCCGACAGCTTCGCGGCGGTGCGGTTTCCACCGATCGCGTAGATGTGGCGTCCGAAGACGCTGCGGCTCATGACCGTCGAGTAGCCGATGATGAGGAGCGCCAGCACGACGAGCACGATCGGCGTACCGCGCGAACCGGGCGCGACACCCAGCAGGTAGGTGAGGTACGCGATGAGCGCGCCGCCGCCGATGACCTTGACGAGGAACGCCGCCATCGGCTCGTTCTGCAGCTCGAGCGCCGCACGCTTCGCACGCTGACGCACCTGCGAGAAGACGAACAGCACGAGGGTCAGGGCGCCCAGGGCGACCGTGATCCACTCCGCGGGCGAGGTGGCCGCGGGGAACAGCTCCGGGAAGAGGTAGCCGCCGCCGAGCTGGCGGTACTCGGTCGGGAACGGCGTGATCTGCGTGTTGCCGAGCGTCATCTGCGTGAGACCGCGGAACAGCAGCATGCCGGCCAGCGTCACGATGAAGGCGGGGATCCCGATGTACGCGACCCAGAAGCCCTGCCACATGCCGACCACCGCGCCGAGCACGAGGGAGAGCAGGATGCCGAGCCACCAGGGCAGGCCCCACTGCACGATGAGCACGCCCGACACGGCACCGACGAAGGCGGCGACCGAACCGACGGACAGGTCGATGTGGCCGGCGATGATGATCATCACCATGCCGATCGCGAGGATCAGGATGTAGCTGTTCTGGACGATGATGTTCGACACGTTGCCCGCGGTGAGCAGACGCCCGCCGGTGAGAGCCTGGAACAGCAGCACGATCACGATCAGCGCGATGAAGATGCCGATCTCGCGCAGACGCGAGGTGAAGAACTGCACGATGTTGCCGGTTCCCCCGGCGGCACCGCCCACGGGGCCCTTCGGCGTCGCCGGCCCCGTCTGGGTCGTGGTGTTAAGCGCTGACATGGTCGGCTTCCTTCTCCTTCGTCATGAGCACCATGAGGGCCTCGGGTGTGGCTTCTTCGATGGGCAGCTGGCCGGTGATGTGGCCTTCGCTGAGGGTGTAGATGCGGTCGCAGATGCCGAGGAGCTCGGGAAGCTCCGACGAGATCACGAGCACCCCCTTCCCCTGCGCCGCGAGGGAATTGATGATCGTGTAGATCTCGTACTTCGCGCCCACGTCGATGCCGCGGGTCGGCTCGTCGAGGATCAGCACCTCCGGGTCGGAGTACAGCCACTGCGACAGGACGACCTTCTGCTGGTTGCCGCCGGAGAGCTTCCCGACCACGACGTCCACCGTGGGGGCCTTGATGTTCATCGACTTGCGGTACCGGTTGGCCACGAGGTACTCCTCGTCGCCGTCGACCCAGCCGCGCTTGGTCAGCTTGCGCATCCCGGCGAGCGAGATGTTGCGCTTGATCGTGTCGATCAGGTTGAGGCCGGCACCCTTGCGGTCTTCCGTGACGTACGCCAGGCCGCTGCGGATCGCCGCGGGAACCGTGGACGTGTCCGCCTTCTGGCCGCGGATGTAGACGTTTCCGGAGATGCGCGACCCGAAGCTCTTGCCGAAGACACTCATCGCGAGCTCGGTGCGGCCGGCGCCCATGAGCCCCGCGATGCCGACGACCTCGCCGGCGCGCACGTTCAGGTTCGCCTCGTGGATGACGACGCGGCTGGCATCCGTCGGGTGGTGGACGGTCCAGTCCTCGATGCGCAGGACCTCGTCGCCGATCTCGACGTCGCGGTCGGGGTAGCGGTTCTCGAGCTCGCGGCCGACCATCCCGCGGATGATGCGATCCTCGCTCGTGCCGCCGGTGGCGACGTCGAGCGTCTCGATCGTCCGACCGTCGCGGATGATCGTGACCTCGTCGGCGATCGCGCGGATCTCGTTGAGCTTGTGGCTGATGATGATCGACGTGATCCCCTGCCCCTTGAGGTGGCGGATCAGGTCGAGCAGGTGCTCGGAGTCGTCGTCGTTCAGAGCGGCGGTCGGCTCGTCGAGGATGAGGAGCTTGACGTCCTTCGACAGCGCCTTGGCGATCTCGACCAGCTGCTGCTTGCCGACGCCGATCTCGTTGACGGGCACGTCGGGGCTGTCGCCCAGACCCACGCGGGCCAGGAGCTTGGATGCCTCGCGGTTGGTGGCATCCCAGTCGATGAGGCCGCGGTGGGTGATCTCGTTGCCGAGGAAGATGTTCTCCGCGATGGAGAGGTAGGGGCTGAGAGCCAGCTCCTGGTGGATGATGACGATGCCGGCCGCTTCGCTGTCGCGGATGTCCTTGAACTCGACGGTCTTGCCGTCGAAGACGATCTCACCGCGGTAGTCGCCCGCGGGATAGACGCCGCTGAGCACCTTCATGAGAGTGGACTTCCCTGCGCCGTTCTCGCCGCAGATGGCGTGCACGGTACCGCGTTCGACGGTGAGTGACACGTCCGCCAGGGCGATGACGCCGGGGAACTCCTTGGTGATCGAGCGCATCTCGAGGATGGTGCTCACGAGGTCCTCCTTGCAGGACCGGCTCTGCGCCGGGTGGGGGTGAGGGAACAGGGGCCTCCGCCGCGCCCGGGGAATCGGTCGCGGCGGAGGCGGTGCGGGAGGGCCGGAGCCCTCCCGCGGAGATCACTTCAGGTCGTCGGCGGTGTAGTAGCCGCTGTCGACGAGAACCTTCTCGTAGTTGTCCTTCGTGACGATCGTCGACTCGAGCAGGTACGAGGGAACGACCTTCTCGCCGTTGTCGTAGGTCTCGGTGTCGTTGACCTGGGGCTCGGTGCCCTTGCGGATGTCGTCGACCATGGTCACGGCCTGCTTGGCGAGCTCGCGCGTGTCCTTGAAGATCGTCGAGTACTGCTCACCCGCGATGATCGACTTGATCGAGCCGACCTCGGCGTCCTGACCCGTGATGACCGGCAGCGCGTTGGCCGCGTAGCCACCCGAGGTCAGGGCCGAGATGATGCCGATCGAGAGACCGTCGTAGGGCGAGAGCACACCCTGGAGCTTGGTGCCGCCGATGACCGTGAGGATGTTCTCCATGCGCTTCTGCGCGGTCTCGGGCAGCCAGCGGAGGATCGCCGCCTGACCAAACTCGGTCTGGCCCGAGGGGACGACGAGCGTGCCCTTGTCCATGTAGGGCTTGAGCGTGTCCATCGCGCCCTTCCAGAAGAAGGTGGCGTTGTTGTCGTCGGGGCTACCGGCGAACAGCTCGATGTTGAAGGGGCCGGCGGCACCGGTGTCCTTGCCCGAAGCGTCGAGGACGCCAAGGCCCGTGAGCAGCGACGTGGCCTGCTGCACGCCGACCTTGTAGTTGTCGAACGTCGTGTAGTAGTCGACGTTCTTCGTGCCGTTGATGAGGCGGTCGTACGCGATGACCGGGATCTTCGCGTCGGCGGCCTGCTGCAGCACGTCGGTGAGGGTGGTGCCGTCGATCGAGGCGATGATCAGGGCCTTCGCGCCCGAGGAGATCATGTTCTCGATCTGCGAGACCTGGGTGGGGATGTCGTCGTTGGCGTACTGCAGGTCGACCTGGTAGCCGAGGTCCTCGAGCTGCTTCTTGACGTTGTTGCCGTCGGCGATCCACCGCTCCGACTGCTGCGTGGGCATCGCGACACCGATGGTGCCGCCGGCCTCCTGCGCGTCGCCGCCGCCGCTGCCGGTACGGTCGCCCGCGCAGCCCGCGAGGCCGATGCCGAGCGCCAGGACGCCCGCTCCCGCGATCGCCTTGAGCATGCTGTGCTTCTTCACTCTGGTTCCCTTCGTTGGGTTGGATGTCACGGCCTCTCCCCCGCGGAGCCGACCGCTGCAGCGCGGACGGCACGCCGTTCACGCGGCCGGCGGGGCGAAACGAGGCCGATCGGCGAAGCGGGTGTAGCGCATCGTTCGAAACGTCTTCGTCTCGACGGAGTCGCTCCGCAGCGAGTCCCGTCGGCGTGGTGTGGCGGTGATGTGACCGTTCACATTGTGTGTGCGATGCTACCCCGCGCATCGCTGTCCATGTCAAGTCCCCGTGCGTTCGACGAACAGCCGTTGCCAAACCGTGACGTCTCAGCGGTTCGGCGGAGCCGTCGACGAGCGGACGATGAGGCGCAGATGATCGGGTTCCGGCATCGACTGACCTTCGTGAGAAACGCCCAGGTCGGTGAGAAGATCCCACATCGCGCGCTGGCCGATTCCGGCGAAGTCCTGTCGCACCGTCGTGAGCGGCGGCCACAGATGCGCGGCCTCCGGAACGTCGTCGAAACCGACCACCGAGATGTCCTCCGGGACGGATCGTCCGATCGCCCGGACGGCATGCATGAAGCCCAGAGCCATGTGATCGTTGCCCGCGAAGACGGCCGTGGCATCCTCCGTCCGGAGGAGCTCCAGCCCTGCCTCGAAACCGAACTGCGCCGACCAGTCCCCCAGGATCGGCGGGCGCGGCGACAGGTCCTGGGCGTCCATCTCGGCGAGGTATCCCCGCATCCGGTGGTCGGCCTCGAGCCAGTCGCGCGGACCGGCGATGTGCAGGATGCGGGAGTGCCCGAGGTCGACCAGGTGGCGCACCGCCGCGCGAGCGCCGGCGACCTGGTCGTTGAACGTCGCGGTCGGGGTGGCAGGTCCCGTGGAGGACACGATGCGCACCGGCACCGGCAGCTTCATCTCGTCGAGGATGGGGACGACCCGCGTCTGCGGGGCGACCGCGATGAGCCCCTCGATGGACTGTGCGACCAGGTGGTCGATCGACGCGCGGACGTCGTCGGGGGCACTCGTGCCGAGATTGGTGAACGTCAGGCGGTAGCCGGCCCGGCGCGCGGCGGATTCCGCCGCCTGCACCATCGACGACACGCCGTGGGTGGTCGTCCGCGGCCCCAGCACGCCGATCAGGCGCGTGCGGCTGGTCGCCAGGGCACGGGCGGCCTGGTTCGGAACGAACTTCAGCTCGGCGATCGCCTCGCGCACCCGCGCCGCCGTTTCGGGGCGGAGCTGCGGGCTGTTGTTGATCACGCGCGAGACGGTCTGGTACGAGACGCCGGCCAGACGTGCCACGTCGCGGATACTCGGCGCCTTGGCCGCGGCATCCGGGATGTCGGTCTCGCTCATCGATCTCGCTTCTTTGCGTCGCCGATCGCGTCGTGACCGGTCACACGAGAATAGCCGACGCCGATGCGGCTCCGTTGCCGTCGGGGTGACTCGGGGCTCTGCGGGGCTCCTCCGACCGCGAGACTGCACGCCGCTGACGAGACCGCGGCAGTCTGCAGTGGGGTTGTCAGCTGCGTGCAGTCTCGGCGACCCGGTCGGACCCCCGCGCCACGACGAGAACGCGGTTCAGGATGCCAGCAGGGCGCGGTAGAAGCGGATGCCGCGCAGCCACACCTCGACGCGGATCCGCTCGTCGGGGGCGTGCAGCGCGTCGCGCTCGGCCCGCGTGAGGTGGAACGGCGCGAAGCGGTAGACGTGGTCGGTGAGGCCGGTGTAGAAGCGGCTGTCGCTCGCCCCGAGCTGCAGGTACGGCAGCGGGACGACGTCCTCGCCGAGCGTCTCCCCCACGGCCGCGGCCAGACGCCGCCACGCGGCGCCCTGCCACGGCGACACCGGGGACGGATCGCCGCCGTGGCGCAGCTCGATGTCGATGAGCGGGGCATGATAGGTCAGTTGCTCCAGGCAGCGCGTCCATGGCTGGCCGCTGGCGAAAGGTGCATCGGCCAGGATCTGGCGCAGGTAGTGCTGGTTGGTTTCCACGCCGTAGAGCTGCGTCGCCTCCAGCGCGGCATCGAGCGCCAAGCGGGCGGCTTCGCGGGTGGGTTGCCAGCTGATCAGCTTGGCGATCATGGGGTCGAAGTAAGGCGGGATCTCGCAACCGGCTTCGACCCAGGTATCGATGCGCAAGGCCCGCCCATCG
>NZ_BADA01000283.1 GCF_000333395.1 Microbacterium sp. B19
ATCAGCGCGAGCACCGCGCGCTCGCGCTCGGTGAGCGCTTGCAACCGGTCGTCGCGCCGCCGCCGCGCGAGCAGCTGCCCGACGACCTCGGGGTCGAGGACGGTGGCCCCGCCCGCGATGCGAGCGACGGCGTCGTGGAAGTCGCGGACGTCGGCGACGCGGTCCTTGAGCAGGTAGCCGAGCGACCCCTGTCCGTCGGCGATGAGGTCGCTCGCGTACTCCTCCTCGACGTACTGCGACAGCACGAGGACGGCGAGCCCCGGATGCCGCGACCGCAACGCGATCGCCGCGCGGATGCCCTCGTCGGTCCAGGTCGGCGGGAGCCGCACGTCGAGGATGCAGAGGTCCGGGTCCGTCTCGGCGACGGCGGCGTCGAGGCCGGACGCGTCGGGGAGAGCGGCGACGACCTCGTGGCCGTCGTCGGCGAGCAGGCGGACGAGGCCCTCCCGCAGGAGGACGGAGTCCTCGCAGATCAGGATGCGCACGGGACCGTCACCTCCACCGTCGTCGGGCCGCCCTGCGGGCTGTCGATGCGCGCGGTTCCGCCGGCCGCGGTGACGCGGTTGACGATGCCGTCGAGGCCCCCGCCCGGGACGATGCGCGCCCCGCCGAGTCCGTCGTCCTCGACCCGGGCCCACAGCGACCCGTCGTCGCGCACCCGCACGTCGACGCGGCAGTTCCCGGCCCGCGAGTGCTTGGCGGCGTTGGTGAGCGCCTCGGCGATGGAGAAGTACACCGCAGCCTCGGCCGCCCGGCTGCATCGGCGCGGCAGGCGCACGTCGAGGGTCACGGGGATGTGCGACCGCGATGCGAGCGCCGAGAGGGCGGCATCCAGTCCCCGATCCTCCAGGACGGACGCGTGGATGCCACGTGCCAGCTGCCGGAGTTCCGTGATGGCCGATTTCGTCGAGGCGTGTGCTTCGGCGACGAGGGCCTTCGCCGCCTCGGGGTCGTCGTCGATCTTCGTCTGCGCGAGCCCCAGGGTCATGCCGATGGAGACGAGCCGGGGCTGGACCCCGTCGTGCAGATCGCGTTCGATGCGCGTGCGCTCCACCTCGGCGGCGCGGACGGCACCAGCGCGCCGCGTGTCGGACGTGCGGGCCTGCTCCTCGAGCAGCGCTTCGCGGGACGGCACGAGGATCGCGCGGGGCAGGACCCCGTGCAGCAGCCCGAGCCCG
>NZ_BADA01000282.1 GCF_000333395.1 Microbacterium sp. B19
GCAGTTTGCGCGAGGACGGGCGTTCGCTGGATGACGCCATTCACGAGGGAGCCATGACCCGTTTGCGTCCGGTCTTGATGACGGCGTTGGTAGCCTCCCTCGGTTTTGTCCCCATGGCTCTTGCCACCGGAACCGGTGCGGAAGTCCAGCGCCCCCTGGCGACCGTCGTCATCGGCGGCATCCTGTCTTCGACGGCGCTCACCTTGCTGGTGCTGCCGCTGTTGTACAAGCTGGCGCATGACAAGGACTTTCGCATCTCACGCCTATTTATGAAATGAGTTCTAATCATGCCGCTAGATCTTATATTCTTCAGGGCGACTTCTTGCAGACCT
>NZ_BADA01000281.1 GCF_000333395.1 Microbacterium sp. B19
CGAACCTCGGTTGGGGGTCGCCGGTCATCTGGGCACCGGCGGTCGTCGGCGTCCTGGCGTTCGCGGGCTTCCTCGTGCGCCAGAAGGTCGCCCGCCAGCCGATGATGCCGCTGGACCTGTTCCGGTCGCGCAACTTCTGGGCGGGGAACCTCACGACGATGTTCGTCTACGCGGCGCTGTCGCTGTACGGCTTCGTCCTCAGCGTCTACCTGCAGCAGGGCGCGGGGCTGCCGGCCACCCTCGCGGGGCTCGCCTCGCTGCCGGCGACGCTCATCTCCATCGCCCTGAGCTC
>NZ_BADA01000280.1 GCF_000333395.1 Microbacterium sp. B19
CGGAACCTTGTCCTCGGCGGGGGTGGGCCAGAAGGGCACCCACCCGTAGCCCTCGAACGGCACCTCGACCCACGCGTGCAGCTGCTCGCCGGTGACATCGACGGTCCCGCCGGGGAGGCCCTCGTTCTTGCCCGAGAATCCCATGACCACGCGCACCGGGAGTCCGAGCTGCGACACCATGAGTGCCATCGCCACGGCGTACTGCTCGTCGTCCCCGACCATCTGGGGCTGCGAGAACAGGTCGCTCTCGCGCGCCAGGTTGTGCCCCGACCGCGACGCCACCTGCCCCTCGAGGCCGTGGGAGAAGTAGCCGTTGGTCTGAAAGTACGCCTCGATCGCGCGCACCTGCGCGGCGGGTGTCTCGGCTCCCTCTGTGGCGGTGTCGACCGCGGCGACGAGATCGTCGGGCACGCGCCGCGGGGCCGGGGTCGTCACCGGCGACACCGCGGCATCCTGCAGCTGCTCCTCCGTCGGTGCGGCGGGGATCACGGTGTCGAAGGCGTACGTGTCGCCCTCGGCCATGCCCGTGGTCACGAGTGCGGTGCCGGTGGCCGCGTTGTAGTGCAGCGCGCCGTCGCGTTCGACCGCGTCGGAGCCGTCGAACCCCACCGAGGTGAGGTAGCCCACGGTCGGCATCCACACGCCGTGCAGGGCGCCCATCGTCACCTGGATATGGGCGGGCTCACCGGATGCCACCGGCTCGATGCGCCGCCCCACCCGGGCGAAGGTGCCGGCGCCGGAACCGGCACCCGACACCGAGTAGACGACGCCGTCGTAGGAGTCGAGGGTCGCGAGACGGATCCGCGCCCCCTGGGGCAGGCCGGAGAGCGTGAACAGCGTGCCGTCGTCCTGCGCCTCCTTCGTGTACTTGCGGAACACCGTCAGGGGCGAGGCGTAGTCGTGCAGTTCGAGCGGCGGCACGACGTGATCGCGGACCACCTGCCGGTCACCGAGCGGTGCCGCCGTCGCCGCGGCCGCACCGACCGCGCCCGCACCCGCGACGATCGCCGCGATGGAAACCCCAGCGACCATCGGCAGCGCCACCGAACGCGTCGTCGCCGGGCCGGCGGCATCCAGGGGATCCGTCGACTTCGCGCGCCGCGTCCTCCAGACCGACCAGGCGAGGGCGACGACCCCGAAGGAGGCGCCGACGGCGGCGGGGGCGACGCTGTCGAACGTCGACAGGGCGATCGCGGCGACGAGCGCGGCGCCGGGCGCCAGCAGAGCGAGGGCGAACAGCCGGGCGCGGAGGGCGAGCGACACCGACACCACCGTGACCACGAGCGCGAGCACGAGGGGAAGGACGTACATCGACTCCACGCCGGCGAACGGCGGAGGGAGGGTGAGCGCCTCCTTCCACACCCGCACGACGCCGGTCGCCGAGGCGATCAGCGTGTCGAGGGTGGGGACGACGCCCCACAGAGCCCGAGACGGGAAGGCCAGCGCGCTGCTCGCGAGGAAGTACGCCACGACGACCGTCGCCGCCACGATCAGGACCGACCAGCGTCGGGCGGCGCCCACGACGGCGAGCGCCGTCCCGATGAGGATCGCCCCGCCCGCGGTCACCCAGAACCGCGCGTCCTGGAACGCCGACCACAGCGGCAGCAGCGCGAGCGTGACGAGCGCGCACATCGCCGCGGCATCCACGATCCACCGGCGGCTCATTCGGACACCGCCCGGAGCGCGGCGGGGAGCTGTTCGAGCTCGGCGACGTCGGCGAAGACGAGGTCGCCGAGGACGCGCCGCGCCGGTTGCTCGTGCCGGGTGGCACGGACGGCGACCGACCGCGCGGTGACCGGGGCCCGCAGCGACGCCGCGCGCAGATCCGCGAGCGCACCGGCGGCGCCGGTCACGAACACGACGACCGAGGCCCCGGGAGCGGCGGTCGCGATCGCGCGGGCCGCGCGGGCGATGCCGGTCCCGGAGGGCCGCGCCTCGATTCCCGAAAGGGCGTCCATGAACGTGCGCTCCCCGTGCAGCGCGAGCGCCCCCTCATGCGTCAGCACCGTGAGGGTCTTGCCGCCGCGCAGCGCGGACAGGCCCACCGAACCGACCGTCGAGACGGCGAGCTCGAACTCGTCCTCGTCGGCGTAGTCGTCCAGGTCGGTGGACAGGACCACGAGCAGGTGCGAACGACGCGTCTGCTCGAACTGCCGGATCATCAGCGTCTGCGTGCGCGCCGTCGACACCCAGTGCACGTGCCGCAGGTCGTCTCCCGCGGAGTACTCGCGGAGCGCGTGGAACGACATGTCGTCGTCGGCGAGATCGCGCGTCGGCAGGCCCTCGAGATCGCGCAGGATGCCGGTGGTCTCGCTGTCGATCACGACCACGCGGGGGTGGATGTAGAGCAGCTCCGGCTCGGTCCACGCGACCTCGCGCCGCAGCACGCCCACCGGGTCGGTGCGGACCGAGGTGACCGGCCCGAGCGTGAGGATCGCGCGGCGCAGGGTCGGCACCGTGAACAGCTCGTCGTACTCCTGCCCGGGGGTGAGCCGTGGCATCCGGAATTCCGGACGGCCGCCC
>NZ_BADA01000279.1 GCF_000333395.1 Microbacterium sp. B19
GAGGCCGACCGCGGTGCCGGCGTGCTGCTGGTGTCGCACCGCCCGTCCGCGCGGGAGATCGCCGATCGCGTGATCGACCTGGGGGTGCACGCATGAACGGGCGGGTGCGCGGCATCCTCGCCTCCGCGATGCCGTCGCGGCGGCGCTTCGCCCCGGCGATCCTGTCGGGCTTCGGCACGGCCGGGAGCGCGGTGGCGCTGCTCGCGACGAGCGCGTGGCTCATCGCTCGGGCCGCCGAGCAGCCGCTCGTGATGTACCTGTCCGTCGCCGTCGTCGGGGTGCGCGCGTTCGCGCTGTCGCGCGGGGTGTTCCGCTACCTCGAGCGGCTCACCGGCCATGACGCGGCGCTCGAACGGCTCGCCGACGTCCGCGCCGACCTCGTGCGCGAGCTCGTGCCGCTCGCCCCCGACGGACTCGCGCGCGCCCGGCGCGGAGGGCTCCTCTCGAGCGTCGTCGACGACGTCGAGGAACTGCAGAACCTGCCCCTGCGGGTCGTGCTGCCGCTCTCGGTCGCCGCGCTCACCTCGCTCGCGGCGGTCGTGTTCGTGGCGTTCGTGTCGTGGCCCGCGGCGCTGGTCCTGCTGCTCTGCCTGGCCGCGGCGTTCGCGGTGTCGGTCGCGGTGGGCTGGGCGACCGGCGCGCGGGCGGAACGCGCCGTCGCCCCGCTGCGCGCCGACGTCGCCGACGCCGTGCACGACCTCCTCACGAACCTCGACGTGCTGACCGCGTACGGCGCGCTGGACGCCGCGCGGGCTCGGGTGCGCGACGCCGACCGGGCTCTCCGCCGCGCGGTCGTGCGACGCGGGGCCGCCCAGGGCCTGACCTCCGGCACCGTGTCGGTGCTCGCGGGCCTGGCATCGCTGTTCGCGCTCTCGGTCGCCGCGCCCGGCGTCACGGGCGGCACCCTCTCCGGGCCGGGGCTGGCCGTCGTCGTGCTGCTGCCCATGGCGGTGTTCGAGGTATTCGGACCGGTGCCGCTGGCCCTGGCCTCCTGGCGTCAAGTGCGCGCCGCCGCCGAGCGCATCGCCGATGCCGTTCCGGCCGAGATCCCCGAGGGTCTCCCCCGTGACGAGCCCGCCGCCACGGGTGTCGCGCCCGCGCTGGGCGACGGCATCGAGCTGCGCGACGTGCGCGCGCACTGGCCGGCGAGGTCCGACGCCGAACTCGACGACACCGGCCGCATCGCCGACGTCACGCTGCACGTCGCCGCCGGGGAACGCGTGCTCGTCACCGGACCGAGCGGTGCGGGGAAGACCACGCTCGCCCACGCCCTCGCCCGGTTCCTCGACTACGAGGGCTCGTTCACGATCGGCGGCGTCGAGGCCCGGACCCTCGCGGGCGACGACCTGCGCCGCACCATCGGACTGGTCGAGCAGGCGCCGTACCTCTTCGACGAGTCGGTGCGACAGAACCTCCTCTTCGCGCGCGACGACGCCACCGACGACGACCTCACCGCCGTCCTGGCCCGCGTCGGACTCGACGCGTGGGTCGCCGAACGCGGCGGACTGGATGCCACGGTCGGCGACCGCGGCGGACTCGTCTCGGGCGGCCAGGCGCAGCGGCTCGCGCTGGCGCGGGCGCTCCTGCACGGATTCCCGGTGCTCGTGCTCGACGAGCCCACCGCGGGCGTCGACCCCGCGGCATCCGACGCCCTCCTCCGCGACCTGCTCGGCGCGGTGGATCGCGACCGCGCCGTGGTGCTCGTGTCGCACGTCGACGTGCCGGACGAGCTCGTCGACCGGACCGTGCGACTCGAGGGCGGGCGGGTCGTCGTGGGCTGAGGCTCGCGTGTCGAGCGACGTGGATGGGGAGGGGAATCCTCCCCCTGGCCGCGCTCCCCTTCCCCGCCTCACGGTGGGTTCGCGGTCGGACGGTCCGCCGCAGAAGGGAACCCCATGTTCAGAACCGAGGCGTCGAAGCTGCAGACCGGCAACTGGAACCTCCATGCCGGCTGTTGGCGCGGGCACACCGTCTTCAA
Source organism: Microbacterium sp. B19 (assembly GCF_000333395.1). Taxonomy (GTDB): domain Bacteria; phylum Actinomycetota; class Actinomycetes; order Actinomycetales; family Microbacteriaceae; genus Microbacterium. The sequence goes on from NZ_BADA01000279.1 coordinate 1,979, forward strand.
GGACCAGATGCACGCCGGCGATTCCTACAAGTGCCCGTACTGCGGGCACGACGTCTACTGACGGCCACGGGGATCTCTCCCCATCGACGGTCGGGCCGGCGGCGTGGGAGGCTGGCGCCACCGCCCGGGGCGCCGGGCGGAGGGGGGATGGCAATGGGGAACGATCGGCCGGCGCACCGCGTGGAGCGCCATCGCACCGTGATCACCGCGGTGGTCGCGACGATCGCGGCCCTCTGCTCCCTGTTCGTCTCTCCCTCATCCGGGGCGGTCGCGGCCGACGCGCCCGCCCCGGTGGTCCTCATCGTGGATGCCTCCGGCTCCATGGTCCGCGACGCCGGAGGCCGCAGCCGCATGGCTGTGGCGCAGGAGGCGACGCGCGCGGCCATCACCGCACTGCCGACCGGCACCCCCACGGGATTGCTCGTCTTCGGGACCGGGACCGGCAACGACGACCGCGAGCGGGCAGCCGGATGCCAGGACGTCACGACGCTGTCCCCGCTCCGCCCGGTGGACGCGACGGCGCTCGGCGCGGCGGTCGACGGCATCCGGGCCTCCGGATTCACCCCGATCGGTCCGGCGCTGCGGAAGGCCGCCGCGATGCTCCCCTCGAACGGCCCCGGGAGCATCGTGCTCGTCTCCGATGGCGTCGACACGTGCGCGCCACCCTCGTCGTGCGAGGTGGCCGCGCAGCTGCACCGCGCCAACCCCCTCCTCACGATTCATGTCGTCGGGTTCGGCGTCGACGACGACGAGGAGGCGCAGCAGCAGATGACCTGCATCGGCGGGGTCGGCGGGGGCACCGCCGTGTCGGCATCCGATCCCGCCCAGCTGTCCGCGCGCCTGCGGGCGGCCGCGACGGCACAGCGGGACGGAGTCGTCAGCGCGCAGGGCCTGAACGGCGTACGGCTCGGGATGACCCTGGCCGAGGTGCGCGCCGCCGTCGACGGAGCGCGCGTGGGCACCCCCACCACGAGCGGCGGGGTCGAGGTGATCGTCGTCGATTGCGGCTGGGGCAAGGTCGAGCTGCACGACGACCGTGTCTTCTCCATCACCCCGACGGATGCGAGCACCGGGACGGCCGAGGGGATCGCGCCGGGGGACGGCATCGCCGCGTTCATCCGCCTCTACGGCGCCGGTCAGCCGCAGCCGGACGGCTCCGTGGTGTTTCCCGTCACCTCGACGGGTCAGACCGGCTACCGCGTCGAGACCGACGGAACCGGCGCCATTCGCACGGTCGTCGTGTGCCGCTGCGTTGCGGCGGCGCAGGGCACCTCTGTCTCGACATGGGAGATCGGGTTCGACGGCGTCGGTCCGCTCCAGATCGGGATGACGCTCGACGACGCCCGAGCGGCGGTCCCGGGACTCACGCGTCGCAGCGACGCGGTCTGGATGCTCACCGCACCGAGCGGAAAGCCCCTCCTGTCGGCCGGATTCGTCGACGATCAGTTGGCCGTGGTTCAGGTGGGGTCCAGCTCGGACGTTCCCGGCGACATGCGGCAGATCGCGCCGCGGGCCCGCGGCATCCTGCTCGGGGACAGCACGGGGCTGGTCACCGACGCCTTCCCCGGCGGGTCAACGTCGGCGGCGTCAATCGACCAGAACACCAGGTACATCGTCACCGACCGCGCCGGTCGCGTGCTGTCGTTCCGGTTCACCTACGTCAGCGGCATCCACCAGGACGGGGTGGCATCCATCCGAGTCGAAGACGGATCCGTCACCCGGCGGACCGACGTGCGGCAGAGCTTCGCGCTGATCCTCCCCTGATCAGCGGTAGCCGATCTCCTCCGTCAACGCGGCACGGGCCCGGTCGATCCGCGCGGCGACGAGATCCGCCAACCGTTGCGCGTCCCCGTCGGCCAGAGTCCCCTCGGCATCGATCGTGAGAACGACGTTGCCGTCGTGCCCCACGACGACCGTCCGAGCTCCGTCCGCGGTGCTCGCGTCCAGCGACGCCACGAGAACCCCGCCACCGGACCGGGCCACGACCTCGAGTTCGTGCGGCGTCGTGGAATACCCGATCTGCCCGAACTCGAAGCGCGCGCACTCGTCAGTGTGATCGGCGAAGTCGGCGAACCAGGCGTCGGCGAGACCCGGCGTCGGAAACTGGCGGACCGTGACGGAATCGCGGGTGTATCCCTGGTCGTTCCAGTTGAGGGAGCGGGATCCCACGACTGCTCCCTCGTCCGGAAGCATCCACGGGTTGCAGTTCGCCGGCAGCGCCGACGCGCCCTCGGTCTCGCCGACCACCTTCAGCTCGGAGGTGAGCTGACCGGCGGCCGCCGCCGGAATGAATTCCGACAACTCGGACGCGTCCGGGAGGAAAGTCCCGAGTTCATCGCCGATGTACACCGGCGGACCGTCCAGCCGGCGCTCTCCCTGCGCACTCGCCGACGGGCTGCCGGTCGCCACGGGCGCATCCGGTGTCGCCCCGCCCTCGGAGACCGGCGTGCCCGCACCGGAGGTCGAGAGCACAGCGGCGATCGCCGCCGCCCCGCCCAACGTCGCCACCACACCGCCGACGACCGCGAGGACGAGCCACGGGCGAGGCGCCCGCGCCTGCCGCGAGACATCGCGCTGTGCGGTGAGTTCCCCCGCGAGCTGCGCCGCCCAGGTGCGCAGTTCCGGATAGCAGTTCGGGTGGCGGGCGATGGCATCCGCGAACTCCGGATGGGCGCGCGCGATCTCGGCGAGGTCGGCGGCGGGCGTCGTCGGATCGTGCAGGCGACGCCACGCCTCCTCCCGAGCCTCCATCACGCCCGCCGCAGACGAACCCGGTAGTCGCCGAGGAAGACCGTCGCGCCCGCCGGAACAACGGCGGAGAGCCCCGGAGCGACCGACACCGCGGGCACTCCCGGCGCCTCGACGCGGGTCCCGTTCGTCGAGTGCAGGTCGGTCACCATGACGGCGCCGCCCGCGAAATCGAAGCGGGCATGCGTCTTCGACATCGACCGCGCCGGGTCGTCCACCGGCACGAGCACCCCGCCGTGGTCGGACACGGGGTCGCGTCCGAACGACACGGCGCCGTCCACCGGAAGGCTGCGACCGTCGGGCAGGTCGAGCGTCCAGCCGCTGACGGAGGACGGTGGCACCAGACGAGTGCTCTCGAGGTCCGAGGCCGGGGAGAGGACCGGCGCGGGCGTCGGGGCGGACACACCGGGGATGCCGGGGATGCCGGCGACCGGGGCCGGGGCGATCGGCAGCGATACCGCGGCGGGCGGGACGGGAGTCGGCGGGACGGGAGCGGGCGCGACGGGCACCGAGGGAACGGGCGGAACGGGCACCGGGACCGCCGCCGCGACCGGAGCGGGGGGAACGGGCGGAACCGGGAATGCCGCGATCTCGCCGTACGTCGATGTCGGGGGCGAGGGGACGGGCGGGGACGCCGGTGGGGTGGTCGTCGCGAGATCGAAGCGCGCCCCCTCCGGTCGGGACGCCTGCGTGAGCATGATCAGCAGGATCAGACCGCCCACGAAGGGGAGGAATGTCAGCAGGTACATCGCCCCCGACTGATTGGTGTCGTGGAGGCGGCGGACCGCGACCGCGATCGACGGAATGGCTACGGCGAGGGCGTAGAGGAACGCCACGACCAGGAGGAACGTCGAGAACCCGGTGACGGCCGAGTACGCCGAGTAGTTGCCGGAGTTCATCACGGCCGCGAGCCCGGCCGCGCTGACGATCGACGAGAGGACGTACAGGGCCACGGCGATCCCCGTCGTGGCCAGCCAGGCCTTCCAGTACTCGGACGGGCTGGCGCGCCCGGTGAAGGTGAAGCCCTTCTTCCAGAAGCGGCGGAAGGCGGCCCGCATCGGCGCCCCCGGGTACGGGAGGTCGAGGGGCGGTTCGTGAGGCGAGATGGTCATTGTGTTCCTTGGAGGATGTGGATGAGAGAGCTCTTGTCAACCAAACGGCGACGATCGACCGCCCGGGGTGTGCCTACTTGCCGAAGGTGATGTTGCGAACCTGGCCGTTCGGGCCCTTCCACTGGCCGTTCCCCAGGTCCGTCCAGGTCGCCGTGGTCGGCTTGCCCCATCCCGTTGTGATGGCTTCCTTGGCATTCACCCATTGCCCGACGTTCATTTCGCTGATCTGAATGGTCCGCGGATCACCCGCGTTGATGCCCTCGACGATGAACGTGTGCCCCCACGGGTCGGACGCCGAATTTGCGTACGATCCGACGGCACCCAAAGTCGGCACAGCGGAATGGTCCAGGTGGAAGGCGGTTTCTTTCCCGTTTCCCGTGGGGGCGACCAGGCCGAGTTCGTGTCGACGGAACTGGACCCACGACGTGCATTGACCGTCGTAGTCACCGCCGGGGCCGTAGGGGCCGGCCGGGCGGGCGTCATACGCCTCTTTGCTCACGGGCGGCGACGCGATGACTCCGGGATCGGGAGACCCGAGCTGCCCGCTTCCGCCACCCGCACCGGCCACCGGACCGGTCGTGTCCGACGCTTGCGGCGAGCCCGGCGCGCTCGACGACGGCGAGTGCGCCCCGGACGCCGCGTTTCCCGCGCTCGTTGCAGACCCCCCGCTCACCTGCCGCTGCTCGGACGCGTTGTTCTGGGCGGACTGGCCGAGTCCGAAGACGCTGTCCTTGACCGTTTGCAGCACGCGTTTGTGCTGCGGCCACCACTGATGGACGAACTCGTCGGCATCCTTGCCTTCCCAGACGTCCCGCAAGCGGTTCACGACGGCATCCAGACGCGTCGTGATGGCGTCGATGTCCGACGCCCGCGCCTTGAGATCGCTCGCGGCGCGCTCGACCTCGTCGACATCCATTCCCATTCGGGTCATGACTGTTCTCCTCCCCTCGCTTCACGAGGACAGCGGGCCCGGAGACCGTTCATCGCCCCGGGCCCGACGTCCTCAGTGCCCCGAAACGTTCCGCTGTTCCGACGCGTTGTTCAGAGCCGACTGCCCGAGCCCGTCGATCGACCCGATGACCTGGTCGAGATTGCGCTTGTGACCGGGCCACCAGTCGTGGACGAAGTCGTTCGCGTCCTTTCCCTCCCAGATGCTCGGCAGGTTGTTGACGACCCCGTCGATGCGGCTCATGAGGCCGCGCAGATCGTTCGCGAGGCCCTTCAGATCGCGACCGGCCCGCTCGACCTCATCGACATCCATTCCCATGCGTGCCATGGTTTTCTCCCTTTCTCTTCTTCGGGGTCGCGGTGTCGGCCGGACCCATTCGTGAAGCTATTCGTGCCCGTCACCGACGGCGATGGGCAGCTCTCCCCATGCGGCTCAGCCCCCGGTCGACACGGCGACCTGCACCCGGGACACAGCCCCCCGCGCGCCGTAGAACCCGCGACCGACAGGGACGTCGGCGCTCCTCTCGACCGGCACCCGCGCGTCCAGGAGCGAGTAGACGTCATCACCGGCCGCACCGAGCACGACCCCCCGTTTGGCGGAACGGAAGATCTTGCCGAGGTCGTAGACGCGCGCCCACGCGGATGCCTCCGCTTCGCCGATGACGAAATGCTCGTTGCGCACCGCATCGCGGACGAGACCCGCCAACTCGGAACCCAACGCGTGGTCGTCGAGTTCTCCGACCGACTCCAGCACGAGAAGGTGACAGTGCTGCGACTCCTGCACGAGGCGTCGCAGTTCGGGGAGCGCTCGGGTCAGGTCTTCGGCGCTCTCGATCCGTGTCGTCCACTCACCCCTCACGGAGGACCGCCGCAAGGACACGAGCGTCCGGCTCCACGCGGGACGGGCGCGCGCGATCGACGCCGCGATCGTCGCGGCGGCGGTCGAACGGCCACTGCGCGGTGGACCCGCGATCAAGAAGGCACCGGACGGCTCGACGAGCGCCGGCCCCAGGGTGAGGTCGTCGACGCCGAGCACGATCCCGTCCGGTGAGACCGAGGACAGCTCGGCGAGGTCCACCCGATCGGGAAGCCGTCGGATCGGCATCGGGGGCACGATCCCCGCCCGAGAGACAGACGCGGAGAGCCGCTGGAGTTCTCGGGCCTGGACGGCGACGTTGCCGTTCTCGCCGAGCACGGCGATCTGGATCTCGTCGCCGTCCAGGATTCCGCGACCGGCCGGAGATGTCGGCCCCAGCACGTCACGGGCCACGCCGAGCGTCTGATATTCGTCGTCGTTGGCCATGCGCAAGACGATGCGGCGCTGAACGGTCGAGTTGATGGACGCGGGGACCGAGTTGGGGCGGTCACCCGCCACCACCACGTGGACTCCCACCGCCCGGCCATCGGCGGCGATCTGCGCGAACGCGGTGAACCACGCGTGGCGGCTGGTCGGACCGTTCTCGTACTGCTCCCGGAAAGCCCCGACTCCGTCCACGAGCAGCAGGATGCGGGGCTCGTTCGCGAGGCCGGACAGCTTCCGGTACTCGCCGATCGTGCCGGCGCTGAGGGCCGAGTACCGAACCGCGCGTTCGTTCACGGTGTCGCGGAGGAGGCGGAGGAGGCGCGCGACACGCTCGTGATCGTCGCCGATCACGACCGCTCCCACGTGCGGAAGGCTCTCGAGCATGCTCAGCCCCCGTGAGCCGAAGTCCAGGGCGTAGACGTGAACCGGACCGCCGTTCCGGCCGCTGGCCGCTGCGGCGACCGCGAGCGTCCGGAGCGCCGTACTCTTCCCCGCGCCACCGGTCCCGTAGATCGCCAGATTGCCGTCGCGGTCGGGCTCGTAGAACACCGGCGGCTGGCTCTGCGTCGCGGGCTCGTCACGCACCCCCAGGAGCAGTCTCTCGTCCGTTCGCGGGTTCGGGAGCCGGCTGAAGTTGTATACGGCGGCGAGCTCCTCCAGCCACGGTTTCCGCGGTACCGGAACCGACGTGCGTGACGATGCCCGCCGGACGGTGTGGACGATGCGCTGGATGTCGGTCGGCCCGCTCTGCTCGACCGGGGACTCGAGCGCCGCGGGCATCTCCCATGCGGCGTGAGGTCCGAAACCCAGTTCCTCGACTTCGATCCGAGGCTTCGGAGCCTCGCCGGTCGTGCGGCCGCCGGCATACCCGGACTGGAACGTGGTCAGGCGGCTCGGGCCCCCCTTCGCCGCGCCTCGCCCGGGAATCGCAGGATCGAAGTGTGCCGCCATCCGATCTCCGAGGATGTCGGCCGAGTCATCGGCATCCGCCATCCGCAGAGCGATGCGGAGATTGGTGTTCGCGCGCAGATTGTCCTTGATGACGCCCGCCGGTCGCTGGGTCGCCAGGATGAGATGCAGCCCGAGAGACCGCCCTCTCTGCGCGACGTCGACGACGCCGTCCACGAATTCCGGCACCTCGGAGACGAGCGCGGCGAACTCGTCGACGATGATCACCAAGCTGGGCGGGCAGTCCGGGTCACCGGTCTTTTCCAGGCTGACGAGGTCCTTCGCCTTCTTCGCGTTCAGGAGGTGCTCTCGGTACCGCAGCTCCGCCCGCAACGAGGTCAACGCCCGGCGAACCAGATGGGGGGACAGATCGGTGACGAGACCGACCGTGTGCGGAAGGTCGATGCAGTCAGCGAACGCCGAGCCGCCCTTGTAGTCCACGAACAGGAACGTCAATCGGTCGGGGCTGTGCGCGCTCGCCATGCCGAGTACCCAAGACTGGAGGAACTCGCTCTTCCCCGCGCCCGTGGTGCCCCCCACGAGAGCGTGGGGACCGTCTGCACGCAGGTCCAGCACGAACGGCTGCGTGCCGGCATGCCCCACGACGGCCCGCAGGTTGCCGGCCTTCGACCGGCGCCTGGGCGCCGACCCATCGCGAGCCACGAGGGAGTCATTCTGCTTCCACCGCTCGATGACGGAATCCGGGTCGTCGAGGATCTCGGGACCGATCAAAGCGGGGAAGGGGACGGTCCGCGGAAGATCGGAGTCGTCCGCCTCGGGTACGCCGACATCCACCACCGGGGAGAGGAGACGCGCCGTGTGTTCCGCCACCGCGACCGAGCACGACTCGAGCGCTACCGGGGAGACGGTCTCGCCCGCGCGTACCTGTCCGACGGACCCGACACCCTGGTCGGCCGAGACCTCGACGAAGCTCCGGCACGCGGCGGGCAGATCCTCGACGCGGGGGGCGCACCAGATGACGTGAACCCTCGCGTCCGGCCCCCGCTCGGCAACGCGCGTCACGCGCGCGCGATCCGCGGGGGCAGTGTTGTCCACCAGGAGCACCACCGCGGGGACGGCTCCCGGTGCGTCGCCGCCGATCTGCGGGAGCTCCTCAGCAGTGACCGAACGACCCCGGGGTAGGGGCTGCTCACCTCCGAGACGCTCGTCGATGAGGGATTCGAGGGCAGCCAGGACATCGGATGCCGCGGACCGACGATCGGCGAGATGAGGGACCCCCACCGGGCTGTGGGAGGAGCTCCTGTGCGGCATCCACTTGACCCACTCCCAGTCCGCTCGGGCGCTCGGTGAGACGATCGCCATGAGCACGACCTCCGCGGGCGAGTGTTTCAAGAGCAGCTGCAGGACGCCCGCCCGGGCCACGCCCGCCACATCGCCGGGACCGGCATAGCCGAGCGATCCCGCGTTCGACAGATCGACCGGCACGGGAGCGTCGCCCACGAATCCCGCGTGCGCGATCTCCCCCGCGATCCGTTCGGCAGCATCGGCGGGCGCCTCGTGGGGCGAGGGATTCTCGACCCGGACACGCGAGCGAACCCGCCCGGCACCCACGGCGAGAGAAAGGAACGTGGGCGATTCGGGACGTTCGACCCACAGCAGTGGACCGCCGCGCCGGGCGTCGGCCACCAGCTCCGCGCAGGACGGGAGCTCGGCACGCCGCTGCGCGCGTTCGTCATCGTGCGCGCGATCGATCTGTTCCCTCAATCGCTCGATGCCCTGACGGAACACGGCGTTCTCGGCCCGGAACTTCCGCCGCGCCGCCAGCCGCTGGTCGATGACCCCGCCGATCAGGAGCAGCGGGCTCAGCGCGACGAGGATGACACCCAGCACCTGGTGCGTGACGGCCCAGACGACGGCCCCCATGAGCAGCGGCGCGACCAGCGCCAGCCACGGCAGGCGCTGCCGTTCGGGCGGCGTCGGGGGCTGCGGGGCCGGCAGGACGACCTCGCGCCGCGGCGGGACGACCCGCGGCCCGCGCACGTGGTCGATCTGGCTCGTCAGTCCCGCCGCCTCGGTGCGCCGGATCACCACGATCGACAGCGTCGTGTCGCCGAGGGTGAGCAGATCGGTGGATGCCAGCACCCCCCGCGCCACGGCGGCACCGCCGATCAGCACGCCGTTGGCCGAGTTCTCGTCGATGACCTCGATGTGGTCGCCCACGTTGACCCGTGCATGACGTTTGGACACCATCGGGTCGCTCAGCCGGACATCCGCGGTGTGATCGCGTCCGATGAGACTCGACCCGACACCGAGGGGGAACTCCCGGCCGGCGTCCGGCCCGCTCAGGACACGGACGATGGCCACCGCATCGGCGGACGACACCGGCTGGAACATGCCCTCGGCGCCCACGACCTCCACGAACGCGCCGGACAGCAGTCCCGAGTCGACGATCGTCGTCGACGGCTGCAGGGTCCGGCCACCGCCGGCCGCGCCCCCGACGTCGGCGACGTGCAGCGTGACTTCTCCCGCGGTCGAGGCGCCCCCGAGCGGATCGGCGAGGACGAGGGTCCGCGCGATGTCGCCGACGGTGGCCGTGGCATCCGCCGTCACGTTCAAGTCGCGACTCTGTCCCGAGCGCCGCAGGGTCAGTTTGAGCTTCATTCCTCGTCCGTCTTCAGATCGAGCAGGGGCAGGTCGGCGCGGGTGACGAGCCGGGAGGCGATCGCGTACTCCACGAGGCGGATGCGGCGGTTGGTGGCGTAGGCGCGCACCCCGCCGCGCAGACCCTGGACGCCGAGCCGGTCGAGCTTGTCGCACACGTTGTCGAGCTTCCGGTTGAAGCGCGTGGTGGCCCACCCGAGACGCGCGGCGGCGCGCACGCTGGTGGGGATCTCGCCGAGACCGGTCCCGTCGCGGCGGAGCAGCGGCTCGGCGAGCGCCACGATGAGCTGCCGCTGCGACACCGTCAGGGTGACGTCGTCGCCGATCGTGGTCGTGCCCTCGCTCGCGGCCGGGTGGGTATCGCTGAACACCGGTTCGGCGACGTAGATCGAGATCTCGTACGTCGTGGGCCCCGCGGTGAAGACCGCGGTGGTCCGGCCGAAGACGAGCGGCAGGCGCGCTCCCGGAGCCAGCCACGACTGCAGCCGCCCCGCGCCGTCGGTGACGGTGACCGACAGCCGACTGCCCACGTTCGTCAGCAGCCACAGCCCCTCGAACTCCGACACCTGGAGGAGCCGGCGGTGGAGGAACGGGTTGTCGTCGATGGCCAGATCCGCTTCCCGCCCGACGCTGAAGGTCTCCCCGGGTCGCACGGTGAACCACTCCCCGCAGTACTCCAGGTGCAGACCCGGCTCGGCTCCGAGGTCGGTCGCCTGGCTCGTCCCCGTCACGGTGCGCACCCCTCGACCCCCGTGGCCGCGGCGGTGCCGTCGGCACGGCGCAGCAGCACCTCGATGCACGTCCGGCCGCTGGCGTCCGCGGGGACCTGGACGGTGGGCGTGGCCACCTCCGCGAACGTCGTCTCCGTCCCGGGCACGACGATCCGCCACAGATAGGCGTCGCCGGTCTGCGGGTCGGGGTTCGTCCAGGTGAAGTCGACGCCCGCGTCGGTCGCGCGCCCCGTGAGTCCCGTCACCTGGACCGGACGGGAGTCCGGCTCCGCGTCGACCGGCTCGGCGGCCGTCGTCGCCCCGCTCCGCGGTTCGGGGGGCGGCGCCGTCAGGGCGGCGGCGACCGCGCCGCCGGCGGCGAGGACCACGACGCCCGCGGCGACCGCCGTGAGGACGAGGGGTCGGCGCCTGCGGTCGGTGGACGGCGGCGCGGGGGCGTCCTCCTCGACGGGAGCAACCGACGGACGCACCACCGTGTCCAGTGGCGCGGGAGCCGCCGGCACTCCCCACGACGGCGCCGCGGGGGTGGCGGGTGGGCGCCGGAGGGTGGCATCCGGGATCGCCGGCAGGGATGTCCCCCCGGTCCGGGCCGTATCCACAACCGGCGGGAAGGCGGGGGTAGGAGCCGGCGCGGGGGCGGGAACGGACTGCGCGTCGATGCTCGTCATGCCGCGGAACCGGGTGGCCTTCTCCTCCCCCTCGTCCTCGAACGGCAGGATGTCGTCCTCTTCGACATCGATCGGCGTCTCCTGCATGCCGTGCTGGATCTGCACGTGCTGCAGGGCGCGCCCGAACTCGAGCGCCGTCGCGTAGCGGGCGGCCGGATCCTTCGCCATGGCGCGGGCGAGCACCGCCTCCAGGGCCGCGGAGACGTCGCCGCGGCCGGTCGGCGGCAACGCCATCGTCTGGATCCGGGGCACCATGTCGATCTCGCCGTTGGACCCGCCCGGGATCTCGAACGGCTGACGGTCGGTGAGCAGCGTGTACAGGGTCGCTCCGAGTGAATACACGTCGGAGGCGGGTCCGGTGTAGCCCCCGCGGACGAACGACTCGGGCGGCGACCACGGGATGCTGAAGCCCGCCACCACCGAGGCCGCCGAGCCGGCGATGCCGAAATCGGTGAGCTTGGGCTTGCCGTACTTGGTGACGAGGATGTTCGCGGGCTTGATGTCGCGATGCAGGATGCCGAAACGGTGGGCCGTCTCCACGGCTCCCGCGATCTGCACCCCGATGCGGAGCGTCTCGGCCTCGGAGAACCGCTCGCGACGGTGCCGCATCTGCAGGTTGGGACGAGAGCAGTACTCCATCACCAGGAACGGGCGCCCGTCCGCGGAGACACCGGTCTCGTAGACGGACACGATATGCGGATGCGCCGCCAGGCCCGCCATCAGGTTGGCCTCGGCGGTGAACCCCTCGACCGTGGCGGCGTCGAGCCGGTGCGCGTGCATCACCTTCACGGCGACTTCGCGCTCGGGATGCCGCTGACGGAACAGGAACACATCCGCGAAGCCGCCCGAGCCGAGCGACCGGATCTGCTCGAAGCCCGGGAGCTCGGGGGGCGCGGCCTGCGCGGGGCGGTTCATCGCAGCCCCTCGAAGGAGAGGACGACCCCGTCGCCGAGGTCGAGCCGGTCGCCACCGACGAGGAGGGTCGCGGCACCCGGGTGCATCCGCACCGGGTCGGCACCGACGCGCAGAAGCCGGGTGCCGTTCGTGGAGTTGAGGTCGACGGCCAACACGTCCGTGCCCTCGACCCGGATCTCGAGATGACGGCGGGATATCTCCCCCGACGGGCTCGCCACGGCGATGAGGTGGGGAACCGCGCTGCTCGTGCGCACAGCGCTCGGGCGCACGCCGACGACCGCGCCCCGATCGAGCAGGGTGCGCTCACCGGTGGGCAGGATCAGAACCGCGTGGGCACCGGTCGGCACCGCGGACGGGAGGGCCGGGGCTACCGACGGGGAGGCGGGAGCGGAGCCGCTCATCAGCGCGGCGAACTGCTCCGCCGAGAGGGTGAGCCCGTCGTGGTCGCCCGCGGGTTCCGGGAGCGCGGGCGGGAGCGCCGTACCGGGCCGCGGGATCGATCCGATCGGGGCGACCGCGTCGTGCTCGTCGGCCGCCGACCGCACGGCCGCGTCCTCGACGCTCGTCAGCCGTGTCATCCCGAAGACGAGATCGTCGTACGTGGTCGTGCCCTCCTCCACCGGCAGCTCGGCGAGCGGTGCGGTCGGCGGGGTGGCGGGCGCCTCCGGAGGGAAGGGAGCCGAGACGGAGTCCGTCGTCGCGAACGTGACGTCCGGCCGGATCTGGGTCTCGAGGGAGGGGGGCACGACCGGGGCGGGCGCGGGCGCGGTGGGAGTGGGCGTGGGCGCGGGAGGTTCGGGCGCGGGTGAGGCGAGAGGTTCGGGGGGTTCGGGCGCAGGTACGGGGGTCGGCGGAGGCAGGACCGGGAGAGGCACATCGCGCACAGCCGGGTCCGTCGAGATCGCCGCCGCCCGGACCACGCCGCTGCGGATCGGGAGCGTCACGGCCTCCGCGGTCGCCGCGCCCGTCACGGAGAGGGCGACGGCGCCCGCATCGATGAGACGTCGCTCGGTCCAGAACGTCGGCGCGTCGGCGGTGATCGTCTCGCCCTCGCTGAGGCGGGCCTCGAAGATTCCGCGGACGACGACCCGCGTCGCGGCGTCGACGTCGACATCGGGGTCACCGTCCGTCACGGCGAAGGCGAAGCCGGGGAGCCGCGCGATGCCGTACTCCTCGACGATCACCTCGAGGACTTCGGCGAGACCGCCGCCGTCCACGAGAGTCCGCCACAGCCTCTCGACCACGGGGAGGGCGGTGTCCTCCGCGAGCAGTCCCACTCCTCGCCCGCCGCTCAGGGCATAGGCGTCGCCGGGCTCATACCTCGACACGTTCGTCCTCCTCCGGGTGAGGTGCGCGCGGCACGGTGTCCTCGTTCAGGTCGTCCGCGGCGGCCGCGTCCGACAACCGCGCGTCGACCACGACCACCGTCACGTTGTCCCGCCCTCCGCGCGCGAGCGCCTCGCGGACGAGCCGTTGCGCCGCACCCGACGCGGTGAGCTCCGACGCCAGCACGGCCGTGATGACCTCGACGGGAACCTCCTTCGGGAGACCGTCGGAGCACACCAGGATGCGTTCGCCGTGGCGGACCGGCAGCAGCCAGTAGTCCGGGAGACCCGCCGATCCGGCGCCGACGGCACGCGTGATCACGTGTCTCTGGGGATGCCGTTCGGCCTCCGCCGAGCTGATGGCACCCTCGTCCACGAGGTCCTGCACCGCGGAGTGGTCGATGCTGATCTGATCGAGCTCGCCCCGCAGGAAGCGATAGGTCCGGGAGTCGCCGATGTTGAGCACGAGCCAGTGCGGCACTCCGCGCTCCTCGCAGACGGCGACGCCGGACAGCGTGGTCCCGGGCGCCGGCGAGCGGGAAGAGATCTCCCCCACGCCCGCGACGGCATCCTCGAAGGCCCGCCGCATGTCGTCCGCGCTGACCTGACGTCGGCCGACGAGCGACCGGAAGCTCTCCACCGCCCGGCGGCTGGCATCCGCTCCCCCCGCGTGCCCGCCCATGCCGTCGGCCACGAGGAACACCGGGGTGCCGACCAGGTAGGCGTCCTCGTTCGTGGCCCGCCGCGCTCCCGGGTCGGAGCACGCGCCCCAGCTGAGCTCCATCGCCACCGTCACGATCGGCGCCCCCGTCGACGGAAGAGCGTCGACCACACCGACACCGGGAAGAAACGGGCGGCGAGCCGCCGGCGCCAGCGGACGGATCGACGGATGCCACCGACAGCCGTGTCGACGTCGTTCCAGTACGCGGACACCTCGGCGTCGCTGGGAGTCCCCGCTCCGAACACGCCGGCGTCGGCGCGGACGGCGAGCGCCCCCACCCCGGCCTCGGGGAAACGCTCGTCGAGGGCGGCGGCCTGCTCGCGTCGGGTCGCACCCGCGCCGACCGGTGTCCCGGTGTCCCGAGCGGTGTCGACGAGTTCGGCCCAGCCGCCCGCGATGCGCTCGGCGTGATCGTCGCCCCCGGCCCGCCGACGACGACGTCGCGCGCGGAGGATACCGAGGAACACCGACGGGCCGAAGAGCACCACGACGGCCCCGAGCGACCAGCCCGCGATCTGCAACGTCGTCCACAGCCACGCGAGGTCCGTGGTCGTCTGGTCCGCGCGGGCCTCCTCCACCGGCGGGGGCGGGGGGAAGCTGCGCCGGTTCCTGCGGCTGGTCCGGCGGCTGCCCGACCTGGGCGCGCGGCTTCTGCCGCTGCTCGGGCACCTGCTCCTGCGGAACTTGTCCTCGGGGGGGTGGGC
>NZ_BADA01000278.1 GCF_000333395.1 Microbacterium sp. B19
TCCCGGGCAGGATGTCGTTGAACTGTTGCAGCAGCACCAACTGCCACAGCCGCCGGAACGTGGCCGCGGGATAGTCCGCGCCCGTGCGCACGGCCGCGGTCGCGGCCCACAGATCCGCCTCGCGCAGCAGGTGCTCGCTGCGACGGTTTCCCTGCTTGGTGCGCAAACTGGCTGGTGTAGGTGCCGCGGTGGAACTCGAGGTACAGCTCGCCGGCCCAGACGGCGGGGTCGGCGTACTCGGCTTCGGCGGTCTCGAAGAACTCCCGCGGGGTGGAGTGCTTCACGATCGGCGCCCCGCTCGCGTTCGAGGGGCTCCTGGCGTTCTTCCTCGAAGCGACCTTCATCGGTCTGTGGATCTTCGGGTGGGACAAGCTCCCCCGCGGGCTGCACCTCGCGAGCATCTGGCTCGCGACCCTCGGCGCGACCTTCTCTGCGTACTTCATCATCGCGGCCAACGCGTTCATGCAGAACCCGGTCGGCTACCAGATGTCCGCCGACGGCCACCGCGCCGAACTCGTCGACTTCGGCAAGCTGCTCCTGAACCCCGTGGCGCTCGCGGCGTTCCCGCACACGATCTTCTCGGGGTGGATGTTCGCCGCGATGGTTGTGGTGTCGGTCTCCGCCTGGCATCTGGCCCGCGGCCGCAACGTCGAGATGATGCGCGCCCCGCTGCGCTTCGGCCTCTGGTCGACCGTGGTGTCCTTCGTCCTCGTCGCGATCGCCGGCGACCAGCTGAGCCTGGTGATGGTGGCCACGCAGCCCATGAAGATGGCCGCGGCCGAGGCGACCTTCAACACCGTGTGCGGCGCGAACGCCTCGTTCTCGATCTTCACGCTCGGCACGCCCGACGGCACGAGCGAGCTGTTCTCGATCCGCGTGCCGTTCCTCCTCAGCATCCTGTCCACGCACTCCCTGGACGGCTGCGTCGAGGGCATCAACGACCTGAACGCGATGTACAGCCAGCAGATGTTCCCGCAGTTCGCCGACCAGGTGGACGGCAACTTCGCCCCGGTCCTGTGGGTGACGTACTGGGCCTTCCGCTGGATGATCGCGCTCGGCGGTCTCGCGACCCTCATCAGCGTCGTGGGTCTCTGGGTCACGCGGAAGAACGCGAAGCGCCCGGTCGCGCAGTGGATGTGGCGCGTGGCGATCTGGGCGGCGCCCCTGCCGCTGCTGGGCAGCCTCGTCGGCTGGGTCTTCACCGAGATGGGCCGCCAGCCCTGGATCGTGTTCGGCCTGATGCTCACGCAGGACGGCGTCTCCCCCAGCGTCCCCGGGTGGAGCGTGCTGATCTCGCTCGTCGCCTTCACCGCGATCTACGCCACCCTCGCCGTCGTCGAATTCGGACTCATCAAGAAGTACGCGCAGAAGGGCCCGGACCCGCTGCCCGACCCGAACGCGCCGAGCGAGCCCGACACCGTCGAGAACACCCCGACCACGGTTTACTGAGCCCGTCTACTAGGAGACAGTCATGGACCTCGCATACCTCTGGTTCTGGATCGTCGGATTCCTCTTCATCGGCTACTTCGTCCTGGACGGGTTCGACTTCGGCGTCGGGATGTCGCTGCCGTTCCTCGGCAAGGACGACATCGCCCGCCGACAGATCATCAACACCATCGGCCCGGTGTGGGACCTGAACGAGACGTGGGTCATCGTGGCCGGGGCGGCGCTGTTCGCCTCGTTCCCCGAGTGGTACGCCACCCTCTTCAGCGGGTTCTACCTCCCGCTCCTCCTGATCCTGCTGGCGCTCATCGCCCGTGGCGTCTCCTTCGAGTACCGCCACCAGCGCGAGTCGCTGAAGTGGAAGCGCGGCTTCGACCGGATGATCGTCATCGGCTCCGCCGTCCCCGCACTCCTGTGGGGCGTGGCGTTCGCGAACATCGTGCAGGGCGTGCCCCTGGATGCCAACCATGAGTACGTCGGCAGCCTGTTCACGCTGCTCAACCCGTACGGGCTCCTCGGCGGCATCGTCACCCTGCTGCTGTTCTTCACGCACGGCGTCTACTTCGTGGCGCTGAAGACCGACGGCCAGGTCCGCACCGACGCCCGCGCCCTCGCCCGGAAGTCCGGCATCCTGACGATCGTGGCCGCCGCCCTGTTCCTGGTCTGGACGATCATCCAGGCCGCGAACAACCAGGCCCCGCTCCTGCTCGGCGTCGTCGCCTTCTCCGGCGTCGCGGCGCTCGCGCTCATCGGGTCCTGGGTCGCGAACCTCCGCGACCGCGAGGGCACGGCGTTCACGCTCGGCGCCATCACGATCATCACCGCCGTGGCCGCGCTCTTCTTCGCCCTGTTCCCGAACGTCATGCCGTCCACCCTCGAACCGGGTTCGGGTCTGACGATCGAGAACGCCTCCAGCACCGACTACACGCTCACGATCATGAGCTGGGCGGCGCTGATCTTCCTGCCGCTCGTCCTCGCCTACCAGGGCTGGACGTACTGGGTGTTCCGCAAGCGCGTGACCCGCGCCCGCATCGAGAAGGCCGCACTGGTGGCGCATTGACCGACACGACCCGGGTGCGCCCCGTCGACCCCCGACTGGTGCGATACGCCTCCGCCTCCCGCAGGTTCTTCGCGGTCAGCGCGGCGATCGTCCTCGCCCAGACGGGGGTCGTCGTCGGCTTCGCGTGGGCACTGACCTCCGCCCTCGTGGGCGCGATCGACGGGCGCCCCCTCGGAGAGCTGACGGGGTACGTGGCGGCTGCGGCGGCGCTGGTCGTTCTCCGGGGCCTCCTCATCGCGGCCTCCGAACGCGTGTCGGCCCGCGGCGCCGCGGCAGCGTCGCTGCAGTTGCGCGAACGCCTGGTCGACGCCGTCACGACCCTGGGACCCGGCTGGCTCGGCCGCCGCAACGCCGCTTCGCTGTCGGTCACGGCCGGTCACGGACTCGAAGCCCTCGACGCCTACTTCGGGCGCTACCTCCCCCAGCTCGTCGCCACCGCGATCACGACGCCGATCCTTCTCGGTGCGATCGCGCTCGCCGACCCGTTGTCGGGGCTCATCGTCCTCCTGACGCTCCCCCTCATCCCGCTGTTCATGGTGCTCATCGGCCTCGCCACCCGCACCGTGCAGAAGAAGCAGTACGGCACCCTCGGGCGTCTGGCCGCCCGGTTCGCCGACACCGTCGAGGGCCTCGGCACGCTCAAGGCGTTCGGGCGCGAGCACCGCGCCGCCGACACGATCGAGAAGGTCACGCGCGACTTCAAGCGCGAGACGATGACGGTGCTGCGCGTGTCGTTCCTCTCCGGCTTCGCGCTGGAGTTCCTGGCATCCATCTCGGTCGCCATCGTCGCCGTCACGATCGGCTTCCGCCTGCTGTCCGGCGACCTGACGCTGATGGTCGGGCTGTTCGCGCTGCTCCTCGCCCCCGAGGCGTACCTGCCGCTGCGCCAGGTCGGCGTGCAGTTCCACGCCGCCGCGGAGGGCGTCGCGGCGACCGAGGAGATCTTCGACGCCCTGGATGCCGCCCGCACCGCGCCGGCGCCGGAGGGCCCCGCTGCGACCGGAGCGACCCTCGAGCTGCGCGACGTCCGCGTCGACCGCGGAGCGCACCGGATGCCGACGGTCTCGCTGTCGGTCGGCCCCGGCGAGGTCGTGCTGGTGACGGGCCCGAGCGGCGTGGGGAAGTCGAGCGTGCTCGCCGCCCTCCTCGGGTACGCCGAGTACGACGGCGAGGTCCTCCTCGATGGAGGCCCGGTCGCGCACGCGCGCGCGGCCGTCGCGTGGGCGGGGCAGCGACCGGGGCTCGTGTCCGGCACCGTCGGCGAGAACGTCGCGCTCGGCTCCGCCGCCGATCCCGCGGCGGTCGCCACCGCCCTCGCGGACGCCGGAGCCGAGGACCTCGACCCGGCGACCCCGCTCGGCGCGGGCGGCGCGGGGCTGTCGGGCGGGCAGGCTCAGCGCGTCGCCGTCGCCCGTGCCCTCTACCGCGCGCGGACCACCGGCGTGCGGATCCTCGTCCTCGACGAACCCTCGAGCGCT
>NZ_BADA01000277.1 GCF_000333395.1 Microbacterium sp. B19
GAGTTCGAGCGCGAGGAGGTCCATGGCCCAACTCTACCGGGGAACGATGGATGCCAGCCCGAACCCGGCCGTCACGACACCGAGCACGACGAGCGCGCCCAGTACACTCGCCGCGACGCGCTGGATGAACGCCTGCGAGCGGCCGTACCAGAGCTGCACGGCGAAGGCCGCGATGACGCAACCGCCGAGCGCTACCGTGATCCACTGCGCGCGCCATTCGGCCGGAACGAAGAGCCCGATCGCGACACCGGCCACGAGCGCGAGGACCCAGACCGCGACGATGCCGCCGTACGTGCGGCGCGGCGCGAGGTCGGGGGTCGACATGCCCTCCATCATCGCGCACACCGCCGCCATCGTGCGCATGCGATGGACGGGGCGCGTCGCGCCGGAGCGGCCCCGCCGGGCGCGTGACGGCGCGACGGCGCGGCACCCCCCTAAGATGGGCGGGTGCGGCAGGCCCGCACTGGGAGGTCCGTTTGGCTCAGCTGCTCGTTCTCAGCTCCGCCCCCGGCGGTAGCGCGGTGTTGCCTGCGCTCGAATTGCTGAGCCATCGTGTTCGGCAGATTCCGGCCGAACCGGCGCAGCTGGTCAATGCCCCGAGCGCGGATGTCGTCTTCGTCGACGCGCGCGTGGACCTCGTCGGCGCCAAGTCGCTGTGCAAGATCCTCACGACGACCGGCATGGAAGCGCCGCTCGTCCTGGTGGTCACCGAGGGCGGTCTCACCGCGGTCTCGACCGACTGGGGAGTCGACGACGTCGTCCTCGTCGGCGCCGGCCCCGCCGAGATCGACGCCCGCATCCGCCTCGCGATGGGGCGCCGCAGCGCCGAGCAGGTGTCGTCGCGCATCTCGACCTCGGGCATCACGATCGACGAGTCCTCGTACTCCGCCAAGGTGCACGGGAAGCCGCTCGATCTGACCTACAAGGAGTTCCAGCTCCTGCACTTCTTCGCCACCCACCCGTCGCGCGTCTTCACGCGCGAGCAGCTGCTCAGCGAGGTGTGGGGGTACGACTACTTCGGCGGTACGCGCACGGTCGACGTGCACGTGCGACGCCTCCGCGCGAAGCTCGGCGACCTCGAGCAGCTCATCGGCACGGTGCGCAACGTCGGCTACCGCTTCAACGTGTACGAGGACGATCAGCCGCCTGTCCCCGCGACGCCCGCCTGAGCCCCGCCACGCAACCGTTCACGCGTACGTCATCGACCCCTGCAATGATGAGGGAATGATCGAACACGACGTGCTGGACGCGGGCCTGGGCGATGGGGATGACGACGACTTCGACGAAGCGATCGAGGCCGCCGATGAGCAGTTGCCCGACAACCGCTACCTCGATCGGGAGATCAGTTGGCTGGCGTTCAACCAGCGCGTGCTGGAGCTCGCCGAGGATCCGATGGTCCCGTTGCTCGAGCGCGCCAACTTCCTCGCGATCTTCGCCAGCAACCTCGACGAGTTCTTCATGGTGCGCGTCGCGGGCCTGAAGCGTCGCATCATGACGGGTCTCGCGGTCCCCACGAACGTCGGCCGCGCCCCGCAGGACGTCCTGGCCGACATCTCGGCGGAAGCCCACCGCCTCCAGCTGCGGCACGCCGCCGTCTGGACCGACCAGGTGCGCCCGGCCCTCGCCGAGGCGGGCATCGAGGTCGTGTCGTGGGACTCGCTCGACGAGGACTCGTCTTCGCGGCTGACCGAGTACTTCCAGCGCAACGTCTTCCCCGTGCTGATGCCGCTCGCGGTCGACCCGGCCCACCCGTTCCCCTACATCTCGGGCCTGTCGCTCAACCTCGCGATCCGGATCCGCAACGCGCGCACCGGACGCCAGGAATTCGCGCGACTGAAGGTGCCCCCGATGCTGCCGCGATTCGTCGAGGTTCCCGGTGACGGCCCCGGTGTGCGCTACCTCCCCCTCGAGGAACTCATCTCCAACCACCTGGGCGACCTCTTCCCCGGCATGGAGGTGCTCGACCACCACGCGTTCCGCCTCACCCGCAACGAG
Source organism: Microbacterium sp. B19 (assembly GCF_000333395.1). Lineage (GTDB taxonomy): Bacteria > Actinomycetota > Actinomycetes > Actinomycetales > Microbacteriaceae > Microbacterium. Next base: position 1,996 of record NZ_BADA01000277.1, read on the forward strand.
GACATGACGATCGAGGAGGACGAGACCGAGAACCTCATCCAGGCGCTCGAGGCCGAACTGCTGCGTCGTCGATTCGGCCCGCCCATCCGCCTCGAGATCACCGAGGACATGGATGACGTGACCCGGGCGTTGCTGCTCAGCGAACTCGACATCACCGAGCAGGAGGTCTACCGGCTGCCCGGCGCCCTCGACCTGCGCGGGCTGTTCGACCTCTCGCGCATCGACCGTCCCGACCTGCACTACCCGCCGCACGTCCCGAAGACGGCGCTGGCCTTCCAGCCGCCGGAGCAGAACGGCCGCGCCGACATCTTCGGCGCGATCCGCAAGGGCGACGTGCTCGTGCACCACCCGTACGAGTCGTTCGCCACCAGCGTCCAGGCGTTCCTCGAGCAGGCGGCGAAGGACCCCCACGTCCTCGCCATCAAGCAGACGCTGTACCGCACCTCGGGCGACAGCCCGATCGTGCAGGCGCTCATCGACGCCGCCGTCGCGGGCAAGCAGGTGCTGGCGCTCGTCGAGGTCAAGGCGCGCTTCGACGAGGCGAACAACATCGTGTGGGCGCGGAAGCTCGAGAAGGCCGGCGTGCACGTCGTGTACGGCCTCGTCGGACTCAAGACGCACTGCAAGCTCGCCCTCGTGATCCGCGAGGAAGAGGGGCGCCTCCGCCACTACAGCCACGTCGGCACGGGCAACTACAACCCCAAGACGAGCCGCATCTACGAGGACTTCGGCCTCTTCACCGTCGACGACCAGGTCGGCCGCGACCTCACGCGCCTGTTCAACGAGCTGAGCGGCTATGCGATCGAGAAGAAGTTCAAGCGTCTCCTCGTCGCTCCCCTGCACCTGCGCAAGGGCCTGATCCGCCACATCGAACGCGAGCGGGCCAACGCGCTCGCGGGCAAGCCCTCGGGCGTGCGCATCAAGGTCAACTCGATGGTCGACGAACAGATCATCGACGCGCTGTACCGCGCGAGCCAGGCCGGCGTGCCGGTCGAGGTGTGGGTGCGCGGGATCTGCTCGATCAAGCCCGGAGTCGAGGGCATGAGCGAGAACATCCGGGTCCGGTCGATCCTCGGCCGCTACCTCGAGCACTCGCGCATCTTCACGTTCGTCAATGACGGAGACCCGCAGATCTTCATCGGCAGCGCCGACATGATGCACCGCAACCTCGACCGTCGTGTCGAAGCGCTCGTCCGCGTGGTCGACCCGAAGCAGATCCAGGAGCTGTCCGACCTGTTCGACCTGGCGATGGACGACGGCACGAGCTCGTGGCACCTCGGTCCCGAGGGCGAGTGGGTCCGGCACAGCGTGGATGCCGAGGGGGCTCCGCTGATCGACCTGCAGGAGCACACGATGGCGCAGGTGCAGCGCAAGCGCCGATCGCGGGCGGTCCGGTGACGGAAACGGCCGTCTACGCCGCCGGTGGCGTGGTCTGGCGCATGGTCGACGGCAAGTACAAGGTGCTCCTGATCCACCGCACCAAGTACCGCGACGTGACGCTGCCCAAGGGCAAGGTCGATCCCGGTGAGACCCTCGCCGAGACCGCCGTGCGCGAGATCCGTGAGGAGACCGGCATCCGGGTCTCCCTCGGCGTCCCCGTCGGCGTGTCCCGGTATCGGATGCCGAACTCGCGGACGAAGATCGTCCACTACTGGGCCGCCGAGGCGACGGACGCGGCCGTGCGGATCTCGACGTTCGTCCCGAACAAGGAGATCGCGGCGATCGAATGGGTCGGGCTGAAGAAGGCGCGCAAGCACCTCAGCTACCCCGTCGACATCGAGATCCTCGACGAGTTCGTGCGCCTGGTCGACGAGCAGGCGCTCCCGACCTTCCCGATCATCGCGCTGCGCCACGCGAAGGCGCGCGCCCGCGACGAATGGGACGGAGCCGACACGGCGCGTCCGCTGACGCCGCGCGGCCGGAAGCAGGCGAACGCCATCGTGGGTCCGCTGCTGGCCTTCGGGGTGCGACGGATCGTGTCGAGCCCCGCGGAGCGCTGCGTGCGGACCGTCGTCCCGCTCTCGGCGGCGCTCGCCCAGCGCGTCCAGCTCACCGAGGCGATCAGCCAGGACGCGTGGGAAGAGGGGCGCAGCGACGCGCGGTCGGTCGTCGGGGAGCGCGTGCGCGCCCGTAAGCCGGTCGTCGTCGTGAGCCACGGTCCCGTGCTGCCCGACATCATGCACGAGCTGGCCCTCGCCACCGGAACGATGCGGGGTTCGTACCTCGGCAGCTCGTCGGCGCTCGAGCCCGCGGCGTTCTCCGTCGCGCACATCCCGGTGGAGCACCCCGGGTCGGGCATCGTCGCGATCGAGACGCACGAGCCGCAGGTGTGACGCTCCCGTCGGGCGTACGCCTCGCCTGGCGACGGGTGCCGGCGGGTGTCGCGCGGCGCACGGTGTCGCGGGCGTTGCTCGCCGAGCTGCTGCCCGGCGGGGAGTTCGTCTCGCGCTGCCCTGCCTGCGGCGGCGCTCACGGCCGCATCCGCGTGGTCGGGATGGATGCCACGGCCTCGGTCTCCTACGCCGCGGGGTGGGCGTTCGCCGTGGCGGCGCCCGGGCAGAGGCGCGTCGGACTGGATGCCGTCCCCGCGGACGCCTCCGGGCTGGAACGCGTGTTGCCCGGCGGCGATGCGCGCGCCTGGGCCCGGGTCGAGGCCGTCCTCAAGGCCGACGGCCGCGGGCTGACGGTCGACCCGGCGCGGGTGCGGATTGCGGACGCGTCCGTGCCGGGGTCCGACTGGGCCGCGCGGATCGACGACGGCGCCCCCGTCGCGGGCTGGGACGTCGCCGGTCCGCCCGGCATCCTCGTGGCGGTGGCCGCCGACCTCGGCACCGCGCCCGCTCCCTGATCCGCGTAACCTCAGCGATCCGCGCAACCTCAGTCAGCCGGCATCCATCCCGACTCACCGAACGCTGATCGCTGACCTTGTGCCGCGGCGATCCGCACAACCTCAGCGATCCACGCAACCTCAGCCGATCGGCATCCCTCCCGACTCACCGAACGCGAATCGCCGACGTACCGCGCCGGCGGGCTCAGGGCAGCGCGGGCAGTTCGGGCTGGTCGATCCAGGCGGACAGCAGCTCGGCGGCTTCGGGTCCCCCGGCCACCAGAACGGCCGCGCGGAAGTCGTCGGTGGATGCCAGGGAGTGGCGGTTCTCGGCCGTCCAGCGACGGAGCAGGTCGAAGAAGGTCGCGTCGCCCACGACGCGCCGCAGCGCGTGGAGCGTGAGCGCGCCGCGCTTGTAGACGCGGTCGTCGAACATGTCGTCGGGCCCGGGGTCCGTGAGGAGGAGGTCCTGGGGCTTCGCGGCGAGCCGCGTGTAGTGGCCGTGCGCGCAGTCGTCGGCCGAGCGCCCGCCCGAGGCCTCGGACCACAGCCACTCGGCGTAACAGGCGAAGCCCTCGTTGAGCCAGATGTCGCTCCAGTGCGCGATCCCGACGCTGTTGCCGAACCACTGGTGCGCGAGCTCGTGCGCGATGAGTCGTTGCGCCGCGGGGACGAGGTGATTCATGCCGAACACCGCGAGCCCCTGCGCCTCCAGCGGGATCTCCAGCTCGTCGGCCGTGACCACGAGGGAACAGGTCTCCTGGGGGTACGGGCCGAAGAGGCCGTCGAACACCTCGAGCATCTCGGGGACGGCGGCGAAGGCGCGATCCGCCGCCGCGGCGAGCGCGGGCGGCGCGGTGACGGTCACCGCCGGAACGACTCCGGCACCGGAACCGGGGAGCGTTCGTGTGCGGTAAGGCCCGACATGAACGGCCGCGAGGTACGTGGCGGTGGGGACGGAGGAGGTGAAGGTCGTCGTCACGCGTCCGCCGCGGCGGCTCGCGGCACCCGGAACGCCGGTGGCCGCGACCGCGTACCCGTCGTCGACGGTGATCCGCATCGTCATCCGCGCGCGGTCGTCGGGGCGGTCGTTGCACGGGAACCACGTCGGCGCACCGATCGGCTGGCCGGCGACGAGCGCGCCGTCGGTGAGCTCCTCCCACCCGACCGCGCCCCACCGCGACCGGCGGGGGGCGGGGGCTCCGGCGTAGGCCACCTCGACCTCGAACGTCTCCCCGGCCGGGATCGGTCGCGGCGCGGCGACACGCAGCTTGCCCGCCGCGGCGGAGAACCGCGCGGGCGCCCCGCCGATACGGGCGCGTGTGGCGCGGAGTCCGACGAGATCGAGGACCACCGTCGTCAGGTCGGCGAGGGCGACCGCGGAGATCACCGCCGTCCCCTCGAGCCGGTTGGTGCGCACGCGGTAGCTCAGCGCGAGGTCGTACGCCTCGACGCGGTAACCGCCGTCACCGCTCTGGGGGGCGTACGGGTCGGGCCCGCTCACGTGGTCGACTGGTAGGCGCGCACCTTCACGGCGCGCCAGGGTCCGATGGGGTTGCCGCTCCACCGCGAGCCGACGGGGACGGTCTCGCCCCGCATGACCAGCGACGCGGGACCGACGGTCGCGTGCGCCCCGAGGGTCGATGCGGGGAGCACCACGCTGTGCGGCCCGAGGGTCGCACCCGTTTCCAGCTCGACGGTGTCCATACTCATGATTCGATCATGGAAGAGGTGGGTCTGGACGACGCACCCACGGTTGACCGTCGATGCGTCGCCCAGAGTGACCAGATCCGGCTCGGGCAGCCAGTAGCTCTCGCACCACACGCCGCGGCCGATCCGGGCACCGAGGCTCCGCAACCAGATCGCGAGCGCGGGCGTTCCGGCGGCGGCGCGGGCGAACCACGGTGCCGCGACCATCTCGGTGAACGTGTCCGACACCTCGGTGCGCCACACGAAGCTCGACCACAGCGGCTGCTCCCCCGCGCGGATGACGCCCACGATCGCCCACTTCGCGAGCGTTGAGACGGCCGCGGCGATCGCGCCCGCGGCGAGCAGCACGAGTCCCGACAGCAGGAGCGTCCACACCGGGCCGATGGCATCCCACAATCCGGCCAGGGTGAAGATCACGCCGAGCCCGATCGCGCAGGTCACCACGACCGGGACGAAACGGCACAGCTCCCACAGCGTGCGCGCGAGGCGCAGGGCCGGGGTGGGGCGGTACGTGCGCGATTCGTCGCCCTCGGCCGACAGCCGCCGCAGGCGCACGGCGGGCGAGCCGAGCCACGACGATCCGGGCTTCGCCTTGAGCGGCGCGGCGGACAGCACCGCGACCAGGCCGTCGCGCGGCACTCGGTGTCCGGGGGCGGCCATGCCGGAGTTCCCGAGGAACGCCCGCTTGCCGATCCGCACCGACCCCACGCGCAGCCAGCCCGCGCGCAGCTCGTACGAGGCGACCATGGTGTCGTCGGCGAGGAACGCTCCGTCCTCGATCCGCGCCATCGTGGGCAGGAGCAGGACGGTGGATGCCTCGACGTCATGGCCGACGTGGGCGCCCAGCATCCGCAGCCAGACGGGCGTGAACAGGCTCGAGTACAGCGGGAAGAGGATCGTGCGCGCGGAGTCGAGCAGCCGCTCGATCGTCCACGCCTGCCACGCCACGCGGCTCCGGACCGGGAAGGTGCCCTCGACGAGCCCGACCGAGAACGCCCGGACGAGAAGGACGACGGATGCCGCGAACACCAGGCCCGTGGCAGCGACCCCCGGCACGAGCCACACGAATGCCGCGCCGGCCGCGGCAGCGAGCGAGTCCGCGCCGCTGATGCCGCGGGCGACGACGAGCCCGCCGACGGCGAACGACAGCAGCGGCAGCAGCGCGAGGAGCACCGCGGAGGTGGCATAGGCCCACAGCCAGCGCGTCGGCGCGGCCGGACGCTCCGTGGGCCAGCCCTTCGCGGTGCCGCCGACGCGGACCGCGGGAGACCCGGCCCAGGACTGGTCTGCCTTGACGCGGCCGAACACCGCCGACCCGGGCGCGATCTCCGCGCGTCGGCCGATGCGGGTGCCCGGGGCGAGGGTCGAGCGCGCGCCGACCGTTGCTTCCGCACCGATCCGCACCTCGCCGATGCGCACGAGGTCGCCGTCGATCCAGTAGCCCGTGAGGTCGACCTCGGGTTCGATCGAGGCGCCGTCGCCGATGACGAGCATGCCGGTGACCGGGGGCAGCGCGTGCAGGTCCACGTTGCGGCCGATGCGCGCACCGAGCGCGCGGGCGTAGTACGACACCCACGGGGCGCCGGCGAGGCCGACGGCGTCGACCTGGGCGGCGATCTGCTCGGCGAGCCACAGGCGGACATGCACCGAGCCGCCGCGCGGGTAGTCGCCCGGACGCAGTCCCACGAGGAGCAGCCGCGCCGACACGACGGCGATCGCCATGCGGCCGAACGGCGTCGCGAAGACGAGCAGCCCGATCAGCAGCACGGGCCACGGAACGTCGGGCAGCACCTCGAAGCCCGGGACGAGTTGGAGGATCGCGGATGCCGTGAGCAGATACAGCAGCCAGCGCACTCCCGAGAGGATGAAGAGCGGGGCGCCGAGGAGCGTCTGGACCCACTGCGTCGCCCGCGGGGTCGGCGTCGGCTTGTGGAAGGCCGCGGGGGTCTCATCGCCGAGCTGCGGTCCCAGGGCCTTCGCCATCGCGCCGAGGCGCGGCACGTCGTAGATGTCGGCGACCGAGAACTCGGGCACACGAGCGCGGATGCGCGAGACCAGTTGCGCCGCCGCGAGCGAGCCGCCGCCGAGGTCGAAGAAGTCGGCCTTGCGGTCGGTGACCGGGAGCCCGAGCACGGCCTGCCACTGCTCGGCGAGCCACGCTTCGTCGGCGGAGAAGTCCGTCGCGGCGGGGGCGTCGACGCCGGGGAGCGGCCACGGCAGCGCGGCCCGGTCGACCTTGCCCGAGGTGCGAACCGGGAGTTCGTCCACGACGCCGAGGAGGGGGATCGTGGCGGCCGGCAGCCGCTCCGCGAGCGCCGCACGCGCCGCGGACCGATCGAGCTCGGCGCCGTCCTCCATCACGAGGTATCCCACGAGCACGGGCACCCCCGCCTCGGTCGTGCGGACCGCGACCGTCGCCGCGTGCACCTGGGCGAGATCCTGCAGCGCCGACTCGACCTCACCGAGTTCGATGCGTCGTCCGCCGACCTTCACCTGATCATCTGCGCGCCCCTGGAAGACGAGCCCCTCCGGCTCGAAGCGCACGAGGTCGCCGGAGCGGTACGCCCGCTCCCACCCGAGAGTCGGCATGGGCGCGTACTTCTCGGCATCCTTCGCCGGATCCAGGTACCGCGCGAGGCCCACTCCCCCGATGATGAGTTCGCCGACGTCGCCCTCGGCCACCGGCTGACCCTCGGCGTCGACCACGGCCAGAGCCCAGCCGTCCAGCGGCAGGCCGATGCGGATGGGGAGCGTCCCGTCGAGAAGCGCGGCGCACGCGACGACCGTCGCCTCGGTGGGTCCGTAGGTGTTCCAGACCTCGCGGCCGTCGGCGACGAGCCGCGCGGCGAGCTCGGGCGGGCACGCCTCGCCGCCGAAGATGAGCAGGCGCACGTTCTCGATGGAGTCGGCCGGCCACATCGCGGCGAGCGTCGGCACGGTCGAGACGACGGAGATCCCCTGCCGCAGGAGCCACGGGGCGAGGTCCTCGCCCGAGCGGACGAGCGAGCGGGGGGCGGGAACGAGGCACGCACCGTGACCCCACGCGAGCCACATCTCCTCGCACGAGGCGTCGAAGGCCACGGACAACCCCGCGAGCACGCGGTCGCCGGGGCCGAGCGGATCGCCCTGCAGGAAGAGACGCCCCTCCGCCTCGACGAACGCCGCCGCGGAGCGGTGCGTCACGGCCACACCCTTGGGCACGCCGGTCGAGCCGGAGGTGAAGATGATCCACGCGTCGTCGTCGACGGTCGGCGGCGCCACGATCGGCACCGCGCTCGTGCTCGGGTGCGGCGCCTCGCCGTCGTAGAGGCGGACGAGGTCGTCGTCGCCCCCGACGAACTCGCCGTCGCCCGCGATGATCCCCTTCACCCCGGCTTCGCCGAACACCAGGCGGGCGCGTTCGTCGGGGTCATCGGCATCCACCGGCACGTAAGCGGCCCCGGCCGCCATCACGGCGAGGATCGAGACGTACAGCTCCTTCGAGCCGGACGGCATCCGCACGCCGACCCGGTCGCCGCGGCGCACCCCCGCCGCGTACAGGGCCGCCGCGGTCCGCCAGACCCGCGCGAGCAGCTCGCGGTAGCTGAGCGCACCCGACCCGTCGTCGATCGCGGAGGCCTCCGGATGCCGGGAGGCCACGTCGGCGAGGATGTCGATGAGCGTGCGCGCCGGTGGGGCGGAGCTCGTACGGTCGAGCAGCTCTTGGCCGGGAAACGCGGGGGTCGTCACGGGGGTGAAGCGTACACAGGCCAGGAAAACACCCCGGAACGGCGGCACCGGTTCACCTTCCGTTCACCCGTGCAACGCACTCTGGTAAGGGACGGTGTTTACCGTGCGGGAGAACCCTGCACCGGGTTCGTGTCCCCGACATGCGAAGGATTCACACAGTGAAGCTCTCCCGACTCGCCCAGCTGGGCACCGTGGCCGCAGTGGCCTCTCTCGCCCTCGCCGGCTGCGCCTCCTCCAGCGGAGGCACCACGGAGCCCTCCTCGTCCGCCTCGTCCTCCGACGTCGCGTTCACGATCGACCCCACCCTCTCCGGCACCATCACCGCCGGTGGCTCGAGCGCCCAGGCCAACGCGCAGGCCGCATGGACCAGCGCCTACAACGCCACCGCCAAGGGCGTGACGATCAACTACGACAAGTCGCAGGGCTCCGGCGGCGGTGTCACCAACTTCCTGAGCGGCGCGTACGACTTCGCCGGCTCCGACTCGCCCCTCAACGCCGACCAGACCACGCAGTCCAAGGCGCTGTGCACCGACGGCGGCGTGAACATCCCGATCTACCTCGACGGTGTCGCGATCATCTTCAACATCCCCGGCGTGACCGACCTCAAGCTCAGCGGCGAGACCATCGCGAAGATCTTCGCGCTGCAGATCACCGACTGGTCCGACCCGGCCATCACCAAGGACAACGGCACGGCCCTCGCCGCCGGCCCCATCACGACCGTCGCGCGTTCGGACGGCTCGGGCACCACGACCAACTTCACCAACTACCTCGCCGCGACGCAGTCGTCGGTCTGGACCTCGCCCGCGGGCAAGGACTGGCCGATCGAGGGCAACGTGTCGAAGCAGAAGGGTGGCTCGGGTGTCGTCGAGGCAGTCAAGGCCGGTTCGGGCACCATCGGCTACGCCGACCACTCCGCCATCGGCGACCTGAAGTCGGTCGCGATCATCCAGGACGGCACCGCGATCCCCTTCAGCCCCGAGGCCGTCACGGCGACCTTCGCGGCCGCGGCCGTCGACAACGCCAACGGCGTTCCCGGTGACCTGTCGAAGAAGTTCGACTACACCAAGCTCACCGCCGAGACGTACCCGATCCCGCTGGTCTCGTACGCCATCACCTGCACCGAGTTCAAGGACACCAAGCAGGCCGAGCTCGTGAAGTCGTACCTCGGCTTCATCACCAGCTCGCTCGGCCAGCAGGTCGCCGCGAAGAACGCCGGTTCGGCGCCGCTGCCCGAGTCGGTCCTCGCGGACGCCGCGAAGACGCTCGAGGCGATCAAGTAAACATCTCTCGGATCCGAACCGGTCCGCACCTCGGTGCGGGCCGGTTCGGGCTGATCAGGAGCGTCGACGTCCGCGTCGACGCTTCCGCTGAGCCCGACCATCCTCAGAGAGAATCCCGACCCGAGGAGCACACCATGACCATTGCCGAGCGCGAGGTCAGCCGTGGCTGACACCGTCTCTGCTCCCCCGGCCGGGGGCCCTTCGACAATCGTCGGCAAGCGCCGCGCCGGAGACACGGCCTTCCTCGGCCTGTCGATGACGGCGGCCGTCTCGATCATGATCATCCTCGCGGGCGTCGCGATCTTCCTGATCATCAAGGGCCTGCCCGCCATCACCGGCAACTGGACCGAGGGCGACCTCGCCGGCTACCAGAACGGGTCGTGGACCAACTTCTGGGAGTACGTCGGTCCGCTCCTCTGGGGCAGCATCTGGGCGGCCCTGATCGCCATGGTGCTCGGCACGCCGGTCGCCATCGGCATCGCGCTGTTCATCTCGCACTACGCCCCACGCCGTATCGCCGGCGCTCTCGGCTACATCGTCGACCTGTTGGCGGCAGTCCCCTCGATCGTGTTCGGCCTGTGGGGCATCATCGTGATGCGCCCGCTGCTGATCCCGGTGGGCCAGTTCCTGAACACCTACTTCGGGTGGATCCCCCTCTTCGCGGGTTCGCCCTCCAGCACCGGTTCGACGCTGCTCACCGGTTCGGTGGTGCTCGCCGTCATGATCCTCCCGATCGTCACCTCGATCACGCGCGAGATCTTCCTGCAGACCCCGCGCCTGCACGAAGAGGCCGCGCTGGCACTCGGGGCGACGCGGTGGGAGATGATCCGCCTGTCGGTGTTCCCCTACGCCCGCAGCGGCATGGTGTCGGCCACGCTCCTCGGCCTCGGCCGCGCGCTGGGCGAGACGATGGCGATCGCGCTCATCATCTCGCCGAGCCTCATCTACTCGGTGCTGATCCTCACCGACGGCTACAACTCGCAGACGATCGCCGCCAACATCGCGCTGAACTTCCCGATCGCCACCGACCTGCAGCGCTCGGCGCTCATCGGAACCGGTCTGATGCTGTTCGTCGTGTCGCTCGCGGTCAACATCCTCGCTCGCTACATCATCGGCGCGACCGGCCCCGGTGCGAAGGGCCGCAAGAAGGGGAAGCGCTCGTGACCACCATGAAGGCGCCGTCGCAGGTGTCGACGGCATCCGCGCCCCTCGCGCTGACCAGCGGTCAGCTCCCCCGCTTCATCGAGCCGATCATGCTGGTCGGCGTCGCGGTGATCGTCGCGGGCATCCAGTTCCTCGTCGGCGGTTTCAACCTGGCCGCGTGGCTGATCCTCACCGCCGTGCTCTACCTGATCGCGATCGGCGTCGGGTCGACGATCGTCGAGAGCCGCCGCAAGGCCGTCGACCGCGTCATCCGCGGTCTCGTGACCGCCGCGTTCCTCCTCGCGGTCGCGCCGCTCATCTCGACGCTGTGGACGGTCGTGTCCAAGGGCCTCGCGATCGTGAACTGGGACTTCATCACGAAGACAGGTGGCAGCGCCTTCGACCCCGACACGCTCGCGGTCGTCGCGACGCCCGGCGCTCTTCAAGCGATCGTCGGAACGCTCATCATCACGGGGATCGCGGCGCTCATCTCGGTGCCGATCGGTGTGCTCGCGGCGGTCTACCTCGTCGAGTACGCGCTGCCGACCAACCCGCTCCGTCGCACGATCACGTTCCTCGTCGACGTGATGACCGGTATCCCCTCGATCGTCGCCGGTCTGTTCGCGTTCTCCTTCTTCGCGCTGATCGTCGGACCGAAGGCGTTCTCCGGGTTCTCGGCATCCATCGCCCTGTGCGTGCTGATGATCCCCATCGTCATCCGCTCCACCGAGGAGATGCTGCGCCTGGTGCCGGCCGACCTGCGCGAGGCCTCGCTGGCCCTCGGCGTGCCGCGCTCGGCGACGATCGTCAAGGTCGTCCTGCGGACCGCGGCGAGCGGCATCATCACCGGTGTCGTGCTGGCCGTGGCCCGCGTGGTCGGCGAGACCGCGCCGATCTTCATCGCCGCGAGCTTCACCGACAACTTCAACTCCAACCCGTTCGACGGTCCGATGCAGACCCTCCCCGTCATGGCGTACACCGCGTACAGCTTCCCGGGGCAGGACATCGATGCTTCTCAGGCCCAGGCCTGGGGCGCGGCGTTCCTGCTGGTCGTGCTCGTCGTCATCTTCAACCTGATCGCCCGCATCGTGGCCTCGGTGTTCGCACCGAAGGCGCGCTGATCCCAGGAAGGCCCCCGTGTCCAAGCGCATCGAGGTCGAAGACCTCAACGTCTACTACAGCGACTTCCTCGCGGTCGAAGGCGTCTCCATCGACATCCAGCCCCGCACCGTCACGGCCTTCATCGGCCCGTCCGGCTGCGGGAAGTCCACGTTCCTCCGCACGCTGAACCGCATGCACGAGGTCATCCCTGGCGGTCACGTCAAGGGCCGCGTGCTGGTCGACGGTGACGACCTGTACGGCCCAGGCGTCGACCCGGTGCTCGTGCGCCGCCACGTCGGCATGGTGTTCCAGCGTCCGAACCCGTTCCCGACGATGTCGATCCGCGAGAACGTCCTCGCCGGCGCGAAGCTCAACAACAAGCGCCTCTCGAAGAGCGACGGCGACGCGCTCGTCGAGAAGTCGCTGCAGGGCGCGAACCTCTGGAACGAGGTCAAGGACCGTCTCGACAAGCCGGGCGGCGGCCTCTCCGGCGGCCAGCAGCAGCGTCTGTGCATCGCCCGCGCGATCGCCGTCTCGCCGGACGTCCTGCTCATGGACGAGCCGTGCTCGGCCCTCGACCCCATCTCGACGTTCGCGATCGAGGAGCTCATCTCCGAGCTGAAGAACGATTACACGATCGTCATCGTCACGCACAACATGCAGCAGGCGTCGCGCGTGAGCGACAAGACGGCGTTCTTCAACATCGCCGGTACCGGCAAGCCGGGCAAGCTCATCGAGTACAACGACACCTCGACGATCTTCACGGCGCCCACCGTCCAGGCGACCGAGGACTACGTCTCGGGACGCTTCGGATAAGCACCGCTCCCCCGCGATGGCCCCGCTCCGGCGGGGCCATCGTCGTCTCCGCGCTCAGTCGCGCGGCGAGAGCAGGTACGCGTTCAGTTCGTCGGTGAGGGTGCGGTCGACGGCCTTCGCCTCGCCGTCCACCGCCGCGATCGGGGCGGCGAGCCGGACGCTGGACAGCAACCACGCGGCATCCGCTCGCCCGAGATCCGACACCGGCACCGTCTCGTACGCGGTCTCGAAACCGCGCTGCCCGAGGTGGGCGAACAGGCTCCGCTGGGTCGTCCCGTGCAGGATGCCGGCGGTTGGGGTGGGCGTGACGAAGCGGTCGCCGAAGCGCAGGACCACGGATGCCGTGGGTGCCTCCAGCACGAAGCCGTCGCTGGTGACGAACACGGCGTCGTCGGCCCCGCGCCGCTTGGCCTCGCGGATCGCGGCCATGTTCACCGCGTACGAGAGGGTCTTCGCGCCGAGCAGGAGCCACGGCGCCCGCGCGGGAACGTCGAGGGCGTAGCCGCGGTCGAGCGTCGTGACGCGCACGCCCTCCGCGCGTGCACGCGCGCTGTCGGGAGCGTCGGCCAGGGTGATCCACGCGGTCGGCGCCGGGCCGTGCTCCACCCCGCGGCTGAGGATGAGCTTCACGACGCTCTCCCCCGCCGGCGCGTCGGCGGCGACGCGGGCGATCGCGGCGCGCCACTGGTCGAAGTTCGGCGTCGGGAGCTCGCACAGACCCGCGGAGTGCGCCAGGCGCGCGAGGTGGGGTTCGACCTCCTGCACGTGACCGTCGATCACGCCGAGCGACTCGAAGATCCCGTCACCGCGCTGGGCGCTGAGGTCGCCGAGGCGCAACGCGGCGCCGTCGGGGTCGATCACGGTGAACGTGTCGGAGAAGTCGTCTCGCCGGATATCGGATGCCACGGGGTCGATCAGGAGAGCGAAACGCCAAGCCATGCATCGACCCTATGCCCCCGTACCGACACGCCCGGGTCGCGTCAACCACCCCGCGCGAGGGAATGCCTCGGAGCCGTGCTTGTTACACTTGCATAGCCGGGCCGCAGTAACCCCGGGCTCCATCTTCTGCCGCTGCGAGCGGCCTTGCGCCGAGAGGCGTTCTGCGGCCCGGCACTTTTCTGCCCTGGCGGCGTGACGCTCACCGTCGAGTGTCCAAGACACGCCGCTGGGCACCACCCCGATGCGGCGTGTCTTGGACACTGGGCCGTAGATCAGGTCAGCGCGTCGCGGCGCCACAGGGCGGCCGCGGCCGCGAGGTCGTCGGCGTAGGTCGACAGGCGCAGCGCGCGGGTCGTCAGCGCCGTGGCGCGCTCGGACTCGGTGTTCTCGTAGTCGTCCGCGAGGTGCGTCGCGCCGGACGCCTGGATGCGGCAGAAGGCCGCCGCTCGCTCGAGCGCGACGGCGAAATCACCCTCGAACAGGCCGCGCAGGATCGTGTCGATGAGCTGCACCAGCTCTTCCGGACCCGCGGGGGCCGGGGCCCCGACGACCACCGGGTCGACGGTCGCCATCTCGGCGCGCCCGCGCTCGAACAGCAGAGCTGCGGTCGCGGCGTCGTCGTGGATCATGAGCTGCAGCAGGTACAACCGCCACAGCGCGCCCGGGAGCGACCGGGCGGGAGAACGGGACCACAGCTCGGCGATGTCGTCGATGCCGTGGTCGTCGGTAAACGCCACCAGCCGCTCGACGACGTCGACCGAGGGGTCGGCCCGGACGCGCGACAGGAGGGCGTGAGCGGTGCTGTGCGCGACGCGCGACACCTCGGCGGGGTCGTCGGCGACGAACAGCCGGTCGAACAGCTCAGCGGGGCGCCGGATGGGCTTGTGGAAGTCGCGAGGGGAATCGCTCATCCTTCCAGGCTAGAGCGTGTCCCGCGCGAGCCGGGCCGGAGCGACGACCGTTCAGGCGGTGGCCACCGCGACGACGGGAGCCGAGCTGGGGGTGCCGTCCGGCGACCCGCCCGCGGGCTCCACCGTCACGGCGATCACGTCGCCGGAGTGGAACTGGCCCTGCAGCACCGCGGTCGCCTTGCCCGTCGCATCCGTCGAGAAGATCCCCGCCGCGATGGGCGTGTCGTCGCGGACGAACCAGAGCTCGTAGGTCCGGTCGGTCGGGAGCGCGGGCATGCCGTCGGTCACGAGCACACTCTGACCGGTGGATGCCGACCAGTGCGCCGTCACGACTCCGCCGTCGGGCATGGTCGTGGAGGCCGACTGCGCGTCGGGAGCGGACGTGATCTGCTCGAGAGCGACCACCGATGCCGGGCGCGTGAGCTGCTGGCTGATCGTCACCGCGCCGAAACCGAGCACGAGCACGGCCACAAGGGAAGCGGCGAGGGTGAACCAGCGACGGAGGCCCCAGCCGGATCCGACCGTCTCGGACTCCGACGCATGCTCGACCTCCACGGGCGCGGGGCCGGCGGCGGCGTAGTCCTCGGCGTCGGATGAGTCGAGCTCCGGCTCCGCGGGGATCTGCGGGAGCTCGCTGATGCGCGCCAGCAGAGAGGCGCGGATGGATGCCGGCGGCTCGACGGGCGCGATCGTGTCGCTGATCGCGGCGACGGCGTCAGCGGCATCCTGAACGTGGGAGGACCAGTGCGGATTACCCGCGAGAGCCTCCTGGTATGCGCGTTCGTCTGCGTCGGATAGCGCGTTCAGCGCGTGACCGGCAGCGAGGTCGGCGAAATCCCTCTCGTTCACTTGTCCACCCCCATCTCCGTTCTCAAGCGCGACAATCCGTCGCGCATCCTGGTCTTGACCGTACCGAGCGGCGCTCCGACGAGAGTAGCGATTTCACTTTGGCTGTACCCACCGAAGTAGGCCAGCGTGAGCGCTTCCTTCTGCGCGTCGGGCAACGTCGCGAGTGCGTCCACGACGCGCCGCCCTTCGATCTTGAGTTCTACGTTCTCTGAGACATCGTCGTACGCGACGTCGATATTCCGGAAGCCCGCGCGCACGTCGCGATCGACGCTCGACTGCGAGGACCGCACGCGGTCCACTGCTCGTCGGTGTGCGATCGTGAGGACCCACGACCTTCCCTGTCCTTTGTTCGGAGTGAAGCGCGCGGCGGATTGCCAGATCTCCAGGAAGACCTCCTGCAGCACTTCCTCGCTCTGCGACCGGTCGACGAGCACCCGCAGGATGAGACCGAACGCGCGAGCCGACAGCGTGTCGTAGAGCTCGGCGAAGGCTTTCCGATCGCCGGCGGCGACTTTCTGCAGCAATTCTCCGACGTGGTCGACGTGGTCCGCCCCGTCCTCGGGGAGAGAGAAACCGTCGATCACCATGAATCCCAGCATGCCGCACCTGCCCGGGACTTCCCTCCCCCGTGCGCGCGTGGCGCGAGAGCGCTACGGAAACGTGATCCCGGGGCGTCGCCGCATGGTCTCAGCGTCGGGGCGACGGCATCCAGGAAAACATTCTAGAGAATATTTTCAGGCCTCTGAACTGGCCTTTTCCAGGCCCGCGGGCACCGCTTCGTAAAAATCCGCAATCCGAACCCGAGGGGGTCCCGAAGACCCTGTGTACGCCGCAACACGGCGAACCACCCCCCGCACCGGGGTGTCCTAACGGGTCGCAGCCGCGGTCCGAACGATTTCGGAGGAATGTCATGCTGAAGAACAAGAAGCCTGTCGTCGCCGGTCTCGCCCTCGTGCTGGGTTCGGCCTTCGCTCTCACCGCATGTTCGGGTGGCTCCACCACCGCCGGCGGAACCACCGAGGAGTCCTCGGCTGCCCCCTCGATGGCCGCGTCCCCCTCGGCCTCGTCGAACATGATGGACCCGGCCGCCAACCTCGTGGGCCCCGGCTGCGCCGACTACGCCGCCGCCGTCCCGTCGGGCGCCGGTTCGGTCGAGGGCATGGCCGCCGACCCCGTGGCCGTCGCCGCGTCGAACAACCCGCTGCTGAAGACGCTCACCGCTGCGGTCAGCGGCCAGCTGAACCCGAACGTGAACCTGGTCGACACGCTGAACGGTGGCGAGTTCACCGTCTTCGCCCCGGTCGACGACGCGTTCGCGAAGATCGACGCCGCGACGATCGACTCGCTGAAGACCGACTCGGCCACGCTGACCAAGATCCTCACGTACCACGTGGTCCCCGGCCAGATCACCCCCGACAAGATCGACGGCACCCACGCCACGGTCGAGGGCGGCGACGTCACCGTCTCCGGCTCGGGCGACTCGATCAAGGTCAACGACGCCAACGTCATCTGCGGTGGCGTCCAGACCGCCAACGCCACCGTGTACCTCATCGACTCGGTGCTGATGCCCCCGGCTGCGTAATTCCCCGCATCCGGACCGATCACTGATTGATCGGACCTGACGGCGAGCGCCGGACCCCAGGCGAGGGGGTCCGGCGCTCGCTCCTTTCGTGCGCTCAGCCGTCGATCGCGCGCACGATCTCGTCCTGCACCAGGCGCGCCGCGGCCGGACCGGCATTCATGAACCACGGGTCGAAGTCGACCGCCGTGGTCCGTCCGTCGGCCACCGCCGTGAGCGTCGACCACAGCGCGGCCGTTTCGATGAACTGCACGCCCTGGCCCGTGCCCGCGTAGAACACGTGGTCGGCGTCGGCGAGGTCGATCTGCTCGGCACTGATGTCCTGCGAGGTCTCGTCGAACCGCTGCGACTCCGGCCGCGCGAGTCCGAGGTCCTCGGCGAGTCCGCCCGCGAAGGACGGCACGCCCATGATGCGCGTGCGGTCACCGGTGGACTGGAGGAACGACACGGTCGGAGCTTCCGCGGGAAGCGTCGCCGCGAACGCGGCGCTGTCGGCCTGCAGCGCGTCGAGGTTCGCCCGCGCGGCGCCCTCCTGCCCGAGCGCGTCGGCGATGAGCAGGAAGTCGCTCTTCCAGTTCACCCCGTTGCCCTTCGTCACCACCGTCGGCGCGATGGCCGAAAGCGCGTCGTACACCTCGGTGCCGCGCGTGGAGTTGATGAGGATCAGGTCTGGGGCGGCCTGCGCGATCGCCTCGAGGTCGGGCTCGGTACGCGAGCCGATGTCGGCCATGGCATCGAGCTGCGCCGCGTCGGCGGCGAAGGCGTCGCGCAGGTACTGCGGCACGAGCCCGCTGTTCTCGGCTCGCGTCGCCGCCACCGGGACGTGGCCGAGGGTGAGGACGGCATCCAGTTGTCCCGTCGAGACGACGGCGATCCGCTGCGGAGCGGCGGGGATATCGGTGGTCCCCGAGAAGTGCGTGACCGTGCGCGGGAAGACCCCGTCGGCCTCGCTCGAGCCCATGCCCGGCTCGAGGTCGCGCGCCACGACCCACTGTCCGGTGGAGCCGGATTCGGCGTCGGGGAGGACGGGAGCGGGCGCAGCGGAGGCGCAGCCGGCGAGCGCGAGGAGCGCACCGATGCTCGCGGTAGCCACGGCCAGGCGACGTCGGGAACGGAAGCGGGGAGACGGGAAGCGAAGGAACGACATGCAGTTAGGTTAGCCTTAGCTACATGCCGGTGACTGACGTGGGAGCTGCTCCCGCGGCGACGCTGGTCGCCGCCCGCCGGCAGAGGCGACAGGTGCGCACGGTCGTCGCGACGCTGGCGATCGTGGTGCTGCTCGCGGTGGTCGTCGTCGCCAGCCTTGCGGTCGGCTCCCGCCCGCTCGCGTTCCCCGACGTCATCTCCGCCCTCTTCTCGGACCGGAGGGATGCCACGGCCGTCATCGTCCACGACCTGCGACTCCCCCGCACGCTCACCGGGCTGCTCGTGGGCACCGCGCTCGGCGTCGCCGGGGTGCTCATGCAGGCGGCCACGCGGAACCCGCTCGCCGACCCGGGTCTCCTCGGCGTGAACGCCGGCGCCGCGGTGGGGGTCGTGGTCGCGATCGCGTTCTTCGGCATCGGCACCGCCAGCGGATACGTGTGGTTCGCCTTCGCCGGAGCGGCCGGCGCGGCCGCGGCCGTGTACCTCGCGGCACGCCCTGGCGGTCGCGGCGGCGCCGTGGGACTCGTGCTGGCCGGGGTCGCGCTGAGCGCGTGTCTGACCGCGGTCGTGCGCATCATCACGCTGGCCGACGACGACACGTTCGAGTCGTTCCGATTCTGGGCCGTGGGGTCGTTCGAGCGACGGGGCGCCGACGTCGCGGTGCAACTCTTGCCGTTCGCGGTCGTCGGCGTGGTGCTCGCGGTGGTGGTCGCCCGCGGGCTCGATCAGCTGCGCCTCGGCAACGACCTGGCGCGGGCGCTGGGGGTTTCCCCCGTGCTCGTGCTGGTGACGTCCGGGGTCGCGATCACGCTGCTGTGCGCGACGGCGACCTCGGCGGCCGGGCCTCTCGCCTTCATCGGCCTGCTCGTGGCCCACGTGGTCCGCCACGCGGGTCCGACCGGTCTCCGCGCCCAACTCCCCCTCGCCGCGCTCACCGGCGCGACGCTGACGCTCGCGAGCGACGTGATCGGACGCGTCATCGCCGTCCCGGCCGAGGTCGAGGCGGGAATCGTCGCGGCGTTCCTCGGCGCGCCCCTGCTGCTGTGGCTCGTGCTGCGGAGGACGGCGTCGTGACGTCCGCCGTCCCGCGCGTGCGGTCCCGTGGGCGCGCGCGCTACGCCGTCGCCGTTGCGGCGACGCTCGCGGT
>NZ_BADA01000276.1 GCF_000333395.1 Microbacterium sp. B19
GGGGAGGATGCCGACGGCGGCGTATGCCCGCGAGAACTCGAGCTCCATGCGGTAGGCCAGCGCCCACCACGGCTCGGTGTCGGTGGCGTTCGCGAGGATCTTGTCGTCGATGTCGGTGACGTTTCGGACGAAGGTGACGCGACCGAAGCGGTGGGCGAGCCAGCGGCGGAGGACGTCGAACGCGAGGGCCGCGCGCACGTGTCCGATGTGGGGGCCGGACTGCACGGTGGGGCCGCAGACGTACATGGTGACGTTCGCGGGGTCGACGGGGACGAAGTCGCGCAGAGCCTGCGCTTTCGTGTCATACAGCCGGACGGTCACCGCACAAGCCTACCGGCCGCCCCTGACGGCGACCCGTGCACGAAACATGCCGGCGCTAGGGTCGCAGAATGCCCCTGGACATCGCACGGGACGACGTCAGCGTTCCCGACACCCGCGCCCTCGTGACGGCCCACGTCTCCGGGATGCTGGCCAACACGCCGGCCGAGAGCTGCCACGCGCTCGACGCCGACGCCCTGGTCGACAACGGGGCGTCGCTGTGGTCGGCGCGCGTCGACGGTGAACTCGCCGGCATCGGGGCGCTCGCCCCGTTCGGCGATGACGCGGGGGAGCTGAAGTCGATGCGTGTCACCGAGCGGTTCCTCGGCCAGGGGATCGGACGCGCCATCCTGCGGCACATCATGGCCGAGGCGCGGGAGCGTGGCATCCGGACCCTGTGGCTCGAGACCGGGAGCGGTGACGATTTCGCGGCCGCGCGCGGTCTCTACGCGAGCGAGGGCTTCGTCGAGTGCCCGCCGTTCGGGTCGTACCGCCCGGATCCGCTGTCGACGTTCATGACGCGCGAGATCTAGGCCGGAACGACCAGCGCGGTCGCGAACGCCGCGACGCCCTCGGTGCGGCCGGTGAAGCCGAGTCCGTCCGTCGTGGTCGCGCTCACCGACACGGGTGCGCCCCCGAGCGCGGCCGACAGCGCGCGCTCGGCCTCCTCCCGACGACCGGCGAAGCGCGGCCGGTTCGCCTGCACCTGCACCGAGACGTTGCCGATGCGCCAGCCCGCCTCGCCGAGCAGATTCCGGGTGTGAGCGAGGAACGCCTCGGCGTGCGCGCCGGCGAACTCGGGCCGGTCGGTGCCGAAGTGCGTGCCGATGTCGCCGAGGCCGGCCGCAGCGAGAAGGGCGTCGACGATGGCGTGAGCGACGGCGTCGCCGTCGGAGTGCCCGGACAGCGCCTCCTCGCCCGGCCACTCCAGGCCCGCGAGCCACAGCGTGCCGTCGCCGCCGAAGGCGTGCACGTCGGTGCCGATGCCCACGCGCGGGACGGCGGGAGCGTCGCGCCGCACCGGGAGAGGCGCGGCCTCCGCGATCAGCGCCCGCGCGCGGTCGAGGTCGGGACCGGTGGTGATCTTGAAGGATGCCTCGTCGCCCGCGACCGTGATCACGGGGTGACCCGCAGCGGCGACGAGCGCGGCGTCGTCGGTGTGGTCGGCGTCCGCGGCGCGCGACGCCTCCTCGAGGATGCCGCGGCGGAAGCCCTGCGGGGTCTGCGCGGCGGCGAGCTCCGACCGGTCGACGGCCGCGACGATCGCCCCCGCGGCATCCACGCGCTTGATGGTGTCCACGACCGGGACGGCCGGGATGACCGCGAGCGCGCCGTCGTCGAGAGCCGCCACGACACGCTCGAACACCGCGATCGGCGTGAGCGCACGGGCGGCGTCGTGGACGAGGACCGTGTCGATGTCGGCCCACAGCGCCGCCAGCCCCGCGGCGACGGACGACTGCCGCGTCGCTCCCCCGGGCACGGCGGAGACGAGGTCGATCCGGTCACCGGCGATCTCGCGGGCGTCGGTGAGCGCGGCCCCCTCGAAGCCCGCGGGCACGACGATCACCACCTGGGCGCGCGGAGCGGCGAAGACCCCCCGCAACGCGTGACGCAGGATCGTGTGCTCGTCGAGACCGACGAACGCCTTCGGCGCACCCCCGTTGAGGCGGGTGCCGGAGCCGGCGGCCACGACGATGACGGCCAGACGCGGGACGGGTGCGGGAATCACCCGACCACGCTAGCGCGGACGCGCGGACGAACCGCGCGGGACGTCAGGACGCGAGGACCTCGTCGAGGACGACGCTCGCGCGGTCTTCGTCGGTCTTCTCGGCCAGAGCGAGCTCGGACACGAGGATCTGACGGGCCTTGGCCAGCATGCGCTTCTCACCGGCGGACAGGCCGCGGTCCTGATCGCGGCGCCACAGGTCGCGGACGACCTCGCTCACCTTGATGACGTCACCCGAAGCGAGCTTCTCGAGGTTCGCCTTGTAGCGGCGCGACCAGTTGGTCGGCTCCTCGGTGAAGGGCGCACGGAGCACCTCGAAGACGCGGTCGAGACCCTCTTTGCCGATCACGTCGCGGACGCCGACGAGGTCGACGTTCTCGGCGGGGACCTCGATGACCAGGTCGCCCTGCGTGACGTTGAGCTTCAGGTACTTCTTCGTCTCGCCCTTGATGACGCGTTCTTTGACCTCGATGATCGTGGCCGCGCCATGGTGCGGGTAAACGACGGTCTCGCCAACCTCAAAAAGCATGGAGTTATGTCCTTTCGGCAACATCCAGGATACCACAGGCCCCCATGCGCTAAGGTTCCGCCCCCTCCCCCGGCAGCTCTCCTTCCCGCGCGCGAGACGCCCGCGAGAGCGGTCCCCGGGCCGGGCGCGGGTCACCGACCCCGTAGGATGATCAGGATGCCGTCTGTCGTTCCGGGAGGATCCGTGAAAACGCGCCTGTTCGCGTCCCTGGCCGTTGGTGCCGCCGTCGTTCTGGGAACGACCGGTTGCAACCTCATCGCTCCCCAGGCGACCACGATCGAGTACTCCGCCTCCGACGGGGTCAACGTGCCCGAGTCCGGCCCGCTGCAGGTGCGCAACGCCCTCATCGTGGCCGACGAGGAAGGCACGGCCGGCAACTTCGTCGCCGCGATCGTGAACGACACCAACCAGTCGCAGACCCTGCGCCTCGAGGTCGGCGAGGGCGGCAGCACCGTCCGCGCCTCCGTCAACGTCCCCGCCAGCTCGACCGTGAGCCTCGGCGACCTCACCAACAAGGTGAAGCCCCTCGCCCTCGAAGGGTTCGAGGGCGCCCCGGGCTCCACGGTTCCGGTCTACTTCCAGTCCGGTGACGCCGAGGGCGCGCTGGTGCAGGTCCCCGTCCTCGACGGCGCACTCGAGTACCTCGCGCCGCTCGCGCCGACCCCCACGCCGACGAGCACGCTCATCCCCGCGACGCCCTCGGCCACCCCGTCGCCGACGCCGTCCTCCTGATCTCCGCCCGCGCGGGCAACACGAAGGCGCCGACGGTTCTCCGTCGGCGCCTTCGTCGTTCCCGCGGGTCAGGCCTCGAAGCGGTAGCCGAGTCCGCGCACCGTCACGAGCATGGACGGCTCGCTGGGGCTCTGCTCGATGCGCGAGCGGATGCGCTTGATGTGCACGTCGAGCGTCTTGGTGTCGCCGAAGTAGTCGGTCCCCCACACCCGGTCGATGAGCTGACCGCGCGTGAGCACGCGACCGGCGTTGCGCATCAGTACCTCGAGGAGCTCGAACTCCTTGAGGGGCATGTTGATCTCGGTGCCGTCGACCGACACGGTGTGGCGGTCGATGTCGAGGGTCACACGGCCGCCGCTGAGGATGCGCTCGTCGATGTCCGACTCCTCGGGGCTCCGACGGCGCAGGACCGCGCGCATCCGGGCCAGGAGCTCTCGCGTGGAGTACGGCTTGGTGACGTAGTCGTCGGCGCCCAGTTCGAGGCCCACCACGATGTCGACCTCGGAGTCCTTGGCGGTCAGCATGATGATCGGCACCTGCGACGTCAGCCGCAGCTGGCGGCACACCTCGGTCCCCGGCATCCCGGGGAGCATGAGGTCGAGCAGCAGGATGTCCGCTCCGCGCTCCCGGAAGGCCGCCAGGGCGAGCGCGCCGTCCTCGGCGATTTCGACCTCGTAGCCCTCCCGTCGCAGCAGGTAGGCGAGCGGGTCGGCGAGATCGGGCTCGTCCTCGACGATCAGAACGCGGGTCATGCGGTGTCTCCCTTCACGGGTGCGGGACGGGTCGCGGTACCGGACTTGCGGCTCTTGCGACGCGCCTTGGGGCGAACGAGGTCGAGGTCGGGTGCCTCGGACAGGGGCAGGCGGATGGTGAACGTCGAGCCGCGCTCGGGTCGTGACCAGAGGCGGACCTCGCCGCCGTGCCGTTGCACGGCGTGCTTGACGATCGAGAGGCCGAGACCCGTGCCGCCGGTGCGGCGCGAGCGGGCCTGGTCGGCGCGGTAGAAGCGCTCGAACACGCGGTGCTGGTCGCTCTCCGGGATGCCGATCCCCCGGTCGGTCACGGCGATCTCGACGACGTCCTCGTCGAGCTTGATCCCCACCCCGACTTTCGAGCCCTGCGGGGAGTACGCGATCGCGTTGGCGATGAGGTTGCCGACGGCTTCGGTGAGGATCTGCGGTTCGCCCCGCACCCAGAGTCCCTTCGTGCCGCCCCGCACGACGGTGACCTGGGCGGAGTCGGCCTGGATCGTGTGGGATTCGATCGCGGCGGTCACGACCTCGTCGATCGAGACGTCGCGCACGTCGCGGAGCTCGTCCGAGGCCTGCAGTCGGGACAGGCTCAGGATGCGATTGGTGAGGGCGGACAGACGCTGGATCTCGGCCTGCAGACGGCCCGAGAAGTACCGCACCTGCGCCGGGTCGTCGGCGGCGGACTCGATCGCCTCGGCGAGGAGGCTCACCGCACCCACCGGCGTCTTGAGCTCGTGACTGGTATTGGCCACGAAGTCGCGACGCATCTCCTCGACGCGCTCGCGCTCGGTGATGTCGCGGAGCACGAGCAGCACGAGGCGGGGCGACAGCGGGGCGGCGCGCACGGCGACCAGCCGCGGCTCCGCCGGCGCGGCTCCGCGCCGCAGGCGCAGCGTCTCGCTCACGGGGGCGCCGTTCTCGCGCGCCGCGCGAGCGACGCGGCGGAGATCTTCGTCGACGATGGCGGAGCCGGCATCCAGTCCGAAGACCTCGGCGGCCGGGGAGAGCGCGAGCACCGTCGCCGACGTGTCGCACACGACCGCCGGGTCGTCGAGGGCGCCGAGCATGGACTCCACACCCTCGGGGAGCTCCGAGGAGCCCTGGGCGAGAGCCCGGTCCCGGGCGCGCTGCGCGACGACGATGAGGCCCACGACGGAGCTCCCGACGATGATTCCCACGAGGAGCGCGAGCAGCGAGAGCTGCGTGTGATCCATGGCTCCAGCGTAAAGCCGCCCTTCGGACGTCACCGGCCGTTCAGACGGGGCCGACCACAGCCAACAGATACTATTCACTGTCACAGCACCACTCGTTAACCTTCGCTCGGAAGAATCCCGGAGGGTCGCGGGACGTATGTGTGCCGTGCCGCCGACGAGGAAGGTATCGCGATGCGCGAAGTGTTCCACCAGTCCCTCGAGGACGTCCAGAACCGACTGGTCGAGATCGCCGAGCTGGTCGCGGTCGCCATCGACCGTGCGACGCGTGCCTTCGGTTCGAGCGACGTCTCCCTCGCGGAGGAGGTCATCGAGGCCGACGCGATCATCGACGAGAAGGCTGTCGCCCTCGACGAGCTCGCGATCGAGATCCTCGCCCGCCAGCAGCCGGTCGCGCGCGACCTGCGCATCGTGGTCACGGCGCTCCGCGTGAGCGCGTCGCTCGAGCGCATGGGCGACATGGCCGAGCACATCGCCCAGCTCGCGCGGTCGCGGTTCCCCGAGCGCGCGATCCCCAAGGGTCTCAAGAGCACGTTCACCCGCATGGGCGAGCTCGACGTCGAGGTCGCCCGCCGCCTCGCCGAGCTGCTCCGCACGCAGGACCTCCGGATCGCGGAGGAGATCCGCGACGTCGACGACGACATCGACGAGCTGCACGTCAGCGTCTTCGAGAAGGTCCTCGGCGACTCCTGGAAGGGCGAGGCCACGGCCACGGTCGACGCGACCCTCGCCAGCCGCTACCACGAGCGCTTCGCCGACCACGCGGTCTCCGTCGCGAAGAAGGTCGTCTACCTCGCCACCGGCGACTGGGCCGGCGCCGACGACGTCACCCCGACCCCGGTGGTCTGACGCCGCGAACGTCGAAGGGGGTGGATGCNNGTGGCTTCCNCCCCCTTCTCGTTGCCGTGTGCGTTACTTCTTGTCGCCCTGCGCGGCGACCGCTGCGGTTCCGGCCGTGGTGGCCTCGGGGTCGAGGTACTCGCCCGGGCCGAGCGGCTTCTTGTCGTCGTCGAGCTGGTAGACGAGCGGGATGCCGGTGGGGATGTTCAGCTCTGCGATGTCGGCGTCGCTGATGCCCTCGAGGTGCTTGACGAGACCGCGCAGCGAGTTGCCGTGCGCGGTGACGAGGACCGTCTTGCCGGCCTGCAGGTCGGGGACGATGTCGCTGTGCCAGTAGGGCAGCATGCGGTCGATGACGATCTTCAGCGACTCGGTGTCGGGCACCTCGCCGTCGATGCCGACGTAGCGCGGGTCGCCGACCTGGCTGTACTGGTCGTCGGCGGGCAGCGGCGGCGGCGGAACGTCGAACGAGCGGCGCCACAGCATGAACTGCTCGTTGCCGAACTCCTCGAGCGTCTGCGCCTTGTCCTTGCCCTGCAGCGCGCCGTAGTGGCGCTCGTTCAGGCGCCACGAGCGCTTGACGGGGATCCACAGGCGGTCCGCCGCGTCGAGCGCGATGTTGGCGGTCTGGATCGCGCGGCTGAGCACCGAGGTGTGCAGGACGTCGGGCAGCACGCCCGACTCCTTCAGGAGCTCGCCGCCGCGCTGGGCCTCGGCCTTCCCCTGGTCGGTCAGCCGGACGTCGACCCAGCCGGTGAACTGGTTGGTCTTGTTCCACTCGCTCTGCCCGTGGCGGAGGAGGATCAGCGTGTGAGGCATGTCTCCATGCTAGCGACGCCGACGGGTCTCCTCCGGGCCGCGCCTGGCATCATGTCGGAGTGACTCCCTCCCCCGTCGGCCGCCCCACGCGGGGCACGACGGGCGTCAACCGCCTGCGACGGGTCGACCGCTGGATCGCGCGGCATCCGGTGCTCCGACGGGCCGCGGATCCGCTCGTCGTCGACCTCGGGTTCGGGGCGAGCGCCGTGACCCCGCTCGAGCTGCACGCGAGGCTGACGAGGGTTCGACCGGATGCCACGGTCCTGGGCCTCGAGATCGATCCCGACCGCGTCGCGCGGGCCCGCGCGCAGGCGGTCGGGGTCGAGGGCGTGAGCTTCGCGCGGGGCGGCTTCGAGGTGCCGACACCCGACGGTCGGCGCCCCGCGGTCATCCGCGCGATGAACGTGCTGCGGCAGTACGACGAGGCGGACGTCGCGGACGCGTGGGCGCGCATGTGCGCGCGGCTCGCGCCCGACGGCATCCTGGTCGAGGGGACGTGCGACGAGATCGGCCGCGTCGTGACGTGGGTGGAGGTGGGGGCGGACGCCGCCCCCCGGAGCCTGACCGTCTCGTTGCGGCTCGCCGAGCTCGACGACCCGGCGATCCTGGCCGAGCGCCTGCCGAAGGCGCTGATCCACCGGAACGTCCCCGGCGAGCGCGTGCACGACTACGTCGCGGCACTGCAGCGCGAGTGGAATCGCGCCGCCTCCGTCGCGCCCTTCGGGCCCGTGCACCGTTGGCGCACGGCGATCGAGGCGCTGGCCGCGGACGGCTGGCCGGTGCGGGGACGGTCGCGGTGGCGGCTGGGCGAGGTCGGCGTCGACTGGGACGCCGTCGCCCCGGCGTGAGTCAGACCCGCGGAAGCAGGGCCTGCGCCTCGGCGAACGGCATCCCGGTCGCCACGAGCAGATCCACCGTCAGCGGGCGCAGGGCCGCGACGAGGTTGAGCTCACCGATGTTGCCCTCGGGCAGAATCTGCGCCGGGTCGAGTCGTCTCGCGAGGGCGGCGAGTGCGGCACGGGCCGCGGGTTCGACCGAGACGTCGTCGAGGGCGTCGCGGACGAGGCCGGCACCGCGCTCGATCTCGGCGAGGAGATCGGCGGGCACCGCGCGGGGTTGGCCGTCGGCGCACAGGTAGGCGGCGCGGCGGGCGACGACGCGGAGGTTGCGGGTGGCGAGGTCCATCGCCGCGCGGACGCGCGCATGGCGCTCGAGTTCGGTGCGCTGGCGGCGGAGGAACGGCGAGATGCGGGCGACCTCCTGCCCCGATTCGAGCGAACCGCTCCACGCATCGACGTAGGTCTGCAGCGCTCGCGCGCGCTCGAGCCCCCGCTCGGCGCGCGCACGGTCGCCGCGCCGGAGCGCCCGCACGATCGTCGCGGTCGCGACATCGAACGCGTCGAACAGCTCGTCGGCATCGCGGAGCTCGGTGCGCCGGAGCGTCCGCGGGATCAGTGCTGTGACGAGCAGGGCGGCTGCTCCCCCGACCGCGCCGTCGATGAGGCGGACGAACGGCGCGCCCGTCACCAGCACCAGGGCGATGAGCGACTGCACGACGGCCGACAGCGCGAATCCGGGCTGCGGGGAGAGGAAGCGCGCGACAACGAGGGTCACGAACATCGCCACCGCGATCTGCCACCACCCCGCACCCGCGACCAGGAGCACGAGTTCCGCCAGGAGGATGCCGACGAGCATTCCGGCGACGGTCTCGGCGACGCGCCACGGCCGGGCGTCCCGCACCAGCCCGAGGCTCGACACCGTCACGGTCGCAGCGAGAAGAGGCACGCTGTGTCCGAGGACGAAGTGCGCGAACACGAACGCCGCGGTCGCAGCGACCACGATCTGCACGATCGCGGGGAGCGACTCCCGCACGCGCCCCCATCGGCGCCGCAGGGTCGTGCGCACGCGCGAGCGCGGCACGACGACGCCGAGCGTCGTCGAGGGCTCCTCGGCGGTCATTCCGCGGCGCGGCGGCGCCCGAGGCGCGGCAACCGGGGAACGCCGGCGGTCGCGCCCGCGTCGGAGGGGACGACGGTCTCGACCGCCGCGGCGATCGGACCGTCCGCGGTGTCGACGACGTACGTCACGTCGGCCGGAGCGGTGCGCTTGACGAGCGCGAGGGCGATCGGGCCCTCCTCGAAGTGCACGGCGACCGAGGTCACGGCGCCGATCGCGTCGTCGCCGACGCGCACGACGTCACCGCGCGCGGGCAGTACGCTGTCGCTCCCGTCGAGCTGCAGCGCGACCACGCGACGCGGCGGGTGGCCGAGGTTGTGCACCTTGGCGACCGTCTCCTGGCCGCGGTAGCAGCCCTTCGACAGGTGCACGGCGGTGCGGAGCCAGTCCATCTCGTGCGGCAGCAGGCGCTCGTCGGCGTCCACCGCGACCCGCGGACGCCACGCCGCGACACGCAGGGCCTCGACGGCCTCGCGCCCCGCGAGGGCGACCTCGCCGGCCACGGCCGCGGCGACGATGCGGTCGAACTCGGTGGCATCCACCACCGCTTCGGCCCAGTCGCGCTCGGCACCGGGGTGATCCTCGACGCGGGCGTAGGCCCAGCCGCCGGGAGAGACGTCGGGCCACGGGTCGACCCACACGACCGGGACGCCCGCGGGGGCCAGCGCGCTCAGCCCCGCGACCGCAGCGCGGGTGCCGCCGACGACGAAGACCTCGTCGGACCGGTCGCGCACCTCGACGCGCAGACGGAAGCGCATGCGCCCGAGCCAGGCCGCGAGCGGCTCGGCGTCAGCGGCATCCACGATCAGCCAGGCGGTCTCACCGTCGTCGATCACCGACGCCGCGTGCTCGACGCGGCCGTTCGGGTCGAGGATGAGCATCTCGGTCGACACCCCCGCGGGAAGGTGCGTGAGCGCCTGCGACGACAGGGAATCGAGCCAGCTCAGCCGGTCGGGACCGCCGACCGACAGCACGCGGCGATCGCCCAGCGGCGCGAGCGCGGAACCGGATGCCAGCCGCCGCTGCTCCGCGAGGGGCGAGCCGACGTGGCGCAGACCGCCGTCGTCGACGACGGCCCCGGGAACCTCGGTGAGAGACACCATCACTCGGCCCGTGCCAGTCGCGCCGAGGCGTGGGACGCGAGCTCGCGGCCGAAGGCGGCGATGTCCCACGCCCACAGCAGGTGGTCGTCGACGAGCCCGTAGATGCGGGTCGCGGAGGCGTAGGGCTTGGCGCCCGCGGTGCGCACGACGGCGTCGCTCGCCAGGTCGATCCGCGGACCGCGGACCTGACCGAGGTACAGCTCGAGAACGCCGTTGGAGTGCGCCAGGCTCACCTCGAGCGGGAAGCCGCCCTCGGCGGTTCGGAGCGCCTCGACGTCGTCGGCGGTCCGCCGCGGGGCGGTTTCGGTGGGCGGCAGCAGCGCGGGTCCGGCATCCGCGTCGGTGGCCGGGCGGGGAACACGCCAGTACCCGGTCTCGGACACCAGCGGACGGCGGTCGTCGCCGTCGAGCAACCAGGCCCGTGCCGAGTAGTTCAGGAAGTCGCCGCCGTCATGGCTGAAGCTCACGCGGTGCGCGAACTCCCCCGAGACGTGCGGGCGTCGGCCT
>NZ_BADA01000275.1 GCF_000333395.1 Microbacterium sp. B19
AATCTTGCACGCCCTCGCTCAAGCCTTCGTCACTGGTCCCGCCACCAAACGTTTCGGCGAGAAGCAGGCCATTATCGCCGGCATGGCGGCCGACGCGCTGGGCTACGTCTTGCTGGCGTTCGCGACGCGAGGCTGGATGGCCTTCCCCATTATGATT
>NZ_BADA01000274.1 GCF_000333395.1 Microbacterium sp. B19
CGCGGTAATGAAGGGGGCATGGGATGCCGCAGCGATGCGCGACATTTGCTCGATGAAGTACATGTCTTCCGGCTGGCGGGTGATCTCGAAATCTCCCAGAAGGGCGCCGAAAGGCGCACCACCGAAGGTGCCGAACTCTTCTTCGTAGACCTTCTTGAACATGGCACTCTGGTCGAATTCCAGCGCAGAGTTGAAGTCCTTGACCAGTTCCTTCTTGGTTGCGTTGAG
>NZ_BADA01000273.1 GCF_000333395.1 Microbacterium sp. B19
CTGCGTCAGCTCGGCATCAACTTCTTCACGAGTTCTACGTGCTCGACCTCATCACCGTGAAGGACGACGCGGGCAAGACCCAGGTCGCGGGCGTGGTGGCGTACGAGCTCGCGACCGGAGACCTGCACGTCTTCCAGTCCAAGGCCGTCGTCTTCGCCACGGGTGGTTTCGGCAAGATCTTCAAGACCACGTCCAACGCCCACACCCTCACCGGTGACGGCGTGGGGATCGTGTGGCGCAAGGGCCTCCCGCTCGAGGACATGGAGTTCTTCCAGTTCCACCCCACCGGCCTCGCGGGTCTCGGCATCCTGCTCACGGAAGGCGCCCGCGGTGAGGGCGCGATCCTCCGCAACGCCAGCGGTGAGCGCTTCATGGAGCGCTACGCCCCGACGATCAAGGACCTCGCGCCGCGCGACATCGTCGCCCGCTGCATGGTGCAGGAGGTCGCGGAGGGCCGCGGCGCCGGCCCGCACCGCGACTACGTGCTCCTGGACTGCACGCACCTGGGTGCCGAGGTCCTCGAGACGAAGCTCCCCGACATCACCGAGTTCGCCCGCACCTACCTGGGTGTCGACCCGGTCGTCGAGCCCGTCCCGGTCATGCCGACGGCGCACTACGCGATGGGCGGCATCCCGACCAACATCAAGGCCGAGGTGCTCTCCGACAACGACACCGTCGTCCCCGGCCTGTACGCCGCCGGCGAGTGCGCGTGCGTCTCGGTGCACGGCTCCAACCGTCTCGGCACCAACTCCCTCCTCGACATCAACGTCTTCGGCAAGCGCGCCGGCCGCAACGCCGTCGAGTACGTCCAGACGGCCGACTTCGTGGCCCTCCCCGAGGACCCCGCGAAGGAGGTCCGCGAGATGATCGAGGGCCTGCGCGCCAACTCGGGCACCGAGCGCATCGCGGTCCTCCGCAAGACGCTCCAGGACGAGATGGACAAGGGCGCCCAGGTGTTCCGCACCCACGACTCGCTGGCCGAGGTGCTCGACATCATCGCCGACCTGCGCGAGCGCTACAAGAACGTGCACGTCGACGACAAGGGCAAGCGGTACAACACCGACCTGCTGGAGGCCGTCGAGCTCGGGTTCCTGCTCGACCTCGCCGAGGTCGTCGTCTACTCCGCGCAGAACCGCGAGGAGAGCCGCGGCGGTCACATGCGCGACGACTTCCCGACGCGCGACGACGA
Source organism: Microbacterium sp. B19 (assembly GCF_000333395.1). Classification (GTDB taxonomy): domain Bacteria; phylum Actinomycetota; class Actinomycetes; order Actinomycetales; family Microbacteriaceae; genus Microbacterium. Next base: position 1,190 of record NZ_BADA01000273.1, read on the forward strand.
GAACTACATGCAGCACACCATGGCGTACCTGACCGGCGACCCGCACTCGTCGCACCCCGCCGACCACATCGAACTCGGATGGAAGCCGGTGGTGTTCACGAAGAACGACGCCGGCGAGTTGCGCTACCCGCCCCTGGAGAGGAAGTACTGATGGCCGCGACCGCGCTCGACACCACGACTGACGCCCCCGCCGACATCGAGCAGTCCCCCGAGGACACCGGCATCCAGTCGTTCCTGGTCACGTTCAACATCCGCCGCTTCGACCCCGAGGTCGACGACGAACCGCGCTGGGTCGACTACGACGTGGAGCTCTACTCCACGGACCGCGTGCTCGACGCGCTGCACAAGATCAAGTGGGAGAAGGACGGCTCGCTGTCGTTCCGCCGATCGTGCGCGCACGGCATCTGCGGATCGGATGCCATGCGCATCAACGGCCGCAACCGCCTGGCGTGCAAGACGCTGATCAAGGACCTCGACATCTCGCAGCCGATCTACGTCGAGGCGATCAAGGGTCTGCCGCTCGAGAAGGACCTCATCGTCGACATGGAGCCGTTCTTCGCCTCCTACCGCGAGGTGCAGCCCTTCCTCATCGCCAACAGCAAGCCGGAGCCCGGCAAGGAGCGCATCCAGTCGATCGTCGACCGCGAGGTCTTCGACGACACCACCAAGTGCATCCTCTGCGCCGCGTGCACGTCGTCCTGCCCCGTGTTCTGGACCGACGGCCAGTACTTCGGCCCCGCCGCGATCGTCAACGCGCACCGCTTCATTTTCGACTCGCGCGACGACGCGGGCGACGTGCGCCTCGACATCCTCAACGACAAGGAAGGCGTGTGGCGCTGCCGCACGACCTTCAACTGCACCGAGGCGTGCCCCCGCGGCATCGAGGTCACGAAGGCCATCGCCGAGGTCAAGCAGGCGGTTCTCCGCGGTCGCTGAGCCTCGCTCCTCGAACGGCGGGTGCGCTTCGGCGCCCCGCCGTTCGTCGTTTCCGACCGGATGCCACCGGGTGGCCGCCCGTGACGGATGCCGGGAGGGGGTGGGATCCATTCATTAGGCTCGGATGGTGACCGACAGCCGCCACGACTCCCGCCCGCTGCCCGGCGCGGCGCCCGAGGAGACGTCGTTGCGCGAGCGGCTCGAGACCGCGGTGCGGGAGCGCTTGGACCAGCCGATCGCGCGGGCCGCGAAGATCGCGCAGGTGTTCCCGATCCGGGTGTGGCGGCACTTCCTGCGGCACAACGGGTTCCTGCTCGCCGCGGGCATGAGCTATCAGGGCCTGTTCACGCTGTTCTCCGCGCTGTACCTCGCGTTCGCGGGCGTCGGGATCTGGCTCGGCGGAAGCAGAGCGGCCATCGACGGTCTGATCCGGATCGTCAACGGCTACATCCCCGGGATCATCAGCGACACCGGTCTGATCAAGCGCGAGCAGGTGGAGGCCGTCGCGCAGGAGAGCGGCAAGCTCCTCGGCGTCACGGGAAGCGTCGCCGGTGTCGTGGTGATCTGGACCGCGATCGGCTTCGTCACCTTCACGCGGCGCGCCGTGCGGGACACCTTCGGGCTGCCGTTCGACGCGCGCAACTACCTGCTGCTGAAGGCGCGCGACTTCGTCGCCTCGCTGCTGTTCGGTCTGGCGCTCCTCCTCGGCGCGCTGCTCGGCTCGATCACCACCGGTGCCATCGACCTCGTCTTCGGGTGGATCGGCTGGACGCGCGAGACGCTCGGGTGGACGCTCGGCGCCCGGGCCATCTCGCTCGTGGTCGCCTTCGGCATCAACACGCTCGCCCTCGCGTCGCTCTTCCGCTTCCTCACCGGAACCGCGCTGCCGTGGCGACGGATCTGGCCCGGCGCGACCGCCGGCGCGGCGGGCATGGTGGCGCTCCAGATCGGGGCCGGCTTCCTCTTCGTCTACTCCCCCGCGAACCCGCTGTTGGCCACTTTCACCGTGCTCATCGGTTTCCTGCTGTGGTTCCGGCTGGTGGGGATCGTGATCCTGGTGGCCGCCGCCTGGATCGCCGTCGCGGCCGACGACCGCGACGTGCCGCTCCGCTCGCTCGAGGACCGACGTGCGATGGAGCAGGCGGCCCTCGTGATCGCGGCGCAGGTGGCCGTGCGCGAGGCCGAGGAGACCGCGGCCCTGTCGCGCTGGCCCCGACGCTGGCTCGCGCGGCGACGGCTGCGTGCGGCGCGCGCGCATCTCGAGCGGGTCGAGGCGGAGCTGCCCGCGCCCCGACGGTCCACGCTCCCTCTGGACTGAGCGGTCGGGCCCCATGTCGGAGGCCCCGGTTACGCTCGTGGGGTGGCTCGCTCCGTACGCATCGTCTCCGTCAACGTCAATGGCATCCGTGCCGCCGTCCGCAAGGGCATGACCGAGTGGCTCGACGCCTCGGGCGCCGACATCCTCGCCCTGCAGGAGGTGCGGGCGACCGCCGAGCAGCTCGCCGAGGCGCTGCCCGGGTGGCAGATCGTCAACGACGAGGCGCTGCAGAAGGGTCGCGCGGGCGTCGCGATCGTCAGCCGCCTGCCCGGCGTCGAGACTCGCACCCACCTCGGACCCGAGCCGCTCGACGCGTCGGGCCGCTGGATCGAGACCGACTTCGACATCGACGGCGAGACCCTGACGGTCGTGAGCGCGTACGTGCACAGCGGCGAGGTCGACACCCCGAAGCAGGAGGCCAAGTGGCTCTTCCTTGATGCCATGGAGGCGCGTCTCGCCGAACTCGGGGCCGCGCAGCCGCTCGCCATCGTCATGGGCGACCTCAACGTCGGACACCGTGAACTCGACATCAAGAACTGGCGGGGCAACCGCAAGAACGCCGGCTTCCTCCCCCGCGAGCGCGCCTACTTCGACCGGTTCTTCGGTCCCGCGGGCGAGTCCGTCGAGGGCGCGGACGGCTCGACCGGCCCCGGACTCGGGTGGGTCGACGTGGGACGTCGCCACGCGGGCGAAGTGGAGGGGCCGTACACGTGGTGGTCGATGCGCGGGAAGGCGTTCGACAACGACTCCGGGTGGCGGATCGATTACCACGTCGTGACCCCGGCCCTGGCCGAGCGCGTCACCGACTACCGCGTCGACCGCGCGCCGTCATACGACACCCGCTGGAGCGACCACTCCCCCGTCATCGCCGACTACACGCTGGGCCGCTGAGCGGGGCCGGTCGCCGGGCCGTGCCGATGTCCGCAGCGGCCTAGGATCGTACGGTGACCCAGCAGCGCCTCTACTCCGGAATGCAGCCCTCCGCCGACAGCCTCCAGATCGGCAACTACATCGGGGCCCTCCTCCAGTGGCGCGAGCTGCAGGACGAGTACGACGCGTTCTTCTCGGTCGTCGACCTCCACGCGCTCACGCAGCCCGGCGACCCGGCCGAACGTCGCGAGAAGACGCGTCGCACGGCGGCGCAGTACATCGCCGCGGGCATCGAGCCGTCGCGCTCGACCCTGTACGTGCAGTCGCACGTCCCCGCGCACGCGGAGCTGCAGTGGGTGCTGTCGACGCTCACCGGCTTCGGCGAGGCCGGGCGCATGACGCAGTTCAAGGACAAGTCGGCCCGGTACGGAGCGGATGCCACGAACGTCGGCCTCTTCACCTACCCGGTGCTGATGGCCGCCGACATCCTGCTGTACCAGACGGACGTCGTCCCGGTCGGCGACGACCAGAAGCAGCACATCGAGCTCACCCGCGACCTCGCCGAGCGCTTCAACAAGAACTTCGGTGAGACGTTCACGATGCCGAAGCCCATGATCCAGCGCGAGACGGCCCGCATCTACGACCTGCAGAACCCCACGTCGAAGATGTCGAAGTCCGCCGAGTCCGACGCGGGTGTGCTGTGGATGCTCGACGAGCCCAAGGTCAGCGCGAAGAAGATCATGCGCGCCGTCACCGACTCCGAGGGCGCGGTGCGCTTCGACCGCGAGGAGAAGCCCGGCGTCTCGAACCTGCTCGTGATCTACTCCGCCCTCACCGGCCGGGAGATCTCCTCGATCGAGGACGAGTACGCGGGTCGCGGCTACGGCGACTTCAAGAAGGGCCTCGCCGAGGTCGTCGTCGCCGAGTTCGAGCCGGTGCGCGAGCGCGCGCTCGAGCTGCTCGCAGACCCCGCCGAGCTCGACCGCGTCCTCGCGTCGAACGCGGAGCGGGCGGCATCCGTCGCCGAGAAGACCCTCGCCGACGTCTACGACCGCATCGGCCTCCTGCGCCGCGGCTGACCCGGCGCGGGGTGCCGCCCGGCCGGTAGCGTGCGGGCACAACTCCTGCAGATGCGACCGCCCGGGGCTCCGACAGCCCGACTCCGGGGATGTTGCCGGAGTTGTGCGCGAAGGGACGGCCGGCGTCGCGCGATGCGACGCACCGGCCGAAGGGCTGCGGCACGCAGGTACCTGCACAACTCCGGCACTCGGTGCACCCAGCCACGGCGGGGCGGCTTTCGGAGCGATCACGCAGGAGTTGTGCGCCCAATGGGCGGCGCTGGTGTTCAGTGACTTCGGCGTCGGTTCTTCACGACACCGGCGAGCGCGACGCGCACCAGTTCCGGGCTGTACAGGATCTCCTCGGCGACCAAGCGCAGGGTGAGGTATCCGGACGACGCCGCCGCCCGATCCCGACGTCGATCACGAAGTTGGGCCTCCCAGGACGAGTGGTGGGCGCGACTGTCGCACTCGACGATGAGCCACCCCTCGACGAGAAAGTCGACCCGACCGACCCCACGGATCCGCACCTGGGTCTCGTAGCGCGCACCGAGAGCCCGAAGGATGAGGCGAACGTACGTCTCCGGCCCGGACTCGGCCGAGCCGTCTACGAGAGTTCGCAGCCGCCGATAACGTCGCGGCAGCGTGTCGAAGAGCTCATCGACCTGGGCGTCGGTGATCAGCCCGAGGTGCAGCGCGCTATCCACCGAAGCGATCCCGGCGCGCGGCCCTTGGCACATCACGGCTTGCGCCAGCGCTTCGAGGACATCTGCGTGCAGGTCCCCGCGTCTGGAGACGCTCGATCGCCAGTGGGCGACGACACCGGCAGGTCGCTCCGGCAACCTGCTCGCCTCGCGATCGAACTGGACGTGGAGTCGACCAGCGTTCAGGACGAAGACGCCGAGAAGCGAGAGCAGGGACACGCAATCCACGCGCCCGCCGAGACGGGCCGCATCCTGGACGGTTGAGTCGACAGAGGCGGCGACGTACCTCCCGCGCCGGAGTCGGACCAGCGCGCCGCTGCCCACCGCGTTGGCCAGGCGGTGTCGCGTCCATCCGTCCTCGCGCAGCTGGCGGTAGGTGCGGAACGCCGGGATTGTCATGTCCCTCACCGTGCATGCCTGCGCCGGCGCTCGATCAGCAGCAACGGCGCAATTGGGGAGGGATGCCGAGATACCTGGCCTGGGGAGGAGGGTCCGGGAATGGCACAACTCCGGCGGGGCACGGGCGCCACGGCATCCGTTGACCGCCCGGCGAGGAATCGCCGGAGTTGTGCCCGGCCGGTAGCGTGGGCGGATGGAACCCGACCACCTGCAGACGCCCCGGCTGGAACTCTCGGCACCCTCCACGGGCGACGTCGCGGCAATCCACGCGGCGTGCCAGGATGCCGATCTGCAGCGGTACACGACGGTGCCGTCGCCGTACCTCCTCGACGATGCCGAGCGCTTCGTCGCGCTGACCGGCGAGTGGTGGGCGGACGGCACGCAGCCGACGTGGGCGATCCGCCGCGACGGGCATCTGGCCGGAATGATCGGGCTGGCGAAGCTCGACACCGGAGCACCCGAGATCGGTTACTGGATCGCCCGCGACGCGCGACGGCAGAACATCGCCGTCGAGGCGGCGACCGCCGTGATCGACTGGGCCTTCGCCGACGACCGGCCCGCGATCGAGCGCGTCGAGTGGCGCGCCGTGGTCGGCAACCTCGGCTCGGCCCGGATCGCCCGGCGTCTCGGCTTCCGGTACGAGGGGCTGCTGCGTCAGGCGCACGTCAACAGCCTCGGCCGCGCCGACCTCTGGATCGGCGGTCTCCTCCGGCACGACGACCGGACCCCGCAGGCCTGGCCGCTCGACCTGGGCTAGGCGCCCGCGGCGGGGCCGAGTGTCCACGACACGCCGCATGACGTCGGCCCCATGCGGCGTGTCTTGGACACTCGATGGGGATCGGTCCGCGAGGGCTCAGCGCGGAACGGCCGGGCGGGTGCGGAGCCCGTCGAGCAGCAGCCGGACCATCGCGTTCGGCTCCCCGCCCGCGGACGGCGCGCGGTGACTCAGGTCGGCGATCGCCATGAGGAAGTCGAGCGGATCGACGCCCGATCGCACCTCCCCGCTGGCGACCGCGGCATCCAGCAGCGTCGTGAGCGCCGGACCGAGCGTCTCCCGAAGGTGAGTCGGAAGCTCGTCGAAGGCGGGATCACCGGAGTGGAGCGCGGCGGACAGCCCCTGCTTGGTGGCGACGAACCGCGTGAACCGCTCGACCCAGAGGTCGNGGCCCGCCCGGCGGGG
>NZ_BADA01000272.1 GCF_000333395.1 Microbacterium sp. B19
CGGCGGCCGGGGAGATGCCGGCGACATCTGGCGGCAGTGGGATCGCCCGGCCGGGATGCCGAGCANCCGTACGGTGAGCGCGTGAGCGGGCGATGCACGGATTCCGTCCGGAGCGTTCGCTCCGCGCGATGCCTCGCTCTACCTACCGCCGGCGGCTCTCGTGCCCGATCCGCCCAAGCTCCCTCTCATCGTCTTCATGATGGGGCAGCCCGGATCGCCGGACCCGACGAGCCTCGCCAAGGCTCTCGATTCTTTCGCCCAGGCGCACCAGGGGCTCGCCCCCATCGCCATCGTCGCGGATCAGACCTCGCAGGGCGATCTGGACCCCTCCTGCGCCGATTCGGCCACGTACGGGGAGGTGGCGACTTACTTCAACACCCTCATCCCGGAGTGGGCATCGTCGCACTTGAACGTCACAGCGGATCATCGCAAGTGGGTGATCGGCGGGTTCTCGAACGGCGGGTCGTGCGCACTCAAATGGGCCGGCGAATACCCGCAGGTCTGGGGGGCTCTCTTGGATGCCTCCGGCAACGAGTACCCGGGTTCCGAGCACGTCGACGAGACCACCGCCGACGTCTTCGGAGGGGACGCGGCGGCATTCGAGGCGGCAAAGCCGACCTCCATCATGGCTGCGGCTCCGCCGGGCACATACGCGGGTCACATCGCCATCTTCCTGTGGGGAGCATCGGACGGTGTGTTCGGTCCCGGGCAGCAACGGAACGCCTTCGCTGCGCAGGCCGCCGGCTTCACGACGCTCGCGCATCCCGTACCCGGGGCGGGGCACGACGGTCCGGCCCTCGACGGGGGGCTGGCTTTCGCCATACCGGTGCTCGGGCCGGCCCTCGGTTTGGCGGCTCCCTCGCCATGACCCACGCGCGTTCTCTGCGGGACGCCGCGCGGCATGAACGGTGGGCCGCGTGAACCGGTTCGTCCTGTCGTTCGAGCTGATCGACTCGCCGCTGCTCATCGTCGCCGTCGTGATCGCCGCGGTCGGCGTCCTGGCGATCCTGCTGTGGCCGCCGCGTCGCCTCATGGGCACACTGCTCATCGCCGTGACCGTCGGACTCCTCACGTACATCGTGGTGCACGCCCTGGAGGGCCGCGGCGTCTTCGAGGGTGCCCTCCCCGTGCACGCCGCCATGTGGGCGGCCGGCGGCATGGCCGCGGCGGCCGTGGGGATCGTCGGCGTCTGCCTCGGGCCGTGGGGACGTCGGATCGTCGGTGTCGTGACGGTCCTCGCCGCGCTGTTCGCGGCGGCGCTGGGCGTGAACGCCTCCTACGGGGTGACGCACAACGTCGCCGCCATCCTCGGTGTGCAAGCGCTCGATCCTGCCACCCTGCCGCCACGCGCCACTGCCGTGGACGATCCGGCGACGCTCTACCGGACGTGGACACCGCCGGTCGGCATGCCTGCGAAGGGGTCGGTGAGCGCCCTCACGGGCAGTACCAAGATCCCGACGGGGCAATACTCCGCGCGTGATGCATCGCTGTACCTTCCCCCCGCGGCCCAGGTTCCGAACCCCCCGGCGCTGCCCCTCCTCGTGTTCATGATGGGACAGCCCGGCTCGCCCGATCCCACCGCCCTGGCCAAGGCGCTCGATGCGTTCGCGGCGGAGCACAAGGGGCTCGCTCCGATCGCGATCGTGGTGGACCAGCTCACAGCCCCGGACCGCGATCCCGCGTGCGTCGACTCGGGCAAGTACGGCGCCGTCGCGACCTACATCAATCAGCTGGTGCCCCAGTGGGCCGAGCAGAACCTCAACATCGTCACGGATCACCGCTACTGGACGATCGGCGGCTTCTCGAACGGCGGTTCCTGTGCGGCCGTGTACGGTGCGAAGTATCCCGGGACATGGGGCAACCTGCTCGACGTGATGGGGAACGAGTTCCCCGGATCGGAGCACGTCGAGCGGACGGTCGCGGAGGTGTACGGCGGCGACGCCGGCGCCTTCCAGTCGAACAAGCCGTCGGTCATCATGGCCGCCGCGCCCGCGGGCAGCTACGCAGGTCACACCGCCGTCTTCACCTGGGGCAGCCTCGACACGACGTACGGTCCGGGGCAGCTCGCGAACTCTCAGGCGGCCCAGGCTGCGGGGTTCAGTGTCCTCACCCACATCGTCGAGGGAGCCGGGCACACGGGCGAGGCGCTCGACGGGAGTCTCGCCTACGCGATACCGGCCCTGGCGCCCGTGCTCGGCCTCGCCGCCCCGGCATCCTGAATCCGCGACTCGACGGCGTTTCGCCGTGGCCGGTTCGGAGAACGACGGAGGGGCCCGGTCGTCACGACCGAGCCCCTCCGTCCTTCGGGGATCAGAGCGAGAGCGCGGCCTTCATGATGGCGGCGTGCTCGTTCGCGTGGACCTTCGGCGACCCGGTGGCCGTCGAGGCGGCGGCGGCCCGGGAGATCACGCGAATGCCGCGTCCACCGATCTGGTCGGCGACCTCGAGCGCGATGAACGGCCAGGCGCCCTGGTTCTCGGGCTCGTCCTGAACCCACACCAGTTCGGCGTTCGGGTAGGTCTCGAGCGCGCGGTTCAGCTCCTCGATGGGAGCCGGGTAGTACTGCTCGAGGCGCACCAGAGCGATCTCGGGATTGGGGTTCTTGTCGAGCTCGGCCCGCAGATCCCAGTGGATCTTGCCGGCGTGCAGGAGCACGCGCTTCACGGCGCCGCGGTCGACGCCGCGGTCGTCGTCCAGCACCGGCTCGAAGCGGCCCTCGAGGAAGTCCTCGACCGGGCTCGTCGCGCCGCGCAGACGCAGCATGGCCTTCGGCGTGAACACGATGAGCGGGCGGCGGGGGCGCTGGTAGGCCTGGCGGCGCAGCAGGTGGAAGTACGACGCCGGGGTCGACGGGCGGGCGACGATCATGTTGTCCTGCGCGCACATCTGCAGGTACCGCTCGATGCGGGCGGACGAGTGGTCGGGGCCCTGACCCTCGTAGCCGTGGGGGAGCAGCAGCACGACGCTCGACTGCTGCGCCCACTTCTGGTCGGCCGACGAGATGAACTCGTCGATGACCGACTGGGCGCCGTTGGCGAAGTCGCCGAACTGGGCCTCCCACAGCACGAGGGCGTCCGCACGCTCGACCGAGTAGCCGTACTCGAACGCCATCGCCGCGTATTCGCTCAGCAGCGAGTCGTACACCCAGAAGCGGCCCTGGTTCTCGCTGAGGTTCGCCAGCGGTAGCCACTCCTGACCGTTGCTGCGGTCGTGGAGCACCGCGTGGCGCTGCACGAAGGTGCCGCGACGGGAGTCCTGACCGGCGAGGCGCACGGGCGTGCCCTCCATCAGCACCGAACCGAAGGCGAGCAGCTCACCGAACGCCCAGTCGATGCCGCCGTTGCGGCTCATATCGAAACGCTTCTCGAGCAGCTGCTGGAGCTTGTTGTGCACCGTGAAGCCGTTGGGCTTGTTCACGAACGCGTCGCCGATGTGGTGCACGACCTCGCGCGACACACCGGTGGTCTCGGGCGCCCCGACGACGACGTCGTCGGCCGCGTCGGTCGAGACGACGGGGGTGGCCCCGGTTTCAGCGGCATGGGTGTCGGCGAAGGCGACTTCCAGACGGTTCTGGAAGTCCTGCTTGGCCTGCTCGTACTCGTCCTCGGTGATGTCGCCGCGTCCGACGAGCGATTCCGTGTACAGACGGCGCACCGAGCGCTTCGCCTCGATGAGGTTCGTCATCAGCGGCTGCGTCATCGAGGGGTCGTCGCCCTCGTTGTGACCACGGCGCCGGTAGCAGACGAGGTCGATGACGATGTCGCGGTGGAACTCCTCGCGGTAGAGGAATGCCAGGTCCGCGGCGCGCACGACGGCTTCGGGGTCGTCGCCGTTGACATGCAGGATCGGGGCCTGGATGGTCTTGGCGACGTCGGTGGCGTACACCGAGCTGCGGGCGTCCGTCGGGGTGGTCGTGAAGCCGACCTGGTTGTTGACCACGACGTGGATCGTGCCGCCGGTGCGGTAGCCGCGGAGCTGCGACATCTGCAGCGTCTCGACGACGACGCCCTGGCCGGCGAAGGCCGCGTCGCCGTGGACGAGGATCGGCAGCCACGAGAACGTGCCGATGGGCTTCCGATCCTGCTTGGCGCGGACGATGCCCTCCAGTACGCCGTCGACGGTCTCGAGGTGCGACGGGTTCGCGGCGAGGTAGACGGGGAGCTCGTCGCCGGAGTCGCCGACGAACGTGCCCTCGGTGCCGAGGTGGTACTTCACGTCGCCCGAGCCGCGCTTGCTGCCGACGGCGACGGCGCCCTCGAACTCGCGGAACACCTGGCCGTACGTCTTGCCGGCGATGTTGGTGAGCACGTTGAGGCGTCCGCGGTGGGCCATGCCGATCGCGGCGCCGTCCAAGTTGGCGGCTGCCGCCCCCTGGAGGATCTGGTCGAGCAGCGGGATGAGGGACTCGCCGCCCTCGAGGCTGAAGCGCTTCTGGCCGACGTACTTCGTCTGGAGGAACGTCTCGAACGCCTCGGCCTGGTTGAGCTTCGACAGGATGCGCAGCTGCTCGTCGTGGCCGGGCTTGGTGTACTTCACCTCGACGTTGCGCTGGAACCACTGACGCTGCACCGGGTCCTGGATGTGCATGTACTCGACGCCGAGCGTGCGGCAGTAGGAGTCGCGGAGGACGCCGAGGATGTCGCGGAGCTTGGCGACGCGCTTGGCGCCGAGGCCGCCGGTGACGAACTCGCGGTCGAGGTCCCAGAACGTCAGCCCGTGCGACTCGATCTCGAGGTCGGGGTGCGTGCGCTGGACGTACTCGAGCGGATCGATGTCGGCCATGAGGTGGCCGCGGACGCGGAAGGAGTTGATGAGCTCCTGCACACGGGCGCTCTTGTCGATGCGCTCGGACAGGTCGACGCTGATGTCGGCGGCCCAGTGGATCGGCGCGTACGGGATGCGCAGTGCCGCGAAGATGTCGTCGTAGAAGCCCCGCTGCCCGATGAGGAGCTCGTGCACCTTCTTGAGGAATTCGCCCGAGCCCGCGCCCTGGATCACGCGGTGGTCGTAGGTGCTGGTGAGGGTGATCGTCTTGCCGATTCGCAGCTCGTTCAGCGTCCGCTCGC
>NZ_BADA01000271.1 GCF_000333395.1 Microbacterium sp. B19
GGCGGCGCTCTTCGCGTACCAGTGGGTCGGGGTGCTGTTCTGGCTGATCGTCATCGCCGCCGTGCTCTGGCTGTTCCGACGGATCCAGCGTCCCGACCCCGGGGACACCAGGCTCTATCGCGAATTGCTGCAGCGGGGGAGCGACACCCTCGGGTTCTGGGGAACGTGGGCCGGCAACCTGCACTGGTATTCCGACGACCGCGAGTGCGCGGTGGCGTACCGGCTCGTCGGCGACGTCGCGCTGGCCGTCGGGGACCCCCTCGTGCCGGAAGGCCGCCGATCGGAGACACTGCAGACGTTCTCCGACTTCTGCGTCGAGCACGGCTGGACGCCCGCCTTTTACAGCATCCACGAGGACACCGCCGCCGACCTGGATGCCCTCGGCTGGCGGAACGTGCCCGTCGGAGTGGAGACGGTGATGGACCTCCCCGGACTGACCTTCGCGGGGAAGGCGTGGCAGAAGGTGCGTCAACCGCTCACGCGTGCGGAGCGCGAAGGGTACGCCGCGGTCTGGACGCGCTGGCACGACCTCACGGTCCCGCAGGCTTCGCGGGTCATCGCGATCGACGAGGAATGGGTCGCCGACCGGGCCCTCCCCGAGATGGGCTTCACGCTCGGCTCACTCGACGAGCTGCGCGACCGCGATGTCCGCCTCCTCCTCGCTGTCGGACCGGAGGGACGCATCGAGGCGGTCACGAGCTGGATGCCGAGCTGGACCGACGGTGCCATCACGGGGTGGACGCTCGATTTCATGCGGCGCCGCACCGACGCCCCGAACGGGATGATGGAGTTCCTCATCGCGAAGGCCGCGCTGCAGCTGCAGGCGGAGGGCGTGGAGGTGCTGAGCCTCTCCGGCGCGCCCCTGGCCGAGTCGCCGGAGGCGCTCAGCGACGTCGACCCGGCGCCTCTCCGTGCTCTCCTCCGGTGGCTCGCAGAGGTGCTGGAGCCCGCGTACGGTTTCGCGTCCCTGTTCCGTTTCAAGGGCAAGTTCCGTCCGCGCTACCGCCAGCTGACTCTGGCCTACCGTGATCCGCTGGACCTGCCGGCCATCGGTGCGGCGGTGGGCCGAGCGTACCTGCCGGACGCCTCGCGTCGTGAGATCGTCGCCCTCGCGCGGAGCGCCTGGGGAGGGCGCCGGTGAACGCGCTGCTCTCGATCGAGTTGATCGACGGTCCGTTGCTTCGGCTCACGGCCGCGGCAGTGGTCATCGCGGTCGTCCTCGTCGTGATGTGGCCACCTCGTCGACCGGCGCGAGCGCTCCTCATCGGCGCGTCCGCGGGTGCGTCGATGTACCTGATCGCCCGTGCCCTGAGCCATTTCCGGGTCTTCCAGGGTCCGCTTCCCGTGGGGGCGGCCCGATGGGCGGGTCTCGCGTTCGCGGGAGTCGCTGTCGGCGTGGTCGGATTGGCTCACGCGCCGTGGGGGAGACGCGTGATCGGTGCGGTGCTGGTCGCGTGTTCGGCGGCGATGGGCTTCCTCGGCGTCAATTCCTCCTTCGGTATCACCCATACGCTGGCGGCCGTCATCGGAGTGCAGGCGCTCGATCGCGCCGAGCTCCCCGCGGCGAACGGCGGGCCGGGAGATGCCGGCGACATCTGGCGGACGACCGACGGATGCCAGGGGTCCTGGCATCCATCGGGGTGCGCCCTAGCCCTTGAGGCCGCCGGCGAAGCCCTGGATGAAGCGCTTCTGCGCGAAGAGGTAGAAGGCGAGGATCGGCACCATCGAGACGATGACGATCGCGAAGATCTGGTTCCAGGCCGACACCAGCGAGCCGATGTAGTAGTACATGGCGACCGGAAGGGTCTGGTTGGCGGAGCCGCCGAGGAAGATCAGCGACGTGAAGAAGTCGTTCCACACGATGAGGCCCGCGAGGATCGCGACCGTGCCGGTGGCCGGCGACATGAGCGGCAGGACGATCCGGAAGAAGATCTGCGTGCGGTTCGCCCCATCGATGGTGGCCGCCTCTTCGTATTCGGTGCCGAGCC
>NZ_BADA01000270.1 GCF_000333395.1 Microbacterium sp. B19
ACCTGATGAGCCCGCTGCGCCCCCTCGATCAGTCGTCGAAGCTGAAGGATGTCCTCTACGAGATCCGCGGGAAGCCCCTCGTCGAGGCCGATCGACTCGAGCCGAGGGGCACTCGATCCTCAAGCTGAACACCGGCAACCCGGCGATCTTCGGCTTCGAGGCACCGCACCAGATCGTGCGCGACATGATCGCGTCGGTGCCGCACGCGCACGGCTACAGCGACAGCCGTGGCATCCTGTCCGCCCGTCGCGCGATCGTGTCGCGATACGAGCAGGAGCCCGGCTTCCCGCACGTCGACCCCGACCACGTGTACCTCGGCAACGGGGTGTCCGAGCTGATCACGATGACGATGCAGGCCCTCCTCGACGAGGGGGACGAGGTGCTGATCCCGGCGCCCGACTACCCGCTGTGGACGGCGATGACGAGCCTCGGCGGCGGCACCCCCGTGCACTACCTGTGCGACGAGTCGCGCGAGTGGCAGCCCGACCTCGAGGACATCCGGTCCAAGGTCACCCCGCGCACCAAGGCGATCGTCGTGATCAACCCGAACAACCCGACGGGTGCGGTCTACTCGCGCGAGATCCTCGAGGGCATCGCCGACATCGCCCGCGAGCACTCATTGCTGCTGCTGTCGGACGAGATCTACGACCGCATCCTGTTCGACGACGCCGTGCACATCCCGATGGCGACCGTGGCCCCGGATCTGCTCTGCCTGACCTTCAACGGCCTGTCGAAGACGTACCGCGTCGCGGGGTACCGGTCGGGGTGGCTCGTCATCACCGGGCCGCAGGACCACGCCGAGGGGTTCCTGCAGGGCATCAACCTCCTGGCATCCACGCGTCTGTGCCCCAACGTGCCGGCGCAGTTCGCGGTGCAGGCGGCGCTGTCGGGGGTGCAGTCCATCAACGGACTCATCGCGCCGTCCGGGCGGCTGCACGAGCAGCGGGATGCCGCGTGGAAGGGCCTCGAGGCGATCCCCGGCGTCTCGTGCGTGCTGCCGCGGGGTGCGTTGTACGCGTTCCCCCGCTTCGATCCCGAGGTGTACGAGATCCCCGACGACGCGGCGTTCGTGCGCGACTTCCTCGTCGCCGAGCACGTGCTGCTCGTGCAGGGGTCGGGCTTCAACTGGCCGGCGACCGACCACGTGCGCATCGTCACGCTCCCCGAGGCTCGGGTGATCTCGGATGCGATCGAGCGTCTGGGCAACTTCCTCGCGTCCTGGCGGCCTTGAGCGCGGTCAGAGCAGCGCGAGGGCGGTGACGCGCCAGCGACCGTCGAGCCCCTCGATGCGGAGGGCGATCGCCCGTGTTCTCGTGCGCGCCGAGGCGATCACCGTGGCCTCAAAGACGCCGTCCACGGGCGAGAAGAGGTGCACCGAGCGGATCTCGTGCACGTCCCGCGGTGCCGCCATGCGTCGCGCGCTCCGTGCCCGCGCGGCCAGACCGGCGCGGACCACGATCGCCCGATAGACGTCCTCGGTGGTCCATCGCGCGAGCTGCTCGGCCTCGCGAACCCCGGCGAAGACCTCGAGCACCCCGCGCACGACGTTGCGGATGAAGACTTCTGCGGAGGGAAGCTCGTCCGACGAGGTGCGCTGGGGCGCGAAGAAGGCGTCGGATCGAACGGTGGTTCGGGACGCCGAACCACGGGGGAGGGGAGCAGGCATAGCGGGGGGAAACTTCCGTGTCTCGTGGTGCCGGGGACAGTGGCACGACGGTAGGACGGAGGCGACCGGTGAAACCAACCGTGCGGAAGCGCGCAGCTCGCGCGAGTCGCGGGTGAAACGCGGGCGGTGGTCAGTCGGGGTGCCGCACGTCGCCGTGACCCCACAATTCCGGGAAGCTGGCGGCCTGCGACTGCTCCCAGAGTGCGGTGCGGCGGACGGTTTCCGCCTGGTCGTCGAGATAATCCTCGACGCTGTCGAGCTCGATGCGCCACTCCTGCCCAGGCCCGACGCGCACCCCTCGGATGCGTCCCTCACCCACCAGCGAAAGCACGCCCGGTACCTCGATCCCCAGCATCCGGGCGACGGATTCCGGGGACGCGAACCGGTCAGGGGGTGACGGCACCTCGGGCACGCGATCATTATGTCCCCCGAGTTGCCGGGGCGACCATTTCACCCTCGTACTTCACCCGCCACGCCAACCGGCCCGGCGCGACGCCCCGCGCGGCTTAGGGTGAGAGGGTGTCGACACTCAGCGAACTCGTCTACGCCCAGGGCCGCTCCAGCGAAGCCGACGTCGAGTGGCTGCACCGACTCGCCGGTGACGGCCAGCTTCTCGCCGACCTCGCGTTCGCCGACATCGTGATCTGGGTGCCCACGCCCGACGACTCGTTCGTCGCCGTGGCGCACACCCGACCCGGGGGAGCGGCGACCCTGTTCTACCGCGACATCGTCGGTGATCGCGTGCGTCCGCAGTGGCGCACCCAGGTGCGCGAGGCGTTCCAGAGCGGACGCATCGTGGACTCGGCATCCCCGGACTGGTTCGAGGAGACGCCGACGCGCGTGCGGGCGGTGCCGATCGTCCGCGAACTCTCGCGCGAGGGGCACCCCGTGACCACGGTGGGTGTCCTCACCCGCCACACCAATCTCGGCGAGACCCGCACGCCCTCGCGGCAGCAGATCACCTTCAACGATTGCGCCGACGACCTGTTCGGCATGATCGCCTCGGGCGAGTTCCCCGACCTCAAGGCGCCGACCTCGCCCCGTCGCGGCGCCCCGCGCGCATCGGACGGCCTCATCCGCCTCGATGTCGATGGCATCACGACGTTCGCCAGCCCCAACGCGCTCTCGGCGTTCAACCGCATGGGGTTCGACGACGAGCTCGAGGGGGAGTCCCTCGCCGAGGTCACCGAGCGCATCCTCCCCGCCAAGCGTCAGGACGTCGACGAGTCCCTGCCGATCGTCGTCACCGGCCGTGCCCCGTGGCGCGCCGACATCGAGGCGCGCGGCGTGCAGGTGTCCCTGCGCACGATCCCGCTCCGCGACCGCGGCACGCGCATCGGCGCGATCGTGCTGAGCCGCGACGTGACCGAGATCCGGCACCAGGAGCAGGAGCTCATCACCAAGGACGCGACGATCCGCGAGATCCACCATCGCGTCAAGAACAACCTCCAGACCGTGGCATCCCTCCTTCGCATCCAGGCGCGGCGGACGCACTCGGACGAAGCCCGGGATGCCTTGACCCAGGCCATGCGGCGCGTGTCGGCGATCGCGGTCGTCCACGACACCCTGTCGGAGGGCCTCGCGCAGAACGTTGACTTCGACGACGTGTTCGCCCGCGTGCTCAAGCTCGTCGCGGAGGTCGCGGCCGCGCCCAACACCCGCGCGCGGACCCGCAGCACGGGGCGGTTCGGCACGCTCCCGAGCGAGTACGCGACGCCCCTCGCGCTGGCGCTCACCGAGCTCGTGACCAACGCCGTCGAGCACGGCCTCGCGGGGCAGGAGGGCGACGTCGAGATCTCCGCCGAGCGCGGCGACGAGATGCTCGAGGTGCGCGTGCGCGACACCGGGGTGGGGCTGCCCGAGGGGCAGGTGGGCCGCGGCCTCGGGACGCAGATCGTGCGCACCCTGATCCAGGGCGAGCTCGGCGGCACCATCGACTGGCACACGCTCATGGGAAACGGCACCGAGGTGACCATCGAGATCCCCCTGCGGTACATCGACCGCGCGAACGCCTGACCCCGCGCTGCGTCGGTGATCGGCGCGACCTCCGCGACCGGCGCAATCTCAGCGACCGGCGCGACCTCAGCGATCCGCGCAACCTCAGTAGCCTTCCGCACGTGCGGGCTGATTCTGGGCGGATGACTGACGTTGCGCCGCGCGCAGCGCCGGAGCCGCGGCCGGCGCAACCTCAGCGATCCGCGCAACCTCAGCCGCTCGCTGCCGCTTCGCGCTGAGCCGGCGCGGATCACGGACCCGGCGCGGATCACCGACCCGGCGTGGATCACCGACCCTGCGCGGATCACGGGGCGAGCGTGAACGGGCACGGAAACGGAAGAAGCCCACCCCCGGAGGGGTGGGCTTCTCGGCGACGTGGGGTCAGGAGGCGCGGCGGGCGCGTGCGGCGCGGCGCTTGAGCGCGCGGCGCTCGTCCTCGGAGAGGCCGCCCCACACGCCCGAGTCCTGGCCGGACTCGAGGGCGTACTGCAGGCAGACCTCGGTGACGGTGCAGCGCGCGCAGACCGACTTGGCCTTCTCGATCTGGTCGACCGCGGGGCCGGTGTTGCCGACGGGGAAGAACAGTTCGGGGTCGACGGTCAGGCAGGCTGCTTTGTCGCGCCAATCCATAGGGGTGCTCCTTGTTGCGGAAAAATTTCTGATGGCGGGCACCGGGGTTCGGGTCCGGTACCCTGGTGGGATACGCGAGCGATTGCTCGCCCCACGTCGCTGTGGGAGCACACGGCTTTTCCCATGCTCCCACAGCGCTTCCGGCCGATCAAGAGGTAACCGGCAGGTTTCCAGGTTGCAACGCTGGGGAAACACTCGTCGGGAAGGATCGCGGGTCATGCCGGTTCGTCTTCTGGCCGCGCTCGTCCTCGGGCTCGAAGCGATCGGCGTGCTGGCGCTCGCCGGGTGGCAGGTCGTGGCGCTCATCGGGGGCGACACCGACTCGGTGGTCAGCTCGCTCGCGCTGATCGTGCTCACCGTCATCGGCGCCGCGGCGATCGGCGCCTTCGCCGTGGCAACCGCGCGCGACGTCTCGACCGGCCGGTCGGGGGGAATCGTGACGCAGCTGCTGATCCTGTCGGTCGCGATCGGCGCGCTGACGGGGGAGTGGGCCTCGCCCGGTGTGGCCCTGCTCATCGCGGTACCCGCGCTCGTCGGCTTCGCCCTGCTTGTCCTCGCCGTGCGGGCGGCTGCGCCGCGGCGCCGCGACGACGCCTGACGAACCGCGCGCCGGGCTTTGGCATCCATCGGCGAGGTCGCCGATTCGGGGCGCGTTCCTCGTTCCGGGGCGTGAAATCTGCGCCCCGGAACGACGGATGCGCCCCAAACCCGACAATGACGCCGCGCGGCGTCGACCACGGCGTGGCCGACCGCGGACCGGGTCAGGCGGTGGCGAGGCCGAGCGTCTTGCGCAGGCGCGCGACGTGGCCGGTGGCCTTGACGTTGTACTGCGCCTCGACGATGCGGCCCTCTTCGTCGATCACGAAGGTCGAGCGCAGCACGCCGGTGATCGTCTTGCCGTAGTTCTGCTTCTCGCCCCACGCGCCATACGCCTCGTGCACGGCGTGGTCGGGGTCGCTCAGCAGCGGGAACGTCAGGCCGTCGCTGTCGCGGAACGCGCGCAGCTTCTCGGGGGTGTCGCGCGAGACGCCGAGGACGGTGTATCCGGCGCCCTGGAGCGAGGCGAGGCTGTCGCGGAAGTCGCAGGCCTGCGTCGTGCAGCCGGGCGTCTGCGCCGCGGGGTAGAAGTACACGATCACGCGGCGACCGCGGAAGTCGCCGAGTGAGACGGGATGCTCGTCCTGGTCGAGCAGGGTGAAATCGGGAGCGGCCTGGCCGGCTTCGAGGGTCGTCACCCCTCCAGCCTAGAACGCTCGATGGACCGGAACGTCGTGAGAAGTCGCTGCAGCGAATCGAGGCGGGCCGCTGCCCCCGGGCCGAGGCGACCGGATGCCACGGCCTCGATGATCGCGCAGTCCGGCGCGTCCGGGAGGTGGGTGCAGCCGCGGGGGCATTCCTCGGCGACCTCCGCGAGGTCGGTGAACGCGGCGAGGACGTTGGCGGGGTCGACGTGCCCCAGCCCGAAGGACCGGACGCCGGGGGTGTCGATGACCCACCCGGATCCGGCCGTGCCGCGGTAGCGCAGCGAGACCGCCGACGACGAGGTGTGACGACCGCGGCCGGTGACCTCGTTGACGTGGCCGGTGGCGCGCTCGGATCCCGTCAGGGCGTTCACGAGCGTCGACTTCCCGACGCCGGAGTGGCCGACGAACACCGTCGAGTGGCCCGCGAGGGCTTCGCCGATCCGCTCGAGCGGCATGTCCTCCCGCCCGCTCGTGAACACGCGCAGATCGACGCCCTCGAAGTGGGAGAGGAACTCGCTCGGATTCGACAGATCGGTCTTGGTCACGACGAGCATCGGGCGGATGCCGGCATCCAGCGCCGCGACGAGATAGCGGTCGACGAGGCGTTCGCGCGGTTCGGGGTCGGCCGCGGCCACGACGATGAGCATCTGGTCGGCGTTGGCGACGATGACGCGCTCGACCTGATCGGTGTCGTCAGCGCTGCGCCGCAGGAGGGACGTCCGCTCCTCGATGCCGACGATGCGGCCGAGCGTGCCCTCGGCGCCGGAGAGATCGCCGACCACGCGCGCCCGGTCGCCGTTGACGATCGGCTGCTTGCGCAGTTCCCGCGCGCGGGTCGCCAGGACGCGCCGCTCGTCGGGGCCGTCCTCGTCGACGAGGACCGTGTACCGGCCGCGGTCGACGCCCAGCACCCGGGCGATCTGCGCGTCGGCGTGGGCCGGGCGGCGCTTGGTGCGGGGGCGGTTCGCCTTCGGGTTCGGGCGGACCCGGACCGACGACTCGTCGAATTCGAGGTCGTCGTCGTCATCGGCTGCGTCGTCGAGCCAGCTCACGCGTCAGTCCGAGGCATCCGTGCCCAGCATCGTTCGCCAGAGGGCCGCGAACTGCGGCAGGGTCTTCGCGGTCGTGCCGATGTCGTCGATGACGATGCCGGGAACACGCAGACCGATGAGCGCGCCGGTCGTGGCCATGCGGTGGTCGTGGTGCGCTTTCCACTCGCCGCCGCGCAGCGGCGCGGGGACGATCCGGATGCCGTCCTCGAGCTCGTGCGCCTCGCCGCCGATCCCGCGGAGGTTTCCGACGAGGGCGGCGATGCGGTCGGTCTCGTGCCCGCGGATGTGGCCGATGCCGTGCAGCGTGGTCGGGCCATCGGCGAAGGCGGCCAGGCCGAAGATCGTCGGGGCCAATTCCCCCGCGGCCGAGAGGTCGAGTTCGGCACCCTGGATGCCACCACCCGCCGTGACCGTCAACGTGCCGCCGCGCCGGTGCACGTGCGCGCCCATCTCGCCGAGGATCTCGGGGAGCAGCGCTCCGGGCTGGGTGCTGTGCGCGGGCCACCCCGTCACCGAGACGGATCCGCCGGTGACCATCGCCGCGGCCAGGAACGGGGCGGCGTTGGACAGATCGGGTTCGATCGCGACGTCCTTCGCGCGGATCGGGCCGGCCGGCACGATCCACTCGCCGACCGCGGGATGCTCGACGTGGACGCCGCGGTGCGCGAGGGCCTCGACCGTCATGTCGATGTGCGGAACGCTGGGGAGCCGCGAGCCGACGTGGCGCAGGTGCAGTCCGACGTCGAAGCGGGGAGCGCTGAGGAGGAGCCCCGAGACGAACTGGCTCGACTGGCTCGCGTCGATCTCGACCTCACCGCCGCGCACGTGCCCGTGGCCGCGAACGGTGAAGGGGAGTGTCCACCCGCCGCCCGCGTCGATGTCGACGCCGACGTCGCGCAGCGCGGACACCATGGCGCCCATCGGGCGGTGCAGGGCGCTCTCGTGGGCCGTGACGTACACGTCGCCGCGCGCGAGACCGGCGACCGGAGTGACGAAACGCATCACGGTGCCGGCCTGACCGCAATCGACGGTCGTACCTCCCGTGAAGCTCGAGGGCGGGGTCACGCGCAGGTCGGGTCCGAACGGGGATCCCTCGTCGATCTCCTCGATCCCGACGCCGAGCGTGCGGAGCGCGTCGATCATGCGCGCCGAGTCGTCGGAGTGGAGCGGCGCGTGGAGCACGCCCGGTCCGTCGGCCAGGGCCGCCAGGACGAGTTCTCGGTTGGTCAGCGACTTCGACCCGGGCACCGTGACCGTGGCATCCACCCCGCCGTCGGCGACGGGCGCACGCCACTCACCGCGCGGCGCGGCGGTCGGGGAAAGGGGGGAATACCCGTGGTCGCTCATCGGTTTCTACCCTACTGAAAGGGGATGACACGTGACCGCACTTCTCGAACGTCCGGCTCTGGGTTCAGCCCTGAGGTGGGCCGAAGACACGCCCGACGTAGACTTGCCGTCAATGGACGACAAGGCACCCACGGGTCCGCTCGAGGCGGAGCCCCGCGCACAGTTCGAAGAGCAGGCACTGCCCTTCATGGATCAGCTGTACGCGGCGGCCATGCGCATGACCCGGAACCCGGCCGACGCGGCCGACCTCGTGCAGGAGACCTTCGTGAAGGCCTTCGGCTCCTGGTCGAGCTTCACGCAGGGCACCAACCTCAAGGCGTGGCTCTACCGCATCCTGACGAACACGTACATCAACACGTACCGCAAGAAGCAGCGCGAGCCGTACCAGAGCGCCATCGACGACCTCGAGGACTGGCAGCTCGGTGGCGCCGAGTCGACGACGGCCACGAGTGCCCGTTCGGCCGAGGCCGAAGCGATCGACCACATGCCCGCGTCCATCGTCAAGGACGCGCTGCAGTCGATCCCCGAAGATTTCCGGCTGGCGGTATACCTCGCGGACGTCGAGGGCTTCGCCTACCAGGAGATCGCCGACATCATGAAGACCCCGATCGGCACGGTCATGAGCCGCCTGCACCGCGGCAGGCGGTTGCTGCGTGACCTGCTGTCGGATTACGCGAAGGAGCGCGGCATCCAGGCCGCGACGGGAGTGAAGAAATGAGCGACTGCGGCTGCGACAAGGCACGGCGCGATCTGGAGGAGTACCTCCGCAACGAGGTGTGCAAGACGGAGCACAACGACATCCGCGAGCACCTCGAGAAGTGCCCCGAATGCCAGAACGAAGCTCTCGTGGCGCGGACCCTGACCGAGGTCGTGGCCCGCGCGTGCAAGGAGACGGCTCCCGACGAGCTGCGCGACCAGGTGCTGGCGCGACTGCGGTCGCTGCAAGCCGCGCACTGACCGCGCAATCTCCCCGCGCGGAGGACGGGGTGGTCCGTAGGCTGGGGTGATGTCCACCTCGCAGCACCCGACCATTCCCCTGGATGCCGAATCCTCGGCGGCGCTGGCCCGCTCGGGCCTCGAGTACGCCGTGGTCGACCCCGACTCCGCCGGCTTCGAGCCCTTCTTGCGGTCGGTCTCGCGCGGGTTCCTCGGCGAGGAACCGTCCGCCGACGAGGTGGAGAGCGCGCGCCGCGCGCTGCGTTCGCGCCGTCTGACGGGCGTGTTCGACCGGGCCGGCGTCGCGCCGGACGCACCGGTGGCAACCGTCGACTCGTGGATCAGTGAGCTGACCGTGTCGCCGGAGCGCACCCTTCCGCTCTGGTCGATCAGTGCCGTCACCGTGGCACCGACGCACCGCCGGCGCGGTATTGCGACCGCGATGCTGACGGGCGAGCTGCGCGCGGCCGCCGCTGCCGGCTACGCGCTCGCGGGCCTGACGGTGACCGAGGCCACGATCTACGGGCGGTGGGGATTTTCGCCCGCCGCGTGGGCTTCCCACGTCGTCGTCGACACGCGCCGGGCGCGCTGGACCGGTCCGACCGCTCCCGGTCGCCTCGATTTCGTCTCGCGGGAGAGCCTGCCCGAGCGGCTCAGCGCCGTGCACGAGCGTGTGCGCGTCCGTCGGCCGGGTGCCGTCCCCGGATGGGAGGGCCGCTGGCGCGGCGTGGCCGGGCTCACGCCGGATGCGAAGGATGCCAAGAACATCCGGGCCGTGGCCTACACCGACACCGCGGGGGTCGAGCGCGGCATCCTCGTGTACACGATCGCCGAGCGCGAGGAATACACCGAGCACGAGCTCCAGGTGCGCGCGCTCTTCGCTGACGGAGACGAGGCACTCGCCGCGCTGTGGCGTTTCGCGCTGGAGCACGACCTCGTCGGCAAGGTGACGGCCGAACTGCAGCCGCCCGTCCCACCCGTGCAGTGGATGGTCTCCGATCGGCGCGCGGTCACGGCGACCCTGACCGACCATCATTGGCTCCGCATTCTCGACGTGCCCGGAGCGTTGGCATCCCGGGCCTATTCCGGCCCGCTCGACCTGGTGATCGGCGTCGAGGACGCCCTGGGCTTCGCCGACGGAGCGTGGCGGATCCGCATCGGTGCCGACGGAGAGGCCTCGGTCGAGCGTGCGGCCGCTGAGCCGGACGTGTGGATGCCGGTCGGCTCGCTGTCGTCGCTCCTGCTCGGGGGTGTCCGGGCCACCGAACTCGCGACCGCCGGTCTCGTGCGCGGAGCGGGGGAGGATCTGGCCGCGATCGACGGGGCGTTCGCCCCCGCGGCGACGCCGCTCCTCGACATCTGGTACTGAGAATCGCCCATAGAGTCCCCGAGTAACATCCCTCCGATGTCCGACGCCCCTGCCCCGCCCGCCGCTCCACGGCGCGGTCGGCGTACCCGGGAGCGGTCGGGTGCGTTCCTCAGGGCTGCGGGGCGGTACGTCCGAACCCATCCGGTGTCGTTCGCCTTCGTCGTGATCATCCTGACCTCCGCCGCCCTCGTCGGGTCGCTCTGGGGCGAGGACGCGTCGGTCTGGGGCGCGGGCCCCCTCGCGACGTTCGGGGCGGGGCGGTGGTGGACTCTCCTCACCGCGCTCGTCATCCCGGACTCGACCATCGACGCGGTGGTGTCGGCCGCATTGGCGGTCACCGTGCTCGCCTATGCGGAACGGCTGCTGGGATCGCGGCGGACCGCGTTCCTCCTCGCCGTGCTCGGCTTGTCGGGTCTTCTCGCCGGGATCGGGCTGCACGCAGCGGCGTGGGCGGTGACCGACTTGCGCCCCGTGATCGCCGCCGAAGTGCCCGTCCTCGACCCGACGACTCCGATCGCGGGCGTCGTGATGGCGGCCTCGGCCTTCGCGTCGACGCTGTGGCGCCGCCGTGTCCGCCTCGTCGGCTTCGCTGCCCTCGCTCTCTTCGCGCTCTACGCCGGCGACGCGGACTCCTGGTACCGCCTCAGCGCCGCGCTGATCGGTCTCGTCGCGGGCGAGATCCTCGCGCGCGGGCGGGAGAGGCGCGCCTGGCATCGCAGCTCCACCCGCGAGACGCGGACGCTGCTCGCGCTCGTCGTCGCCGTCGTGGGGAGCGGCCCGTTGGTCGCCCTCATCAGCGGCGGCGGTCGAGGCCCGCTCTCGCTGGTCGTGGATGCCTACATCCAGTACGACGACGAACTGCTGTCGCGGTGCGGCCGGATGTCCTCGTCGGTGTGCGACGAGCAGGTGGCGCTGCTGATGACGCGGGGGCTCGG
>NZ_BADA01000269.1 GCF_000333395.1 Microbacterium sp. B19
ACGACGGCCTGGACGAGGATGCCGAGGGCCCCGGCGAGCGCCCCGAGCACGAGGGCGGTGAGGCCCGTCAGGGCGATGGATCCGACCATCACGGCGTCGAACTCCTCGCTGCCCTGGACGAGCGTGGCCAGCCGCGAGAAGCTCGCGACCCCCACCGCCGCGATGGCCACGGTGACGACGACGTACCCGACGGTCTGGACCACCAGGGCGAAGCCGAGCAGCACACGGGGGTTGTGGCGCAGGGCCACGAACGAGCGCCCCAGGATCGTCCCGAAGCCGTAGGGGTGGAGAGGCACGATTCCGGCGCGGGAAGCCGGAGTCCAGGCGGGGTACGCGGTCACGATGGCGGCCTCCTCGGCATCGGCTTCGCGTTCATCGTGTCACACACCCCCGACACGCTCGGCCTCATGCCGCACGCGTCGACTACGCTCGGGGGTGATGCGCGCCCCACCCGTGGCGCATTGCCCGTTTCCGAATGGGGCCGAGACGGAAGACGTACACCCGATGACTTCACGGATCCTGGTTGTCGACGACGACACCGCGCTCGCCGAGATGATCGGCATCGTGCTGCGCACCGAGGGATTCGAGACGGTGTTCTGCGCGGACGGCGCCCAGGCGGTCGACGCGTGGCGCAGCGAGCGTCCCGACCTGATCCTGCTCGACCTCATGCTGCCGGGCGTCGACGGGATCGAGATCTGCACGCGCGTGCGCGCGGAATCCGGCATCCCGATCATCATGCTGACCGCCCGCACCGACACCGCGGACGTCGTGAAGGGCCTGGAGTCGGGGGCCGACGACTACATCGTCAAGCCGTTCAACCCGAAGGAGCTCGTCGCCCGCATCCGGACGCGGCTGCGTCCCGCGCAGGCTCCGGTGGACGAGACGCTGCGCATCGGCGACCTCGTCGTCGACGTCGCCGCGCACGAGGTCCGACGGGGCGACAGCCCGATCGCCCTCACCCCGCTGGAGTTCGAACTCCTCGTCGCCCTCGCGGAGAAGCCGCAACAGGTGTTCTCCCGCGAGATGCTGCTCGAACAGGTGTGGGGCTACCACTACAAGGCCGACACGCGTCTGGTGAACGTCCACGTGCAGCGCCTGCGGGCGAAGATCGAGGCCGATCCCGACAACCCCCGCATCGTGACCACCGTGCGCGGGGTCGGCTATCGCGCCGGCGCGGTGGCTTGAGGTCCTCATGACCGGCGCGGTGCGCACGCTCCCCGTCTCCCGGGTCGGGCGGCGGACCGACTGGCGCCGGGTGCGCGACCGGGTGGCGACCCTCTGGCGGCGTTCGCTGCGGTTCCGCACGATCGTGATCGCCGTCTCGCTCACCGCCGCGACCATTCTCGTCACGTGCGTGGCGATGGCGCTCGTCATCCAGAACGAGCTGTTCACGGCGCGCAAGGATCAGGTGCTGCTGGAGGCGCAGCGGGCCACCGCCGCCGCACAGGCGACGCTCGACGCGGCGGTGGACTCCACCGACCCGGCGGCGGCGCAGACCCTGATGAACGGGATCGCCACGCGCCTGTCGCAGCAGTCCTCGAGCGACCTCATCGCGCTCTACCGCATCGGCCCACCGTCGCCGCTCGCTCCGCAGCCCTTCATCTCGCCGTCGTTCGACTCCCGCATCGTCACGGACGCGCTGCGGACGCAGGTGCAGTCCAACCCGGACCTGCAGTGGTGGCAGTCCGTGGCGCTGCCGTCCGACACGGGCCGCGAGGTTCCCGGCATCCTGGTCGGTCATCAGCTCCGGTTCCCCGCGCAGGACGGTGTCGACTACTACGAGCTCTACATGGGGTACGACCTCACCAGCGCCGCTCAGACCCTCGCGTTCGTGCAGGTGCTGCTGTGGGTGGTCGGCCTCGTGCTCGTGGTGCTCATCGGGGCGATCGCATGGGTCGTGCTGCGCTCGGTGACCACCCCGATCGCGGATGCCGCGGAGACCAGCGCGAAGCTCGCGGCGGGCGATCTGGGAGTCCGGCTCCCCGTGCGCGGCGAGGACGAACTGGCCACGCTCAACCGGTCGTTCAACGCGATGGCGGACAGCATCGAGGCGCAGATCAAGGAACTCGCCGACCTGTCGCTCGTGCAGCAGCGATTCGTGTCCGACGTCTCTCACGAGCTCCGCACGCCGTTGACGACGATCCGCCTCGCCGCCGACATGATCAACGACCAGCGCTCGGAGTTCGATCCGACCACCGCGCGCGCCGCGGAGCTGCTCCACGCCCAGGTGCAGCGGTTCGAGCTCCTCCTGACCGACCTGCTGGAGATCAGCCGGTACGACGCCGGATCGGTGCAGCTCGAGTGGGAGCCGACGAGCATGGCCCACCTCGCCGAGGACGTCATCGCCTCGATGGAGCAGCTTGCGCACCAGCACGGCAGCGACGTGCGTCTGGTCGCCCCGGGCGGGTACACCCCGATCGACATGGACGGGAGGCGCGTGCGGCGCATCGTCCGCAACCTCCTCGGCAACGCCATCGAGCACGGAGAGGGACGCCCGATCGTGGTGACGGTCGACAGCGACCGGGATGCCGTGGCCCTCAGCGTCCGCGACTTCGGTCTGGGCATGCGACCCGAGGACGTGGAGCGCGTGTTCGACCGGTTCTGGCGCGCGGATCCGTCGCGCGTGCGCACGATCGGCGGGACCGGGCTCGGGCTGTCGATCGCGCTCGGCGACGCGCGGCTGCACGGCGGCTCGCTGTCGGTGTGGTCAGAGCTCGGTCACGGCTCGAACTTCCTGCTCACCCTGCCGCGCGACGGACGCCCGCTCGGGGGGTCGCCGCTGCCGCTCGTGCCCGACGACGAACAGGGCGGCGCCCTGGAAGCGCTCGGTCTGACGCAACCCATCTCACTCGGTCGCCAGGGAAGGGCGTCGTCGTGAAGCGCGCATTCGCGGGTCTGAGCCTGCTCCTCGTGCTGGTGCTCTCCGCGTGCACCGGTCTGCCGACGACGGGCTACGTCAATCCCGGCCGCGGTCCGCAGGGGGACGATGCTCAGGCGTTCGCGTTCGTCCCCGACGGCCCGCAGGACGGCGCATCCCCGGCCGAGATCGTCGAGGGGTTCCTCCGCGCCGGCTCGGGCCCTGCCGACGACTGGGCGACGGCGAAGCTCTTCCTCGCCCCCGGAACCTCCTGGGACCCGCGGGCGCGCGTCACGATCGACCGCCTCGCCGATCGCCGGGCCACCGCGGATGCGGACGGCACCTCGGTCACGGTGGCGCTCTCCACGATCGCCGGGGTGGATGCCAATGGCGCCTACTCCCCGGCGGTGGGCGGGGCTACCGAATCCCTCCCGTTCACCCTCGCCCGTGTCAACGACCAGTGGCGCATCACGTCCGCGCCGGACGGTGTCGTGCTGTACGAGGAGGTGTTCCCGACCGTCTACCAGGCGGCATCCGTGGCGTACTTCGATCCGTCCTGGAGCTACATCGTCCCGGACGTCCGCTGGTTCCCGCGGCCGCTGGTGGCGAGCCGCGTGACGACCGCGCTGGTCGACGGGAAGCCCAGCGCGTGGCTCGACGGCGCGGTCAAGAACGCGTTCCCCGACGGCCTCTCGCTGGTGGGACGGTCGGTGACCCTGTCCACCAGCGGGGTCGCCCAGGTCCAGCTGCCGCAGGCGGCGCTCGGGCTGGACCGCACGACGCTCGACCGGATGCAGACGCAGTTGTCGCGCAGCCTGGCGACCGCGGGGATCAGCGACGTCCAGATGACGGTCGACGGGACCCCGATCGCCGCGACCGAGCTCCCCGTGAAGGTCACCCGCGTCGACCCGTCGCCTGCCGTCCTGAACTCCGACGGGAAGTTCGGAGTGCTGAACGGCGACGCCGTCGATGCGATCCCCACGCTCTCGGGCGCTGTGGAATCGCTCGCACCCGCGAGCATCGAGCTCGAGGCCGACCGCAGCCTCGCGGCCGTCCTCACTCAACAGGGCACCGTCGCGAGCGCGCTCGCGGACGGCGGGACGTTCCTGCTCGACGACCGTCCGGGGCTCCTGTCGCCCTCGATCGACTCCAACGGAGAGATCTGGAGCGTCCCGCGTTCTGCACCCTCTCAATTGCGGGCGTACTCGCCCCAGGGCGTGCCCCGCGAGATCGGGAACGCGTGGCCGGATGCCTCCGAGGTCGTCGCATTCCAGATCTCGCGCGACGGCACGCGCGTCGCCGCCGTCGTCACGGTGGCGGGGGTACGCGAGGTGTGGCTCGCCGGGATCGTCCGCGAAGGCACGGGCGTGAGCCTCGGCGCGCCCCACGTGCTGTCGTTCTCGGAGCCGGGCGCGTTCGATCTTGCGTGGTTGGACGACTCGACGGTGGGTGTGCTCACCACAGTGGACGGGACCGGGCACCTGGACGAACTCAACGTCGGCGGGCGCGGCACGGTCGGTCCGGTGCCCGAGGACGCGAAGGCGATCGCGGGCGGCAGCGCGAGTGTCCGCATCCTGGATGCGACAGGGCGCCTGTTCAGTCGTCGCGGCAGCTCGTGGACGCTCGTCGCGAGCGACATCCGGGTCCTCGCCGTTCAGCAGGGCACCACGTCCTGACCCCTCCTCCCCGGGCTGCGGAGTCGCGGATCCGTCCACGGATGGCGCCCGGGCTGCGTCGCGGACCGGCGTCCGCGCGGCATCCTGTCGCCATGGCACCTCTGCTTCCCGGCCTCGCCGCCGGCGTCCGCGCCGCGGCGGTCGAGGCATCGGCGTTCTGGCTCCCCGTCGCGTGCGCGGGCTGCGGCGAGCTGGATGTCGACGTGTGCGAGGGATGCCGGGCCGACCTGGCGCCGAGGGTGCGGCGCGACGTTCTCGTGCCCGGCGTGGAGGTCGTCAGCGCCCTCGAGTTCGACGGCGTCGTGGCCCGGATGATCCGCGCGCTGAAGGCCGAGGGGCGCACGGGTCTCGCCCGTGCACTCGCACCCGCGCTCGCCGAGGCCCTGCGCGCGGCGCCCCCGGCCGCGACGGTGACCACGGTGCCGCCCTCCCGCGCGGGGGACCGCCGGCGTGGCTACCGGCCGGTGGATCTGCTCGCCCGACGCGCGGGCGCGCGGCCCGTCCCGCTGCTCCGACTCACTCGCACGGCGGCGGATCAGCGCGGTCTCGGGCGGGCCGCCCGCCGGGCGAACGTGGCCGGTGCGTTCGCGGTGCGCGCGCTGCCGCCCGGCCCCGTCGTGGTCGTGGACGACGTGCTCACGACCGGCGCGACGCTCGGCGCAGCCGTCGCGGCGCTCCGCGCGGCGGGGGCGACCGAGGTGACCGCCGTGGCTCTCGCCCGCACGCCGCGACGCAGCGGATCCACACGTGAATCGGAGGTGATTGAGACGTGACAGGGAGGTGTCCACGCGACTACCGTGGGGATGACTGAAGGCGACGGCTGTTCCGCCCTTAGACCGGGCGGAACCCGGAACAAGGAGGTCACGGATGGACACCAGCATCGTCGGCGTGGGGGTCGGTATCACCGACCGATTCCGCTCGGTGGTCGAAGAGAAGGTCAGCCGGATCGAGCACCTCGCGCCCCGCGCGAACGCGCTCGAGGTCAAGGTGACGCATCGGTCCTATCGCAACGGCCGGATGGAGGACGACACCGTCGAGCTCACCCTCGACGGAAAGGGTCCCGTGGTCCGGGCGGAAGCGACGGATGCCGATAAGTTCGCCGCTCTGGACCTGGCCGTCGACAAGATCTCGGAGCAGATACGCCGGGCGAAGCAGAAGCGCGTGGACGCCCGAAACCACCCGCGTGGTGCCAAGTTCGAGAAGGGCACCGGTGAACTGGCCGGCATCGACCTCGAGCCCGCGTCCGTCGACGTGCTGCGCGCCGTCGCGACGGGATCCGTTCCCGTGCAGGCGGACGCCGCCGAGGAAGAGGAGTACTGCCCCGTCGTCATCCGGCAGAAGGAATTCGACGCCGAGTGGATGACGGTCGAGGACGCCGTCGACCGCATGGAGCTGGTCGGCCACGACTTCTTCCTCTTCATCGACGCACGCTCCGACCACCCGAGTGTCGTCTACCGCCGCAAGGGCTGGGACTACGGTGTCATCGCGCTGGGCACGCAGGCCTCGCCGGAGGTCGCGGTCGCGTCCTGAGCCCAACGAGCAACGGGGCCCCGTCCATCCGGACGGGGCCCCGTTGTCGTCGATGACGGGTTCAGCCGTCGAAGATGTCGCCGAGGAGCGAACCGATCACGAGGCCACCGAGCATGCCCCCGACCATGTTCCCGCCGCCCATGCCGCCGCCGCGCCCGTAGCCGCCCTGGCCATAGCCGTTGCCGCCCCAATCGTCGGGGCGGGACTGCTCGATGTCGCGCTGCGCCAGCTGCAGGGACTCGGACGCCAGGCCTCCGGCGCGCCGCGCCGTGGCCAGCACGACCTCGCGCTGCTCCTCCGGGATCGGACCGAGCGGCAGCCCCGCGCGGAGGCGCTCGGCCTCGACGAAGCGCGTGCGCGCGTCGGCGCCGATCCAGCCCCGGTGCCCGGTGATGAGGCCGCGGGCGACCGCGAGCTGACGGTCCGCGTCGTCGATCGCGTGCTCGACCTGCTGCTGGGAGGGGAGCGGTCGGGCGGCGCGCTCCCGGGCGAGGTCGAGGTCGGCGTTCGCCTGACGGAGGGACGAGAGGGCGCTGAACGGGTCCGTGCGGGAGCCCGACGCGGGGAGCGCCTGGAGCTCGCGTTCGAGGCTCGCCATGGCCTGGAGCACCGTCGGCGTCTGCGGACCGCGCCGCGCGTCCACCAGGTCGCTGCGAGAATCGTCGATCACCGCCGCCAGAGTGGATTCGGCGCGGAGGGCTTCGATCTCGAAGGTGTCCACGGCATCCAGGAGCGATTCCGCTCGACGAACCGCCTCGGTCGCGGCTTCGAGCGCCACGGATGCCTGCTCGCGCTGACCGGCTTCGCGGCGGCGCTCGGACACCCCGGCGGTGTGGACGGCGAAGTCGAGCAGCTGCTGGACCTCGTCGGGGTTCCCGGCGACCTGCTGGAGGGCGGAGGGGCTGTAGCGCTGCGCGAGTCGGTCGACGATCTCGCGCGCGTGCGGCACTCGTTCGGCGAGACGGTCGCGGTCGGCCCGCACGCGAGCGAGCGTCTCGGGGGCGCGCCGCACCGCGTCGATCTTCGGCTGCAGGACCAACGTGCGCTCCTCGAGGAGATCCTCCGCCCACTGGGAGAGCTGGATGATGCGCGCGTTACGCGTGCGCAGCTCTTCCTTGGTGTCCGGGATCTCGTCGTGGTTCAACTGGTGGAGCTGGAACGCCTCGGCCAGGTGCACCTTCACCGAGTCCAGGGCGGCGGCGAGGTCTTCCGTGGCCTTGTCTCCCAGCTCGGCGCGCGCGAAGTCGAGTTCGTCGGAGGTCAGGCGGACGCGTTCGTCCGCGGCGACGATGGCGAGCTCGGCGCGACGCGCCAGATCGGCATCCGCGGCATCCTGCTCTTCGCGCTTCCTCTTACCCCAGAAACCGGCCATGGCTCGATCCTAGGCCGGGCACTTCGGAGCGGGCCGGGTGTTCGCTACGGGCGCGAGGGGGCGTCGGGAAAGCCAGCAGGCTCGCAGGTCACGAACCGATAACACGGATAACATGACCGTGTATGCCTGTGCGCAGGCCGGCGTCCACGAGGGCGCCGCACCCGATAGATGGAGATGCTTCGTGGCCAATCCGCTCGAGAAACTGCTGCGCGCCGGAGAGGGGCGCATCCTCCGCCGACTGCAGGGCGTCGTGAAGGCGACCGGTGCCCTCGAGGAGGACTACGAGCAGCTCACCGACGAAGAGCTGCGCAACGAGACCGTCGAGCTGCGCGCCCGGTACGAGGCCGGCGAGACGCTCGATCAGCTGATGCCGGAGGCGTTCGCCGCCGTGCGCGAGGCGGCCAAGCGTACGCTCGGACAGCGTCCGTACGACGTGCAGATCATGGGCGGCGCGGCCCTGCACCTCGGCAACATCGCCGAGATGAAGACCGGTGAGGGAAAGACCCTGACCGCGGCCCTGCCCGCCTACCTCAACGCGATCGCGGGCAAGGGCGTCCACGTCATCACGGTCAACGACTTCCTCGCGAGCTACCAGTCCGAGCTCATGGGGCGCGTGTACCGCGCGCTCGGCATGACCACGGGCACCGTGGTCTCGGGCCAGACGCCCGACGTGCGCCGCGAGCAATACGAGGCCGACATCAGCTACGGCACGAACAACGAATTCGGCTTCGACTACCTGCGCGACAACATGGCCTGGCGCAAGGAGGACCTCGTGCAGCGCGGTCACTTCTTCGCCATCGTCGACGAGGTCGACTCGATCCTCATCGACGAGGCGCGAACGCCGCTCATCATCTCCGGCCCCGCGTCGGGGGAGGCCAACCGCTGGTTCACCGAGTTCGCCAAGCTGGCGCGCACCCTCGAGGCGGGCGTCGACTACGAGGTCGACGAGAAGAAGCGCACCATCGGCGTGCTCGAGCCCGGCATCGAGAAGGTCGAGGACTACCTCGGCATCGACAACCTGTACGAGTCGGCGAACACGCCGCTCATCTCGTTCCTGAACAACTCGATCAAGGCGATCGCCCTCTTCAAGCGCGACACCGACTACGTCGTCATGAACGACGAGGTCATGATCGTCGACGAGCACACGGGCCGCATCCTCGTCGGGCGCCGCTACAACGAAGGCATCCACCAGGCGATCGAGGCGAAGGAGGGCGTCCCGGTCAAGGCCGAGAACCAGACCCTCGCCACGGTCACCCTGCAGAACTACTTCCGCCTCTACGAAAAGCTCTCCGGCATGACCGGCACGGCCGAGACCGAGGCGGCGGAGTTCATGTCGACCTACAAGCTCGGCGTGGTCCCCATCCCGACGAACAAGCCGATGATCCGCAAGGACCAGCCCGACCTCGTCTACAAGAACGAGACGGCGAAGTTCGCGCAGGTCGTGGAGGACATCGCCGAGCGGCACGAGAAGGGCCAGCCGGTCCTCGTCGGGACGACGAGCGTCGAGAAGAGCGAGTACCTGTCTCGGCTGCTGTCGAAGAAGGGCATCCGCCACGAGGTCCTCAACGCCAAGAACCACGCGCGCGAGGCCGAGATCGTCGCCCGCGCGGGCCGCCTCGGCGCCGTCACGGTCGCCACGAACATGGCCGGCCGCGGTACCGACATCATGCTCGGCGGCAACGCCGAGTTCCTCGCGGTGTCGGAGATGAAGGCGAAGGGTCTCGACCCGGTCGAGACGCCCGACGCGTACGAGGCCGAGTGGGACTCGGTCTACCAGGCGGTCCGCGACACCGTCGCCGAGGAGGCCGCGAAGGTCACCGAGGCGGGCGGCCTGTACGTGCTCGGCACCGAACGTCACGAGTCGCGCCGCATCGACAACCAGCTGCGCGGTCGTTCGGGTCGTCAGGGCGACCCCGGCGAGAGCCGGTTCTACCTGTCGCTCACCGACGACCTCATGCGCCTGTTCCAGTCGGGAGCGGCCGAGGCGATCCTGTCCCGCACGAACTTCCCCGACGACGTCGCGATCGAATCCGGTCTCGTCTCGCGCGCCATCAAGAGCGCCCAGTCGCAGGTCGAGGCGCGCAACGCCGAGATGCGCAAGAACGTCCTCAAGTACGACGACGTCCTCAACCGCCAGCGCGAGGCGATCTACGCCGACCGCCGGCACATGCTGCAGGGCGACGACATCGCCGACCGCGTGCAGCACTTCATCGAGGATGCCATCACCGCGATCATCGACGACCACACCAGCAGCGGGCACACCGAGTCGTGGGACTTCGACGCCCTGTGGACCGAGCTGAAGACCCTGTACCCCGTGAGCGTCACGATCGACGAGGTCGTCGCCGAGGCGGGCGGCAACAAGGGCCGCATCACCCCCGAGGGGCTGAAGCGCGAGATCATCTCCGACGCGCGCATCGCGTACGAGGCCCGCGAGGAGGCGCTCGGAGCTCCGGCGCTCCGCGAGCTCGAGCGGCGCGTGGTGCTGCAGGTGCTCGACCGCCGCTGGCGCGAGCACCTCTACGAGATGGACTACCTCAAGGACGGCATCGGCCTGCGTGCCATGGCCCAGCGCGACCCGCTCATCGAGTACCAGCGCGAGGGCTACCAGATGTTCCAGTCGATGATGGGGCAGATCAAGGAGGAGTCGGCCGGCTTCCTCTACAACCTCGAGGTCGAGGTCCGGAAGGGCGACGGCGTCGAGGGGGCCCAGGTCGAGGCCAAGGGTCTCGCCCCGGCCGCCGTCGAGGGTCAGCGCCTGGAGTACTCCGCCGCGAACGACGCCGGTGAGGTCGAGGTCCGCAACGACCGCGGTCAGGTGCAGCAGGCGGCGACCAACCGTCTGCGCCAGGCAGGCCAGGCGCAGGCGCCCGCGGCTCAGGCCGCGCCGACCGGCGCCCGTGGCGCGTTCGGCCAGCGCACGGACGCCCCCGAGCCCGCCGCGAACAACCGCGCGGATCGTCGCGCCGCCGGCAAGAAGAAGTAACCCGTCTCCTGGATGCCGTGCCCCTGCCGCCTCGCGGGGGCACGGCATCCGTGCGTCCGGGGAGGCCACGCGTGGTCGATTGGCCGGATCGGCGCGGGGATATCCTGACCTGATGAGCCCGCTGCG
>NZ_BADA01000268.1 GCF_000333395.1 Microbacterium sp. B19
ACTCGCCGAACTCATCGCCGCGCACGCGCACCCCGACGTCGTCGTCTTCGCGGGCGGGCGCCTGAAGCACATGACGCTCGCGATGAACGATGTGCTCCGCGCGCACTTCGACCGCGTCGACGTGACACACGCTCGGCAGAAGTCGCGCGTGCTCGTCGCCCGCCGCCCACACGACGGCGCCGATCCGCAGCCCGAGGCCGCCACCGTCGACGGCCTCGAGGTGCGCGCATTCGGCGGCGTGTTCGCGGGCGCCTCGATCGACATCGGCACACGCCTCCTCCTCGCCCACCTCCCCGACCCGACCGACGGCGCGATCGACTTCGCGTGCGGCACCGGAGTCGTGGCCGCGGCGTGGGCGCTGCGGCATCCATCCGTCCGGATCGTCGCGACGGATCGCTCCGCCGCCGCCGTGGCCTCGGCCCGCGCGACCGCCGCGGCCAACGGCGTGGGCGACCGTGTCGAGGTGGTCCGCGACGACCTGCTCGCCTCGCGTCCGGATGCCAGCGCGTCCCTCATCGCACTGAACCCGCCGTTCCACAGCGGCGGTGCGATCACCGAGGGCATCGCCCCGCGGATGTTCGCCGATGCCGCCCGCGTGCTCGAGCCCGGCGGGGAGCTGTGGACCGTGTGGAACTCCGCGCTGCAGTACCGTCCCGCGCTCGAGCGCCTCGTCGGCCCGACGCGTCAGGTCGCCCGCGACCGCAAGTTCACGGTCACGGTGTCGACGCGCCGCTGACCCTCAGCGCTTCGCCCCGCGTCCCACCTCTGGCGGTGCATGTCCCAAAAGGTGCGGCTGCGACCACCGCAGTCCGCACCAAGTGGGACATGGCCCTCAGCCCTTGCCGCCCGGCACACACCCTCGTCCCACCTCTGGGGGGGCATGTCC
>NZ_BADA01000267.1 GCF_000333395.1 Microbacterium sp. B19
GGTTTCTCCGCGAATCGAACCGGACACCACCGACACCGCGCCGAACTCGCCGATGGCGCGTGCGTTGGTCAGCACCACGCCATACAGCAGCGCCCAGCGAATATTGGGCAGCGTCACGCGGCGGAACATCTGCCAGCCGGACGCCCCCAGCAGAATGGCGGCCTCGTCTTCCTGGCTGCCCTGGCTGAGCATCATCGGCACCAGCTCGCGCACCACGAAGGGACAGGTGACGAAAATAGTCACCAACACCATGCCCGGCCAGGAGAACATGATCTGGATGTTATGCGCATCCAGCCAGCCGCCCAGCAGGCCGTTGCTGCCGTAAAACAGCAGGTAAATCAGCCCCGCCACCACCGGTGAAACGGCGAACGGGATATCGATCAGCGTCAGCAGCAGCTGGCGGCCGGGGAAGGTGAAACGCGTCACCAGCCACGCCAGCAACGTGCCGAACACCAGGTTAAACGGCACGGTAATCAGCGCG
>NZ_BADA01000266.1 GCF_000333395.1 Microbacterium sp. B19
CGCGCGGCGTCNACGGCGGCACGTCGTGCACTCGGGACCGCTCGCCGAACTGCTCGACGACGATCGCTCACTGACGGGTGCGTACCTGTCGGGGCGCCGGTCGATCGAAGCGCCGAAGAAGCGCCGGAAGATCGACAAGAAGCGCCAGATCACCGTCGTCGGTGCCCGGCCTCCTCGGCATCCATCCCCCGGGTGCGGTAGACGAGCGCGAGCTCGTTGGCGATCAACACCGCGGGCACCGCGGGAGCCCACGCGATCCAGTCGCCGATCGGCAACCTGACCCACACGCCGCACGGCTTCGGAGTCGCCGCGCTGCTGCCCTGGGTGATGCGGTACAACCTGCCGAGCCGGATCGCGGAGTTCGCCGAGATCGCGCGGCTCCTCGGTGCCGGCGACGCGTCCGCGAGCGACGAGGAGCGGGCGCGCGAGGGCATCCGCGCCGTCGAGGGACTGCTGCGGGCGCTGGGCGCGCCGACCGATCTCGCGACCCTCGGCCTGTCGCCCGACGACTTCGGCTTCGTCGCCGATCAGGCGCTGCTCGCCACCCGCCTCACCGCGAACAACCCGCGCGAGCTGACCCGTGAGGCGGTGCTCGAGATCCTCCGCCGCGGGCACGCCGCCGATCGCGACTGGTGGGGCGAGTGAGCACTCGGCCCATCGCGATCGTCGGGTCGGGCGCGATCGGCGTCGCGTTCGCGGTGCTCTTCGCCCGGGCCGGCCGCACCGTTGCCGTGTTCGACATCGACGACGCCGCGCTGGACCGCGGTCGCGCGGACGTCGAGGCGCGGCTGCGGCTGCTCGCCGACGCGGGGCTCCTCGACGAGGAGCCTCCCGTCGTCGCGGCGCGGATCGGATGGCATACGGATGCCGCGACGGCCGCGCGCGACGCGGAACTCGTGCAGGAGTGCGCCCCCGAGCGGGGCGACCTCAAGCGCGAAGTGCTGGCGCGGTTCGCGGCGGTGGCTCCCTCCGATGNCGTGCTGGCAAGCTCGACGTCGGGGATCGCTCCGTCG
>NZ_BADA01000265.1 GCF_000333395.1 Microbacterium sp. B19
AGCGGTGATGAGCACGGCATCCACTCGGATGCCGGCGGCCCGCGCCGCGTCCGCGTTTCCGCCGATCGCGTAGAGCGCACGACCCCAGGCGGTGTAGCGGAGGACGAGCCCGGCGACGAGGAACAGGATGCCGGTGATCCAGATCGCGGCGGGGATGCCGGCCCAGCGGGCCGAGCCGACGTAACGGAACGCCTCGGGGAGACCGGCGAGGGTCTTGCCCTGGCTCACGCCGAGCGTGATGCCGCGGAGCAGGATCAGCATCGCCAAGGTGACGATGAACGGATCGAGCTCCACTCCCCCGACGACCACGACGAGCGCATCGTCGCCGACGTGCGCGGCGACACCCTGCAGCGAAGAGATCATGCGACGAGCCTACGCGCCGGTTCGGACCTTTGTTCGAGCGACACGCGTCCCTGTGGATGGCTGCCGCTTCTCGGCATCCCGCCACGCTTTCTGTGCGGGAGTGAGTGCGCCTCCGGTCGGGACCGTCGCCGCTCCCCCGCGCCAGGCGTGGCACAGGGCGAGAGCGAGCGCGTCCGCGGCGTCGGCCGGTTGTGGGAGCGCGTCGAGCCGGAGCACGCGCGCGACCATCGTCTGCACCTGCAGCTTGTCGGCGGAGCCGTAGCCGGTGATCGCGGCCTTGACCTCGCTGGGCGTGTGCGTGGCGGCGGGGATGCCGTGCTCGGCCGCGAGGAGCAGAGCGATGCCGCTCGCCTGCGCGGTGCCCATCACCGAGTGCCGGTTGTTCTGCGCGAACACGCGCTCGACCGCGACCACGTGCGGATCGTGCGCGGCGAGGACCGAGCGGATGCCGGCCGCGATCGTCGCGAGGCGCTTCTCGATCGGATCCGTGACGGCCGAGCGGACCACCCCGACGTGAACGAGGGATGCCGTGCGGTCGGGCGACACGTCGACCACGCCGATGCCGCAGCGCGTCAGACCCGGGTCGATGCCGAGGACACGCAGAGAACGAGACACGGCCCCCACGCTAAGCGCGAGGGCCGTGTTCCGGCGAAGGGCGCGCCCTTACTCGTCGTTCTCGAGTTCGGCCGCGACCTCGGGGCTCATGTCGAAGTTCGTGTAGACGTTCTGCACGTCGTCGCTGTCTTCGAGCGCATCGATGAGACGGAACACCTTGCGCGCGGTGTCGGCGTCGACCTCGACCTGAGCGAGGGACGAAT
>NZ_BADA01000264.1 GCF_000333395.1 Microbacterium sp. B19
CCACGACCCGCAGCACGGCCTGGCTGTGCACCTTGATGACGACGCCCGGGGCGATCTCCACCTGGGCGGGCTTGTCGAGGTCTTCAGCGTCGTACTCGACGATCGTGCCGTAGAGACCGCCCTGCAGCAGCACCTCGGCGCCGGCCACGGTCTGGCGCGCCTTCTCCTCCTGCTCGAGCTTCTGCTTCTGCATGCGGCGGCGCGAGCTGTAGAACATGAAGACCAACAGGCCGATCAGCAGGATGATCAGGCCGTACTGGCTGAAGAAGCTCGCGAAATCCATGGAGGCGGTGCACCTTTCGATTCAGGCGCGCCGTGCGGCACTGCCTAAGGGGTCGGGGAATCCCTCGCCGAGTATAGGTCATCCCCCTTGACTGAAACGGAGCAGCCCGTCGGGGTGGGGAGCGCCGAGGTGGTCGTACGCCTCGGGGGTGGCGACGCGGCCCCGTGGGGTGCGCCCCATGAAGCCGATGCGCACGAGATACGGCTCGACGACCGACTCGATCGTCTCGGGCTCCTCCCCCACGGCCACGGCGAGCGTGCTCAGACCCACGGGCCCGCCGCGGAACCTCCGCACCAGCGCGTCGAGCACCGCCCGGTCGAGCCGGTCGAGGCCGATGGCATCCACGTCGTACAGGTCGAGAGCGGCGTCGACGGTGCGGACGTCGGCGTCGCCGGCATCCGTCCCGGTGGAGGGACCGTGGACGACGAGGAAGTCGCGCACGCGGCGAAGCAGACGGTTGGCGATACGCGGCGTCCCGCGCGAGCGGCGGGCGATCTCGGCGCGGGCGGTGCCCGGAAGGCCGACGTCGAGCATGGATGCCGAGCGCGACACGACGAGCTCGAGCTCTTCCGGCTCGTAGTACTCGAGGTGTGCCGTGAACCCGAAGCGGTCGCGGAGCGGGTTCGGCAGGAGTCCGGCGCGCGTCGTCGCGCCGACGAGAGTGAAGGGGGCGAGGTCGAGCGGGATGCTCGTCGCCCCGGCGCCCTTTCCGACCATGATGTCGATGCGGAAATCCTCCATCGCGAGGTACAGCATCTCTTCGGCGGAGCGCGCCATGCGGTGGATCTCGTCGATGAACAGCACTTCGCCCGGGGTGAGCGACGACAGCAGGGCGGCGAGGTCGCCCGCGTGCTGGATCGCCGGGCCGCTGGACAGGCGCAGCGGGCGGCCGCTCTCGTGCGCCACGATCATCGCGAGCGTCGTCTTGCCGAGTCCCGGCGGGCCCGAGAGCAGGATGTGATCGGGCGAGCGCTGCTGGATACGCGCGGCGTCGAGCAGGAGTTGCAGCTGGCCGCGCACCTTCTGCTGGCCGACGAACTCGCTGAGCGACGTGGGACGCAACGCCCCCTCGATCGCGAGCTCGGTCTCGTCGTCGGGCGTTCCGGCGTCGCGGACGACGTCAGCCACCGACGGGCTCCTTCCGCGCGGGGCCGAGCAGCGCGAGCGTGAGGCGCAGCAGCGCCTGCACCGAGGCCCGGTCGGCCTCGGCGGCGTTCTCGGCGACGGATGCCACGGCCTCGGCCGCGACGCGCTCGCTCCACCCGAGCCCGATGAGGGCCTGCGTGACCTGCAGCGGGACCTGGCCGTGCGGCGCGACCGCGGCGGGAGCCTGCGCGGCGGGGACGGCGAGCTTGCCGGCGAGCTGCACGACGATGAGCTTCGCGGTCTTCGGTCCGATGCCCGAGACGCGCTTGAACGGGGCGTCGTCGTCGTCGGTGACCGCCTGCGCGATCTGCGGCACCGTCAGGGATGACAGCACGCCCATCGCGGACTTGGGGCCGACACCGGTGACGCCGATCAGCTGCGTGAAGACCGTCAGCTCTTCACGCGTCTCGAAACCGAAGAGCGACAGGGCGTCCTCGCGCACCACGAGGTGCGTGTGCAG
>NZ_BADA01000263.1 GCF_000333395.1 Microbacterium sp. B19
CGCGACCCGGCGAGCGACAGGCGGAAGCCCATGCGCCAGGCCAGGATGCAGAGCGTGACGTAGGTCAGCACCGCCATGACCCCGAGCGAGGCGATGATCACCGTGCCCAATGCGCGATAGACGATCAGCGAGTAGATCGCGACGAGACCGAGACCGATGAGGCCCGCGATGAAGCCGACCTGCAGCTGCTGCGATCCGAGCGTCGCCGAGACGGTGTCCGAGCTCACGACCGTGAAGCTCAACGGCAGCGCGCCGTACTTGAGCTGGTCGGCGAGGGCCTTCGACGTCGCCTGCGTGAAGCTGCCTGTGATGCTGGGGCGGCCGTCGACGATGATGCCGTTCATCGACGGGGCCGACAGCACCGAACCGTCGAGCACGAACGCGAACTGGTTCAGCGGCGCCTGCGCACCGTAGAGGCGCTGGCTGATCTCGGCGAACTTCTGCGTGCCCTGGTCGTTGAACACGAGGTTGACGGCCCACTGGCCGGTGTTCTGCTCCTGGCCGTTCGTGGCGTTGCTGATGTCGGTGCCGTCGAGCTCGACGGGGCCGAGGATGTACTTCACCGAACCGCTGTCGTCACAGGTGATGAGCGGCTGGTCGGCCGGTGCCTGCGCGGGGTTGTTGGCGGGGTTCGCGCAGTCGTACGCCAGGAACTGCGCCTGCAGCGCGGGCGTGATCCAGGACAGGTCGCTGCCGTTGGTCGGCGACGCGGTGGGCGTGGACGGAAGCGACGGGTCGGGGGTCGGGTACGGCGTGTTCTGGCCGTCCTGGCCGACGAACGAGGTCGCGGGCGAGCCGGTGTAGAGCACCGCGCGCAGCTGCAGCTGGGCCGAGCTCTGGATGCGCTGACGCGTCGCCTCGTCGGCCTGGCCCGGGATCTGCACGACGATGTTGCGGCCGCCCTCGGTCGCGACATCTGCCTCGCCGACGCCCGAGGCGTCGACGCGCTGGCGGATGATCGTCACGGCCTGCTGCATCTGATCGGTGTCGGGGTTGGCCCCGTCCGTCGTCTGCGCCGCGAGGATGATCTGCGTGCCGC